>JBJECV010000114.1:0-9133 GCA_051871435.1 Sodaliphilus sp. | reverse complement strand
AGTGTGGTTGCCCCCACTAATTTTCTACTGATCCGTGATTATTGGATTAACAAAAAAAGCCGACTCGATGAAGCTGACCTATAATAAAAAGACTAAACCCCGAAGTTTGTCATGCGACAGGGACACTCGGGGGATTCCGTTGCAAAGATAGCAATGATTTCGTAACTATGCAAGAACTTATAATCTTTATGATTTCTCTGCTGTTTTTATTTGTGGTTTTGGTTGAAAATTTGTTACTTTGTAGGTTGAAATTGTAGTAACTTCTCATACAGATGAACCATATCTCATACAGATGAACCGTAGATTTTTTCTTACCATAGTGCTGTGTTTGGGCACTTTAATGCATAGTTGGGCTAATGATAAGTTGTCGGTGTCCACTCAGGCGTATCTTTCCAATCGCGCTTCCGGCATCACCGACCGTAAGCATCAAGCTGCAGTGGCTCAGGTGGGCTCCCAGGAATATGTGGATGTGTTTATTGCGCTGACAGATGCGTATGCCACCGCCGGCATTGAGGCATTAGGCGCAAAAATCAGTGCGCGCTTTTCCGGCATTGTCACCGCCCGTGTGCCTTATCAGCAAATTGAAGCCATTGCCTCCCTCGAGGAGGTGGAGCGCATCTCCATTGCCGAAGCTATGGAAGCCGACTTGGATTCCACGCGTAGCGCCACGGCAGTGAATTTGGCGGCAGAAGGCCTGCGCCACGGTTTGCCAGCCAACTACACCGGCAAGGGCGTGGTGTTTGGCATTATCGACAGTGGCATTGATTTCAACCATGCAGCATTTCAAGATTCTTTAGGCCATACGCGCATCAAGCGTCTGTATATGCCCAAAAGCGAAGAAGGCACGAAAGTGGCCATCGACGGCACGGTGCTGCCCGGCACGGAATTCGATTCCACCGCCATTGCCACGCTCACCAACGACTACGATGCGAGTACCCACGGCACGCACACGGCGTGTATTGGTGTAGGTTCGTCACATGGGGCTTATGTGGGTATGGCGCCGGAGGCGGATATCGTGATGTGCGCCATGTCGAACAACGCCACCGACGTGAATATCGCCAACAGTTTGAAATACATAGTGAATTATGCCAAAAGTGTGGGCAAACCATGTGTGATAAGTGTGAGCATCGGCAAGCGCAAAGGCCCTCACGACGGCACAAGCAATATTTGCAAAATTTACGACGAAGTGGGCGAAAACGATGCCGTGATTTGCCTCTCGGCAGGTAATTATGGTGGGCGACGTGGCAGTCTGCACCACAAATTCACCACGTCGAGCGCCTACACCTCACCCACATTTGGCACCTACATCCCCAACACATCGACCACCTACACCTCCAATTTTGCCTTCGATGTGTGGAGTCGGAGTCGTTCGGTGGTGGGTGTGAAATTCGTGCTTATTGACCCCGACGACAATTCCTTGTTCTACGAAACCGGCATCATGCGCTCCTACACCTACCATTACATTGGTCCGGGTACGGAATCCAAAAAAGGCCACAACGCCTTCCTTACCCAATATTTTTCCGGTAAGATAGGGGTGTGGGTCACCACCGAAAGCAATGGCCACTCCAACTTGTATACCGAGGTGCAACTCAAGCCCCTTGATTCTTCGGTGAAAGCCTATAAAGTGGGCGTGCAATTTTATGGCTCCAATGGCGTGGAATTTGATGCTTGGATGATTTCCGACAACGAATTTGCATGGCATGCCCCGGTGGGCAACTACAAATTTGAGGCAGGCAACGACTCTTGTTCCATCAATGATAATGCCACCGGCGAGCACACCATTTCGGTGGGCAACTATGTGGCACGCAACTCCTACACCACACTCAGCGGCGATGTGATTTCCTCGTCGTCGGTTCAGGAAGGCTCCATCTACTATACCTCGAGCTACGGCATTGCTCCCAATGGCAAATCCTATCCCTTTGTGACCGCTCCGGGCTACACAGTGACGAGCGCCTTCAATGGATATAACTTTTTAACCAAAGCCTCCACCTACACCGTTTACACCGAAGACAATCCCTTCACCAATCGCACCGACTATTGGGGCGTGCTGACGGGCACGTCGATGTCGGCGCCCACGGTGGCAGGTATTGTGGCGCTGTGGATGCAAGCCAATCCTTCGCTCAAAGTGAACGATGTGAGAGATATTATTGCCCGCAGTGCATTTGCCGACGAGCAAGTTCGGCAGCATCCCGGGCACTTCGGATGCGGCAAAATTAATGCGCTTGGCGGATTTCCCGAATTTCCCTTCTTGCTGACCGACATACTCAACAGCCCTCGTTTGCAAGAAAATCGCTACTACACCATCACCGACAGCACCCTCACTTGCATGCGTGTGTCGGCCGACGGCAAAACGATTTATGCCAAAGACGCATCCACCTACGCCCACCCCGACACCATTGCCGACGGGCAAGTGGACTACGTCAAAGAAAAAGGGCTGATGCCCGACTCGGTGGCATACGACCAGAGCAACTGGGCACTCATTCGCCTGCCACAGCCTTTGGATTCGGCACAAATGAAGCAAATGCCGGGCAAGCGGCTGAAAAATGTGGCCGGTATGCTTGCGAACAAAACGAACTTTGAAATCATCGCCGACCGTATGCCTGCCGTTGCCGACACCGCAACTGCCGAGCCGCCGACGTTCAACACCTTTGTGGCTGCCAACTATCACGGCTCACAGCAAGCCGACACCGTGAATTATTTCTTCGTGAAACCCAAACCCATGGAAGTGGACACCATTCGCGGTGCTTTCTGGAATGCCAACTCCGGCAAAATAGAGATGGCAGACACTTTCACCGAGGCGTTGCAAGCCGCGGTGGATGTGGATTTCTCTTATTTAGAAAAGCCCTCCGATATGTTTGTGGTGAATTCCGCCTACGACTTTGTGACACTCACCCGCTACAACGAAGCCGGCGAACCGCTGATTTGTCCGCTCGAAATCCTCAGCGAAAGTGTGTCGGAAAACACCCTCGCCGAGGTGCTCACCACCCCGCAATTCAAGCAAGACTACAGTTATGTGATAGCCGATACCACGCTGCGCGTGATGTGGGTGTCGGCATCCGGCGCCACCCTCTATGTGAAAGATGCCAATGCCTTTGTTCCGCGTCAAGTGCCCGATTCCACACAAGTGGATATTCTGGCACGCGATTTCGACCAGAGTCACTGGGCAGCCCTGCAATTGCCTGCGCCGTTAAGCGAAAGTCAAAAGGCAGCTTATCCGGGCAAATTTGTGAAAAAATTCCGCGGTTTGCTGAAAAATAAATCCAACCCCGAATTCCAACTTTTTGCTATGCCCGAAATGGCAGAAACCGACACCACTGTGGTGCTCAATGCCTTCATTCCCGCCAATTTGCAAGGTTCGCAAGAATTGGACTCCGTGCGCTATTTCTTCATTCGGCCCAAACCTATGGAAATCGACACCATCCACAATGCCATGTGGAACGGATTAGAGAAAAAAATCCACACACCGCTTCACGCCGATGCATTCGGAATGATGCCTTTTGTGGCGGATGTGGAAGCCGATTTGTCGCTCTTTGAAGGCGATTCCACAGCATTGGTCGACAACACGGTGTACGATATCATCGCCCTCACACAACACACCGATGAGGGAGCCAGTCGCTTGTATCCGCTCACGGCATGGAACCCGCGCGACATCCATTTTACCCTCGCCGAAATCGTGAACAATGCGTACTTCAAGGAGGGAATGACTTGCCAAATTGCCGACAGCACTTTGGTGGTGATGCGTGTGGATGAAACCACCAACCAACTCTTTGTGAAAGACGATAATCAATATGCGCAGCCCTCTTATCCGGCTGAAGGACAAACCGATGTGCTCCACGGCGCACCCTACGACCAGAGCAACTGGATGCTCCTTTCGCTGCCCGACACGGTGGATGTGCGCACACAGTATTCGGGTAAAAAGCTCGCCGGAGTGAAGGGCGTGATTTCCAATGTCAAAAATCCGGAAATGCGCTGCTCCGCAAATCCCACACCCTGCGATGCCGACACCACACAGAAAATCAACAACTATATCATAGCCAACTTCTACGGCTCGCAGAAAGTGGACACCGTAAACTATTTCTTCGTGAAGCCCAAACCCATGGAAGTGGACACCATTCGCTACGCTATGTGGAACAGCTCGCGCGCCACTTTCACCATGCCATACTTCTCCGCTGAATATGGTTATCCCCACTTTAGCGGTAGCGTGAAGCCCGACTACACCAAATTCCACGGCACCAAGCCCACCTTTGCCGAGGGCGATGTGTGCGATTTGGTGGTGATGAGCAAAGCCGGCAACACGGAATGTTATGTGCTCGAGGTGCTCAACGTTACCCACACCGAGTTCACCCTCGCCAAATTGCTCAATTGTGATGCCGAAATCGAGGGCTATGCCTTCCCCATCAAAGACAACACCCTCGCCGTGATGGGCTTCTCGCCCGACTATATGACCATCTACACCCGCGACGATGGCTTGTATGCCCACCCCGACGAACCTGCGGCAGGGCAAAAGGTGTATCAAGACGAAAAAATCGACCAAAGCAATTGGTTGGCAATTAATTTGATGGAACCTATGCAAGAAGAAATTGCCGAGGAATACATAGGCCGCTATCTCACCGATGTGTCGGGCTATTTCCTCTCGAAGGAGTCGCCCGAGATGGAAGTGATGGACATACCCGGCTTCGATGAGGTGTGTACGCGCACTCGAATCAATAATTTCTTGCCCGCCAACTATGTAGGCTCGCAAACGGTGGATTCGGTGAACTATTTCTTCGTGAAACCCAAACCTATGGAAATCGACACCGTGCGTTGCGCTATATGGAACGCTTCCGCCAAGCAATTTGAAATGCCGTTTGTGGCTGCCGATTTTGGCCATCCGCAATTCGATGGCAAAATGAATACGCTATTCTACACTTTCGATGGCAGCACCTCTCAACTCGTGCATGGCCATGTGTACGATTTACTGGTGCAAGCCCGCAAAAATGGTGGCGTGCTGCGCGCCAATGTGCTCCGAGTGCTCGATGAACAAACACCCTCCTACACCTTGGCACAACTGCTCACCAACGACCGTATCCCCGAGGGCTACGACTATGAACTGAAACCCAACCACCTCACCGTGATGCATATCGCTTCCGATTCGCTCACTATCTATGCCAAAGATGCCGAACAGGCTGCGAATGTAGCCACACCTGCAGAAGGCGAGGTGGATGTGCTTGCCGGGCAATATGCCGGCCACAATTGGGTGGCGATCAGTTTGCCGGATGCACTCGATAGCACCGCTATGGCGGATTATCCGGGCAAACGCCTCCAAGCCTTTGAAGCAACGCTCACGTGCAAAACAGCAGTGACATTGAAGGCGCAAATCGTGCCTGAATCGGGAGAACCCGACACCACAGCATTCTTCAATGCCTATTTGCCGGCCAATTTCGTTGGTTCGCAGAAGGTGGATACGGTGGCGTACTTCCTTTCGCGTCCGATGCCGAACGAAATCGATACGGTTCGCTATGCGGTGTGGGATGCGTACGCCCAACGCTTTGTAAGCACCAAGCATCCCGACAAATGGAATTTGCCGCCCCTCGCCGGCCATTTCAACGCCGACATTTCGCGCTTGCCATCCGATTCTATCTCGCTCACCGACAGCCATGTCTATCATCTTATCACGCTCAATGAAGTGGGTGAAGATAGCGCCGCCACCGTCTATGTGCTGAAGGTGCTGGAAGATGTGGGCGAAGAACCCTTTATCATGGGCGATGTGAACGACGACGGCATGGTGGATGTGGCAGATATCACACTCACTATTGATGCCATTCTGGGAGAAGTGAACACCTCATTCCGCGGCGCGCGTGCCGATATGAATGGCGATGACTTATTGGATGTGGCAGATGTGACGCTCATGATTCAGCACACGCTTGAACAGTAATTAATGGTGCATGGGGTGCGTACGGTGCATACGGCGTGGATGGTTGGTGATAGTGATGCTTTGCTTCGCTTTGCCCTTCATCCATGCGCAGTCGCTTTCCATTGCCACCAAGCAAATCCTCCGGCACCATGACCGCAGTGAGCGTGCCAAAGCCGCAGAAGCCCCGGTGGATGTGTTTATCACCCTTTGCGGCGCCGATGAAGCGATGCTGAAAGCGAAGGGAGCGGTAATTCATTCACATTTTGGCAATGTGCTCACGGCGCAAGTGCCCCTCGGCGCCATCTCCGAAATTGCCGCATTGCCCGGCGTGAAGCAAGTGGATGTGGGCGAATCCGACACCGACGGCACCGCCGACACCGACCAATCGCGTCTTGCCACCGATGCACAAATTGCTCACGAAGGCACTTCCTTTGCCTTACCGAAAAATTATACCGGCAAGAATGTGGTGGTAGGTATCATAGATGCGGGCATCGATTTCAATCACGCCGCATTTGCTGATGCCAATGGCAAAACGCGTATTCAGCGGGTGTATATGCCAGGCAACTACACCGGACGCAAAGTGGTGCTGGACGGCGACACCCTCCCGGGCTCTGAATTCACTGCCGACGATGTGCCTCGGCTCACCTCGGATTTCACCAACTATAGTCATGGCACGCATTGCCTCGGCATTGCTGCCGGCTCGAGAGTGGGTTCCTACAGCGGTATGGCTCCCGATGCCGATATTGTGGTGTGTGCGTTGGGCTATACCTACAATCGCAATCAAGTGGCCATTGCCAATGCCGCGCGCTATATCCTCAATTATGCCAAAAGTGTGGGCAAACCCTGTGTGATTTCCATTAGCATCGGTTTTGCCAAGGGACCGCACGATGGTTCGAGTGCCTTTTGCCAAGCGCTGAGTGCGGTGGTGAACGATGGTGCGGTGATTTGCAATTCGGTGGGCAATTTGGCAGGCTACAACCGAGTGTTGCGCATTCCGCCCAAATCCTATCAAGAGGTGGCTTCCACACTGCCCAATGCCGTGGACAGTGTAGTGGCCGACGTTACGGTCGACACATGGAGCCTCACTGCCGACACCATCGGCGTGAAAGTGTTGCTGTTGCATCCGGTCACCAAAAAGGAGGTGTATGCGTCGTCCGTCATCACTTCCGACACCCGCTTAGTGGCGGGCATCGACAATATGCACGACACTGATTTCAATATGCGCCTCAATCAGTGGGTGGATGGCGAAATCGAGGTGCTGACCACGGTGGGACTCAATGGCAAATTCAATATCCAAACCACCTGCAATTTGAAGAAAAAGTCAGGCGGTGTGCACTATCTGTTGGCCATGCAATGGGTCGATGCCAATAGGGTAGGGCACAACAGTTGGCTCTGGGGCAGCACGTTCACGCCCTGCGAAGTGGAGGGCATGGTGATGCCGGAGGGCACGCAAGACGGATATCTCAACGACAACGCCACGGCGCTCGGTGTGATTTCGGCGGGCAACTATGCCGCACGCAATTCGGTGCCGATGCTTGCCGGTGGCACCGACACTAATGCATCGATTACGCCGGGTGATATTGTGCCGGCGTCGTCGTTTGGCACCGATATCAATGGCACTGTCCATCCCACGGTGTCGGCGCCGGGCAATATGGTGATTTCCGCGCTCAACACTTTTGATACCGACTACTATAATGCCCAAGCGCGGCGCCTATCCTTTGCCGCCCCACATCCGGCTACCGGCATCACCAACTATTGGGGTCAAAACACGGGCACTTCGATGGCAGCGCCCACGGTGGCAGGCATTGTGGCGCTTTGGTTGGAGGCGAACCCTTCGCTCACACCGGCACAGGTGAGGGAAATGCTCATCAGCAGTGCCATCACCGACGATTGCGTGCACCGTAATCCTGCTCCTTTCGGCAATGGCAAGGTGAATGCTTTGGGAGGCTTTCCGGAGGTGCAATTGCCACTGCGCACCATCCTATCTTCCGACAAATACGGCGAAGCGCGCACCTACCACATCACCGATGGCGTGCTGCGGGTGTTTCGCGTGGCTGCCGACCGATGCCGACTCTACACGCGGTCTGACGGTGAATCCTACAATACGAGTTTGCTACACTGGATGGAGATAGATTTGCCCGCACCGCTCACTGAAGCCGAGGCAAAACGCTTCACCGGGGCTTGGCTATCGGGGGTGAAGGGCACGTTGCTCAGTAAGCGGAATCCGCAGTTGCAAGTGGCGGAGCGTCCCGCTTATAAGGAGGTGTATGCTGCACCGAAGATGCCGACCATCACGCCAGCCAACTACTTTGGCACGCAAGACGGCTACTATTTTGTGCAACCCAAACCCATGGAGGTCGACACGCTGCAATATGCTATGTGGAAGGCCGATAAAGCCACATTCTCCATGCCCATGTATGCCCCGATGTGGGGGATGGTGTGGCGAAAAGGAGAGGCGAAAGTGGATTTTTCTCGATATGAAGGCGAACTGCCGTCGCTTTCCGATGGCGCCACCTACAAATGGCTCACACTCAATATGCTGGATGACGATGGCGGCTATGTGGCTTGCCCGTTTGCCCTACTCGAAGAAATGGCGTCGCGCCAATTGACGGGTGATGTGAATATTGATGGTGTGGTGAATGTAAGCGACGTGACCATACTCATCAACCACATTTTAGGTATCCCTGCCCCCGAGCCCTATCGCTGCGACATCGATGCCAATGGCGTAGTGAATGTGAGCGACGTGACATCGCTCATCAGTGCCGTCCTCCAATAATCAAGAATATCATCTTCCGCAAGTACCATACCCAAGCCGGAGAAAATGCCACCCACCGGGACATGCCCTCGGTATGTAATGGTCGCAACCAACTAAACCACAGCTACTTGCGCACCAACTGTAGGGGCGCAATACTTTGCGCCCGCCCACAAAATCTCCCCGTTCCGGTGTTTAACGCTTTTCACGATGCCCCTGTTGAATCGTGTTGTTAACAAAGGGACGGTTTTTGTTAACGCCTCGGTGAGTGGGGTTGCATACCTACGGCATGCATATATGTGGGGGCACCGGCTACCGGCATGAGATGAGCACTCCGCTGCGCTCCATGTTCATCTCATACCGGCCTACACACATCGCATCCCTAACGGGATGCCCACCATCCGGATACCCATTCATTAGCATGTGAAACACCTTAAACCATAATTCAGCAATCGGATTACGTAATAGGGATGCCGAGGGCCTCGAGC
>JBJECV010000113.1:0-2125 GCA_051871435.1 Sodaliphilus sp. | reverse complement strand
GTGTTCATCTCATACCGGCCTACACACATCGCATCCCTAACGGGATGCCCACCACTCAACCTCCACTTCCGAGACACGTGAGAAACTGGAACACGTGAAACACCTTAGTGTCGACTTGCCACAACCGACCCTCTTCGAGGCTCATGCCCTTTGCTTTGGCAATCTCCAAGCTGCGCTCCGGCTTCGCCTCCGCTTGCATGGAGTTAACCACAATACGCCATCTCCGACGGCATTTTCCGGCGTGTGGAACACTTGAAACGCTTGAAACACGTGAAACACCAGGCTTGTTCGGAGCTGTCGGAGCAGTCGGGATGGCTCGCTGACGCTCGCCTTCTTCTGCAGAAACACTTGAAACACTACGGCGAAATTGTGGTTTTATTGTCATAGTATTGGGTATGATTTAATAGCTACTTTTTAGAGCAAATATAATTGTGGTGGGGCGGGATTTGCAACCCCAATAAGGCTACTTGCAAAATAGACCCATTTTTTGCACAAGAGGGAGGCTGCTAACGGCTAAAAGCTGACGGCTATAGGCTAAATGCTCCAATTTCTAATCTCCAATTTCTAATTTCTAATCTCCAATGTGATTTCCATGTAGCTTCGTTTGCCTTCTATGTAGTCGGCATACAAAAGTTCTTCGTTTCTGCCTTTTAGGATGCGGCATTTGCCGCATATTTCACAGTTGTGAAGGCATTTCCATGCATTCTTCACGTAATCTAACCTCTCTTCACGCGTGGAAGATTCAATAGCAGGCGCACTCATCATTTTCTATTGGGAATATATTTCAGCTGCAAAGTTGTTTCCACGGCTTTATAGTTCGGCTGCTTGCACTTCGGCTTGACACATTTCTTGGTATTCTTCCCATTGTGGGTCGTCTTCGGCGTGGAAGGAGAGCGGGAGAAGGGGGAAGGAAGCGAGGGTGTCGTTGAGTTTTCGTTGGAAAATGTGCAAACTGCGCGTGTAGAACACCCAGTTGCGCTCGCCGTCGCCGGTGTAGATGCCGGTGTTCACTGCCACCGGGTCGTGCGCAAAGCACGCCTCTAAAGCATCTTGCACCTGCTCCATGAGCTTTGATGTTTTGAAATCGGGCATACCTTTCGCGTCACCTTCGTAAGGCCAGGTGATTTCTATGCGAAAGTTGTATTTCTGACTGAGGCGCACATTTTGCAGGTTTTTTCGTCCGGTCACCAAGATGGTGTTGCCATTTTCTGCTTCGGCGGGAGCGGTCCACCATTCGTTCGAAATTTGAAGTTTTGCCATAGCGGTAAGTAATTTAGGGATAAAATTAAAAAACTTTCTATAGATGCACAAATTTCAGCGGAAATATTTTCCGATACGCCCATTTATTATTAATTTTGAACTCAAACAAACACACATAACTTTTTCTAATCATGATTGAAATCATTTTAATTGTAGTGGCAATAGTGGTAATTGCCGTGTTGGTGATGATGCTTTTGCAAGCGCGTGAGCAAAGTGCACGTATGCAAGAGCAAGTGAAAATTTTGGGCCAGGAGCAGCAGCGACTGAAAGAAGACTCGCGCTTGGTGTTTCAAGACGTGGCTAAAGAATTGCTCGCTGAGCAGTCGCGCACCATGCGCGAAGCCAACGAGTTGCGGATGAGCGAAATCGTGAAGCCGCTCACCCAAAATTTGGAAACGCTGAAGCGCTCCATTGATGGCTACAAAACGGAGCAAGTGAGTTATGCCGCGGCACTAAAGCAGCAAATCAAAGACCTCTCCGATATGAACCAAAGCATCGGGAAGGAAGCGAAGGAACTCACCCTCGCGCTTCGCGGCGATAGCAAGGTGCAAGGCGATTGGGGCGAGATGATGCTCAAGCAGATCCTCGACATGTCGGGATTGCAAGAGGGTGTGAACTATGAAACGCAAATGACGCGCGAAGCCGATGGCACCGTGCTTAAAACCGAAGAGGGCGGGCGTATGCGCCCCGATGTGGTGTTTTTTATGCCCGACAAAAAGCGCCTCATCATCGATTCCAAAACCTCGCTATCGGCATATATTGAATATGTGAATGCCACCGACGATGCCACGCGCGACGCAGCCCTTCGCCGCCATTTGCTCAGTGTGCGCAAGCACGTGGATGAGTTGGCGGGCAAAAAGTATCA
>JBJECV010000112.1:0-9362 GCA_051871435.1 Sodaliphilus sp. | reverse complement strand
GCAAAATTCCGCCCAAAATCTTCTCAAAAAATTTCCTTAGGGTGAAAGTTGGGTTTAGAGAATTATTGTAGTAATTAATCATATCGCTTTTTATAATTTTTTCGTAAGAACACAAAAAAAGCGTGGAAACTTCGGCTGTCTGTTCCACGCATCGAGGCTCTTGCATTGCCTATCATAGTTGAACCGACAACGTCAGAGCCCACGCCGATATGAATAATCGCTTCAACAGAGAGGCTAAATATGACCCGATGTGGACTTCATAAAGGCACCATTCGGGCTAAAAAAGCCATCTCGAGAGTGATATAATCACACCCGGGGCATCTACCGTTGGCTATGTTCAAGACTATGATTATCGTATTTGCAAGATTCGATGCGTCTTAAACAGAGCGTTAAGTAAACGCCTTAAATATGTCGTAGACCACATTTCCCACTCAACACCCGCTTTGTGTGGTTGACACCACACTCGGCACGGCGTGGGCTACCCATTCCTGAATGTCAAAAGGAAAAGAACGCGTCTAATCGAAAAAACATCCATTATGGGATAGGCTGTTGTAGTCCAATTGCAAAGATAAATTAAATTTTTTAAAACAGAATAGAAAGTTTGAATTTTTTGTTAAAGATGATTGTTTTTTTTCATTATTTCGTCATTATTTAAAGTCATCGGAAAGGATTGCAACAAAGCAAAATATACATAGTGAACGTGAGGTTTAGGGGTGGATGGATTTTAGTTGTTGGGTGAGGAGGTGGCGGCGGGGGTATTGGTGGAGGAGGTGGTCGATGATTTCGGTTTGGAGTTGGGGGTAGCCCATTGAGGGGAGTTGGGATAGGGATTGGCACAGTAGGATGTAGTCGTGTTGGTCCACTTTTTGCTTGGGGGCGTAGCGGATGCTTGCGTAGGTGAGGAAGGCATTTTTAATCAAGGCTGCCATTTGAGTGCCGTGTGTGGGTTGTAATGGCTTTGCCCATTTGCAGATGAGCGAGTAGTCGGAGGGATAACTGTGCGCATAAGTCTTGATGGCGTGGTAGAGGCTGTCGTATTCTTTTTCTTCTGCCAAAAACGGTGCTGCTTTGATGGTGGATATGTGGCATCCGTCGGCTTTGAGCAATTTATGATAAAATGCTTGCCATTCGTCGGCCGGCACCCGTTCTTTTAATAGATGGTAATATTTCTCGTCCCATTTTTGATAAAAGAGCTGTGTGAGGGTATCTAATTGGGCAGGCTCGGGAGCATATTTTTTGAGTAGTTCATACTTCATCTCCAGCCAATTGGGTGTTTTTTCCCAAAGACTTCGTCGCTCTATTTTATTTGCTTTATCTATGAGTTGGATAGCTTTTTGCCAATCACCTTTTGCAATAAATTGGTTGATGCACTTGAGGCTTACCGGCACATAGAAGAATTTTTCATTCATACATTTTTCGGCTTCGTCGGCTTTGCCCGATGCTTGGAGGTAATCAATTTTTCGGCAAATCCATTCTCCTGTCTGGGAGCGGGATATCTCATTCGCCATCATATCGTAGCAGGCTTCGGAGAATGTGCCGGCTTTAAGGCGCAGGTCAATCAGGTCAATTACTTGCCGAAAAGGAGATCCAATATAGGAGGTAATCACGCGGTGGCGAATCACTTTGACAATCAATTTGCGCAACGATTGAATGTAATGCTCTTCGATATCATTGCGAAGCAAAAGCAAACCTGCCATATCCGCCCAAGCGTCGATAATGTCGGAAAGATCACTTGAAAAGTCGTCGCCGTCCCACTCATCACCCCAAAAATCATCTTCGGTAACTGTCATAGCCACTTCGGTGATGATGGCTTCCACGAGTTTTTGCAGTTGCTTTGACGGCAATGTTTCCGCTTCCTTTGCCCATGGCTGAATCAACGAGTAAAAAACCACTCGCCAATTCACATATTCCCGACCACACATTTGGGTAGAATCCAGCAAAAGGTTGTTGCAGACACTGGCTTGCAACACCTCGGCAAAATCTACCTCAAAGATAGTGGGACACAGTTTTTTGGTCATAAACTCGCGAAATTCATCGTGCTCCTGTGCCCATTGAATCACACCTTTGCGCAATATGATATTGTCGGCAGCCCAAACGATTTGTAGAAACTTATCTTTATCCATCTGAAAACTATTAAAAACAATTGATTATACCCTGAAAACTCTTATTGACTCGTTGACTTGTTGACTTGTTGACTTGTTGACTTTCGAAGAGTTACTCGCGGAGGAGGGAGTCGATGATGATGGTGACGGGGCCGTCGTTGGTGAGCGATACTTGCATGTCGGCGCCGAAGCGGCCGCAGGCTACGGGTTTGCCCATGAGGCGCTCAACCTCGGCGCAAAAGGCTTCGTAGAGGGGGATTGCTACATCGTGCCCGGCGGCATGGATGTAGCTCGGTCGGTTGCCCTTTTTAGTGGAGGCATTGAGGGTGAACTGGCTCACTGCGAGCACGTTGCCATCCACATCCATCACGCTGCGGTTCATCACGCCGGCGTCGTCGGGGAAAATACGCATGTTCACGGTTTTTTGGGCGAGCCACTTCATGTCGGCTTCGGTGTCGCCTTCTCTCACGCCCACCAGCACCATCAGTCCGGTGCCGATTTCGCCCACTATGGCGCCATCGATTGCCACGGAGGCTTGACTTACGCGCTGTATGACTAATCTCATTGCTGTTCTGAATTTTTATTTATTTGATTGATATTCAGTGAATTGAAAACTAATTTTGCTTTTGCGGGTCCCACCACCTGTGCCAATTGGTCCACGGAGGCTTCTTTGATGCGCTTCACACTCTTGAAATGCTTGAGTAGCAGCTGCTTAGACTTCTCCCCTACCCCATTGATGCCATCGAGTGCCGACGCCACCTGCCCCTTCGAACGCTTGTTGCGGTGATGGGCAATGCCGAAGCGGTGTGCCTCGTCGCGCAAGCGCTGCACCACCTTCAGCGTTTCGCTGTTTTTGTCGATGTAGAGCGGCAGGGAGTCGCCCGGGAAATAGATTTCGTTCAGACTTTTTGCGATGCCAATCATAGCGATTTGGTGGCGCAAACCCAGTTGGTCGAGCACCTCGATACCGGCGCTGAGTTGGCCTTTGCCGCCGTCGAGCACCACCAATTGCGGCAAATCGGCGCCCTCGCTCAGCAATCGGGAATAACGGCGCGTGAGCACTTCGCGCATCGAGGCATAATCGTCGGCGCCTTCCACCGTTTTGATATTGAAATGGCGGTACTCCTTTTTCGAGGGTTTGGCATTGCGAAACACCACGCATGCCGCCACCGGATGCGCCCCGGAGATGTTGGAATTGTCGAAGCACTCAATGTGGCGCGGTAGTTCGGGCAGATGGAAATCTTTTTGGATGGTGGTGAGGGTGCGCACGGCGCGCTGCTCGGGGTTGAGTTTTTCCATCATTTTAAGTTTGTCGGCGCGATATTGCTCGGCATTTTTGAGCGAAATGGCAAGGAGTTTGCGCTTGTCGCCGCGCTGTGGCACCAAAAATTCGATGCCTTCGGGCGGAAATTCGGGCACCACATTCACAATCGCCTCCCTCACCCTATCAGAGCGGTAGGCATCGGCAAAGCGGTGCCGAAATTCGTGGATAGCTGTAGAGATAAGTTCCGCATCCGACTCGCCAGTGTCGGAGTCCACAAATTTGTATTCAATGGTCATACTCTGCACCACACTACCCTCGCGCACGTGCATAAAATTCACGTAAGCCGCAGCATCGTCGCGAATGAGCGAATAAATGTCGACATTGGTGATAGATGGATTCACAATCACCGACTTCGCGCGGTAGTTTTCCAAGAGCAAATACTTGCGTTTCACCTGCTCCGCTTCCTCGAATTTGAGTTGGGAAGCATAGCGTTCCATTTCATCGCGTAAATAGGCACTCACCTGCCGCGTTTCGCCATTGAGAATTTGCGTGATTTCATCGATGTATTTGGCATATTCTTCGGGCGAAATATAGCCTTGGCAAGGACCGTCGCAAGTGCGGATGTGATACTTAAGGCAAAGGCGGAATTTCTTCGATTCCACCGCCTGAGGAGTGAGCGCATGCAAGCACGAACGAATCGGGTAGATTTGCTTCAGCGTGTCGAGCAAAGCCCACGCCACTTCGGGCTTGGGATAGGGTCCGAAAAAGCGGGCATGCTTATTCACCCTTTCGCGCGAGAGATAAACCCGCGGGAAGAGTTCTTTGCTCACACAAATCCAAGGATACGACTTATCGTCTTTGAGCAGCACATTGTAGTGCGGCTGGTGTGTTTTTATCAAGCTATTCTCCAAATCGAGCGCCTCCTCTTCGGTGTTAACCACAATGTATTTCAAATCGTGGATATGGCGCACCAGCATATTGGTGCGGAGCACCGGGTGGACCCTATTGAAATAGGAACTCACTCGGCGCTTGAGGCGCTTTGCCTTGCCCACATAAATCACCGTGCCCTGCTCGTTGAAATACATATACACGCCGGGGCTATCGGGGAGCAAACTGATTTTGAGTTTTAGTTCGGGATTCAAAATGGTTGGATGTTAGAAAAAACGCTTACGGAATAATCGTTGAAAACACGTGATAGAATGTCACGAAACAATGGGCTAAAATCGGCACGCTCGCGCCTCGCCTCAAGAGCGAGGAAAGAGGACGCGAGCGTGGAATTTCTGCGATGAAACGGGCGAATTACTTATCGGGAAAATCGAAGAGCGCGGTCACCTCCACATCTGCGGGGAAGATGGCCCTACCCTCCAATCCGAGAAGTTCGCAAATAAAACTGATGTACACCTTTTTCGGGTTCATCGATTTCACCAATTCGTAGGCAGCCATCATGGTGCCACCGGTGGCAAGAAGGTCGTCGTGAATCACCACCACGTCGTCGGGGGTGATAGCATCTTTGTGGATTTCAATCACGTCGGTGCCATACTCTTTGGAGTAGGTTTTCTTGATGGTTTCGGCAGGCAATTTACCCGGCTTGCGCAAAGGCACGAAGCCCGCATGAAGGTCGGCGGCAAGCATCGCGCCACCGATAAATCCGCGTGCTTCGATGCCCACCACTTTGGTCACACCTTTATCGGCATAAAGTTCAGCCAGCCCCTCGCGCATAATTTGCAGCGCTTCGGGATTTTTAAACGCAGTGGTGAGGTCCTTAAATTGGATTCCAGGCACGGGGAAATCGGGCACATTGCGCACCACACTTTTCACTTGGTTGATTTTTTCTTGTTTCATTGGGTTTATGGTTTTATGTTCCACGTGGAACAATTTCGTGTTATCTTCCTAAAAGTAAGAGCAATATATTCACATCGCTCGGAGAGATACCGGGAATGCGCGAGGCTTGTCCCACGGTTTCGGGGTCAATTTTCGCGAGTTTTTGCCGCGCTTCGGTAGAGAGCGATTGGATGGAGGCGTAATCAAATTTGTCACGAATTTGCACATGCTCAAGGCGGGAAAGTTTTTGTGCTATCATCTCTTCGCGGGCAATATAGCCGTGGTATTTGATAGCGATTTCGGCAGCCTCCACTATCTCCTCTCGGCGCTCATTTTCGAGCGAAAGGATGCGCCGGTGAAGTTCGGGAATCATTTCAGCGAGGAGCGAAATAGTGAGTTGCGGTCGCAAAATCAGGTCGTAGAGTTTGCACCCATGTGCCAAGGCAGGCAAGCCGCGGCGCTCAAATTCGGGATTGATAAGCGCCGTTTTCACCGAATAATCTTTGGCAAAAGCCACCAATTCGTCCACCGAATTCCACTTGCTGCGCATCAAATCGTAGCGTTCTTGGGTGGCAAGACCTATAGCGTGGCCCTTAGGAGTGAGGCGCAAATCGGCGTCGTCTTGGCGAAGCAAAATGCGGTGCTCCGCCCTACTGGTAAACATTCGATAGGGCTCGTCCACGCCCTTTGTCACCAAATCGTCGATGAGTACACCGATATAGGCTTCGTCGCGACCGAGCACAAACGGCTGTTCGCCTATCACCTTTAGGTGGGCATTGATACCCGCCATCAGCCCCTGTCCGGCGGCCTCTTCATAGCCGGTGGTTCCGTTCACTTGCCCTGCAAAAAACAGATTTTTCACGAGTTTGGTTTCAAGCGAATGGCTGAGTTGAGTGGGGTCGAAAAAGTCGTATTCTATGGCATAACCCGGGCGATAGGCTTGCACATTTTCCAGCGCCGGAATCTTTGAAATGGCCTCAAATTGCACCTTCCAAGGCATCGAAGAAGAGAAGCCGTTAAGATACATTTCGTGGGTGTTCTCCCCTTCCGGTTCAAGGAACAATTGGTGCTGATCTTTATCGGGGAAAGTAACCAATTTGGTTTCGATACTCGGGCAATATCGCGGTCCGATGCTCTGAATTTGTCCGTTGTAGAGCGGTGATTCGGGCAGCGAATCATGCAGAATTTTGTGCACTTCAGGATTGGTGTACACAATCCAACACGGGCGCTGGCGTAGCGACGATTTCACGGAAGGAAGGAAGGAAAAATGGTGAAAATCGGTGTCCCCTTCTTGTATAATGGCCTTTGAAAAATCGATGGTTCGCTCGTCGAGCCGCACCGGAGTACCCGTTTTCATACGCTGAACGGTGAAACCGAGAGAGCGTAATTGTTCGGTGATTCCGTGCGAAGCTGGCTCCGAAACGCGTCCACCTTCAATCTGCACCGGGCCCACATGCATCAGTCCATTGAGAAAAGTGCCGGCAGTAAGCACCACCGATTTGGCTGTAAAATGCACGCCAAAAGCGGTGTTTACGCCCGTCACCACCCCATCTTCGATGCTGAGCGACACGGCAGAATCTTGCCACATATAGAGGTTGGGCGTATTTTCAAGAATGTGGCGCCATTCGGCGATGAAGCGAATGCGGTCGGCTTGCGAACGCGGGCTCCACATAGCCGGACCCTTGGAGCGATTGAGCATTCGGAACTGAATACTGCTGCGGTCCGTAACGATACCCATTTGTCCGCCAAGCGCATCTATTTCTCTCACAATCTGCCCCTTAGCGATGCCTCCCACAGCGGGATTACAACTCATTTGGGCAATTTTATTCATATCCATCGTGATGAGCAAGGTGGACGAACCCATGCGCGCAGCAGCCGCGGCCGCCTCGCATCCGGCATGGCCGGCGCCAATCACAATCACATCGTAAGAATAATTCATACGTCAAAAATATTGGGAGGCACAATTGCAAGTGCCTTATTTTCAAACTCTTCCATAATTTCACGTTCACCCGGACCCTTATCGTTGATGCCGCACAGATGTAGCACCCCGTGAATCACCACGCGCAACAGCTCCGACTCATAAGTCTTGCCAAACAGGGCTGCATTGCTGCGCACCGTGTCGAGCGAAATCACCATATCGCCGGCTATGCGCGACGGCTTGGTGTAGTCGAATGTGATGATGTCGGTGAAATAGTCGTGCTGCAAAAATTGGCGGTTGGTGTTGAGTATATAGGGGTCGTCGCAAAAAATGTAAGTGAGCGCCCCCACCCTCTTGCCGTGAGTGGCAGCCACCGCCTCAATCCATTCGCCCACCGCCCGGCGATTGAACGGAGGGAGTTGGACATTTTCAGAAATGAACGAAATTTGCATTCGATATAAATTTTTGCTTCCGGTTGGGGTTGTGAAAAAATTTTAGCGAAATCGTAGCACCGAAAGCGCAAACTTTCGGCACATAGTTTCTAACATACAAAGATAAGCCATTTCATTGAAAAAATGGTGCGAAAAGGCGAGGAATTTGGGTTTTAAAATTTTTCTGAACAAAATCGGGAAGCGCCGAAAAGCACACCATCAAACTAATACACAGTAAATTAAGTCAGATTTAAAGCCTTGAGAATCGCAAATTCAAAATCATTCGGGTAGCCGAAGGGTGATTTTTGGCTCAAAATGGCACAAATATTGCAATATTTGAAGGCAAAGAAAAAAATTTTCAAACATTATATATATTGATAAAAAATTCCTAACTTTAAAGAAAAATATTTTGAGTTTCGCCGAAGCGAAATTTTTGAAGCGAAAAGTGGCGACCGGCCAACTTGCCGGAAATTTGAGAACAGCACACTTCAACGACGACAACTTTCGACCGAGAAACCAAAATGCAAAACTGATGTCACTTTATAAAACTTTACAAAAATGATCGACTACTTTCTTAACAACGTTTGGCTGCTGTGGGTGTTGATAACCGTGGTGTTTCTCATCCTCGAACTCACCTCCGGCGATTTTATGTTTATGTGTATTGCCGTGGGCGCCGTAGCATCTGCAGTGGTAAGCGCATTTGGCGCAGGATGGGTAACGGAAATCATCACGTGGATGGTGGTGTCGGTGGCATTGCTCGCGTTCGTTAGACCATTCGCTCTCAAATACTTACACCGCAACGACAAACAAGTAAAAACCAATGCCGACGCACTCATCGGTAAAGAAGGCAAGGTGGTGGAAGCCATCGTGCCGGGCGAAAGCGGCTATGTGGCAGTGGACGGCGACAACTGGCGCGCTGTTACACGTGGAACAATCACACTCGAAAAAGGAGAAACCGTGGTGATTGTAGACCGCAAAAGCATCGTAGTAACCGTGCAGCGCAAGAGCTAAACCGACGCACGCGAAGCAAAAATTACCGCACTCCCCCACCCTATTTTCTCATTAAAAAAAGACTTTTAATTAATTCATTATAAAACAGATAAGAATATGGAATCATTAAGTATCGGTATGTGGGTACTGATTGCACTCATCGTGCTCGTGCTCATCCTTGTGAAAAAGAGTTTGGTGATTATTCCCCAATCCGAAACCAAAATTATTGAACGCTTGGGCAAATATTATGCCACGCTGAAGCCGGGTGTGAATATCATTATCCCCTTCATCGACCGTGCGAAAACCACAGTGGCTTACGCCAATGGACGCTATTTCTACACCAACACCATCGACCTGCGTGAACAAGTGTACGACTTCGACAAGCAAAATGTGATTACCAAGGACAACGTGCAAACGCAAATCAATGCCCTACTCTACTTCCAAATCGTGGAGCCGGAAAGCGCTGTGTATGAAATCAATAACTTGCCCAACGCAATCGAGAAACTCACCCAAACTACCCTGCGTAACATTATTGGCGAACTGGAATTGGACGAAACACTCACCTCGCGCGACACCATCAATACCAAACTGCGCGCCGTGCTCGACGATGCCACCAACAAATGGGGCGTGAAGGTGAACCGCGTGGAACTACAGGACATTACACCGCCGCAATCCGTGCTCCAAGCGATGGAAAAACAAATGCAAGCTGAGCGAAACAAACGCGCCACCATCCTCACCAGCGAGGGTCAGAAGGCCGCCGCCATTCTGCAATCGGAAGGACAGAAAACGGCACGAATCAACCAAGCCGAAGCCGACAAACAAACACAAATTCTGCA
>JBJECV010000111.1:0-9378 GCA_051871435.1 Sodaliphilus sp. | reverse complement strand
CGGAATGGCTATCCGGATGGTGGGCGCGCAACCGCGCCAAAGGTGTTTCATGGGGTTCCACGTGTTTCACAAACCAATCTCCCTTCCCTTCAGGGAGGGGCCGGGGGGTAGGCTTTTTCCAGGGAGGGGCCGGTTAAGGCAAATGCAAACATTTTGTTCATCACAAAGTTTATTTCACCCCCACACTTTTTCTACTGAGTCATTCTCACCTCAAATCGCAAAGTAGCGGAAACAAACAACGCTTAGCGATTTTGAAGTTTTGGCGTATACTCGTTCTGTATTGCGGTAATTGTTGTCTTCATGTGCATATAATATTCAGCAGCTCATGGGCTATAGCAGAATCTGCGATTCGCATCACGTTGTTTTCTTCCGGGTTGTATCCAAAGAAGTTGATGCTACCGTACCAAACTGTGGATTTATCGATTATGGCACATTGTGCGGATAGGTTCTCGTTGCACTGCACTTCTATGCCATGCTCCTGCAATTCTTTTTCGTTATGCCCAGGCTCCTTCACCCAAACCATCACTTCAATGCCATTGCTAATCAGCTCACGAAGAATATATAATAATCGAGGGGCATATTTAAATTTTATCTTCCTACAAGCAACAACAATGCTACGTTTACCAGCCAACAAGTCTTGGCGGAATGGTTCGAAAAAAGAGATACCATCGTAAATCAGCTCTGATTTTTGTTCATGGCCTTTTTCTGTGGGTTTCGGTGTGCCATAGCCCACAGAGGCGTATCCTCTCAATCGCTTGCGATACATGGAATCGCAGAGGGGAATGCGTATATCTACATAGTCGTAGATGCGCACCTCTTGCTTTCCGGCATAATCACGATGCAGTCGGCCTGCATATTGGGCTATATTCCCTTTCCACGAAATGGGCAGTGCAAGATGCAGTGTGTCGAGTGGAGGATAGTCGAAACCTTCACCAATGTATTTGCCGGTGGCTACTATGGCTAAAGATTCTGATGCCGGGATGTTGTCCAATTTCTCCATTGCCATCTTTTTTTCTTTTGCAGAGTCGGCACCCACAAGACTGACCACATGAGCAACATTAGGTTGCAATAGTGCTGCCAAGACTCTTACATGAGACGTTAAAGTGGTAAGAATGATAGGAATCCGTCCTTCTTTGACAACTTTTTCCACATCCTCAACGATGAGCCGGTTTCTCACATCATCGGTTGCCAAAGCCTCTATGGTTTGCGTATAAGTTTTGGCGTCGGGAGAGAGATTTCGGAAAGACGTGAAGCGCGGTATCAAAGTGCGGACAAAGTCTTGTCTGTTCATCTGAGTTTTAGCGTCGGCGGTGTATCGTATCTTACCGCATTGCATAAAAATGATGGGCTGATGCCCGTCTTTGCGTATAGGGGTGGCTGTGAGACCATACACGTAATGCGCATTCACCTGCTTCATCACCTGCTCAAAGCTCACCGACGACACATGGTGGCACTCGTCTACAATCACCATACCGTATTCTCTAACGAATGGTTTCACCTCATTGTTTTCGAAGCAGGATTGTATCAAGGCTATGTCAATTAGCCCCTGTAGCGAGTTTTTTCCCGAGCATAGCTCCCCGATGGGTGAAAGATGATTCTTCCTTCGTTTTGAATCGAGGGTAACCACTTCGTTGATTTCCAAGAACTCGCTTAATTGCTTCTTCCACTGGTCGAGCAGCGATTTTCTGTGCACCAATATCAAAGTATTCACTTTCCTTTGGGCAATCATAGCAATGGCAAATACGGTTTTTCCAAAAGCAGTGGTGGCTGATAGTGTTCCTACCCGATGACAAAGCATAGCGTCCATGGCTTTCTGCTGATCTTGGCGAAGTGTGGCTTTGAATGTTACAGCAATGGTCCGCCCGTGGCAGGTTTTATCATCAATAAAGTATTCCACATGATGTGCTGCAAGCATCTCTGCCACATCATCCTCGCAGCCTCGAGGCAATGCAATGTAATCGTCGGAAAGTTCAGAGCATGATATAATACGCGAAACATCATAAGTGGGCAGCCGCATACCTTGTTTGGCATAAAATTCGGGATTGTGGAAAGCCGCCATTCGCTTAAAATAGTTGACCGCCTTTGCCGACAAGCAAGCTAAAGGCACATACAGCATATTCGCCCTTATCAATGTCACAGTTGGTAAAAAATCCGATTGGTTAATAGCATGCGGCTTCGGCGCTTCCCACGGATTCCCATCACTACTCTTAGTTAGTTCGCCCCATGCCGAAGCGCGCTTTTGCAAAATGGTATCAATGCTCGACTCCGACAGTTTCTGAACACCGAGCAGGAAATTCCATTGGTCGGAATAAGGTTGAAAATTTTCATCCACAAACACACTATTGCCGCTCCTGCGTGCCAATCCTTGCAGGGGTAATGCCACAAGATTTCCAAATCCCCCATTAGGCAAGGTGTCTTGATTCGGAAAAAATCTGTCGTAGGATTTAAACGACAAATGCACATCCTTATTCATCGCCTCCGACAAAATGCACTTTCCCAATCGTCTTGCCTTAATGGCAGCTATGGCACCCTCAAAGAAAATCCACACATGCGCCCCATTGCCCGAGCGCGACCGCTCAATGTAGGAAGGCACGCCCCATTCTTTGCACACGCCGGCAAAGGCAAGCACATCATTCCGATAGCCGTGCTCGCAACTCTTGTCATCAAAATCGGTGCAAAGAAAATAGCAAGTGTTGTCGGTCAGCATCGGATATAAGCCCACCACATCGCGTCCATAGGCATCCTTGCCCGCAAGGTGGTTAAAAATGTGCTCATAGGATAAAGGAGCAAACTTCCGATTCGGACATTCCGAACATTTGAATTTCCGCTTATCGCAAAACTCCCGATCCCATTCCCGTTCGCACACCGGCTGATAACCCGACTTCGTAGTGCTATTGCTATACCATCTTTTGGCAAACACATCCTCACGACCTCTGAATACACTCCGAAACAATGCCACCTTTTCCTCCAAAGACAGCCGAACGGAGGAATCCGTTAGCCTTGAAGAAAGCGCCGCAGTAGAAGCTCCACCTTGAGCACGAACCTCAAACGCTATGCCATGCTCATCAAGAAGTAACCTCAACCGCTTATTCTCCTCTTCCAGCTCATGTAATCTTTTCAAAACAGCATCACCATCCATAATCACCCCCACCCCACATAAAGACAGGAATTAATAAATCCTTTGTTAAAATTTAAATCAGCCCATTGATAATAAAAGAGCAAGTCAACAAACACCAACTGGTCAATTTGATAATTTTCAGCAACTATAATGGCACCCCCTATCAACATAAACAACCTACAGAAAAACCCACTTAGCCAATATGAGAAGTTTCCGGACGAGCTTTTGCTATTCAAAGAAAATGAAGCCATTTCTCATCACAAGACGATTGAAGGGATTTTGTTCGGCAACCTCCTTCAAAGAGAAATCGGGGTCAAAAGCGTCACTTATTTTCAAGAGGTCTTTGATAACTCTCGATTTCTGTGCTATTGTTGAACCACTTGTCCCAAAATAATCTGCAATTTCAAAAGAAGATGTGTTCAGCCGCGAACTTTTATCAAACATGAAGTTGATGCTGCAAATAGCATATACCGAAGCAGCCGCCCAAATCTCCAACCTTCCGGATTGAAGCGGATAGGAACGCTTGCGTCCAAGTTTTTTCACCAGCTTACTACATAGCTCTGCACACTCTTCATCCAAGCACTCCCGGCAAAACGCCACAGCAAGTTCTATCACCCTGGTTTCTCGTTCTTTAAGTTGTTGCTTATCCATATAATATGAGAAAAATTAATTAACTAAAAGTCGGAGGGCTCGTGATTATTGTAGTAAAAAAACAACAAACCCACCGCTATATTTCCAACCACAAAATTATAGAAATAGTTTAAATATACGGCACCTTCAGCAAAATTTTTGACAAAAGAACTCAAAGCAACATGCCACACCAAACCCAAATGCACCAAGCAACGCAAACATCATCAAGATGGCACAATGCCAAATTCTGATATAATCACCATCCTCATCACCTCACACCCCTCCACCCCCCCAATCCCCACCCCGCCAACTTTCACCCCGGCGGGGTGAGTTTTTATTGGGGATCAGTGGGTTGGGGGTTAGTCGGGAGGGGGCTGTGTCCTACAAATTTTTTATTTCAGGGGGATTTTTTCTATGCGGCGCTGGTGGCGGCCTGCTTCGAAGTCGGTGTTGAGGAAGGTTTTTACCATTTCGATGGCTTGGTCGTTGGTGACGAAGCGGCCTGGCATGGCGAGGAAGTTGGCGTCGTTGTGGCGTCGTGCCAGCGATGCCACTTCGGGTATCCAGCATAGCGCTGAGCGGATGGCTTGGTGCTTGTTGAGCGTGATGTTGATGCCTTCGCCACTGCCACACACGGCTATGCCGGGATAGCATTCGCCGCTTTCCACGGCGTAGGCGGCAAGGTGGGCATAGTCGGGGTAATCGCAACTTTCTTCGCTGAAAGTGCCGAAATCTTTATAGGAAATACCTTCGCTTTCGAGGTATTGAATCACTGCTTGCTTGGTTTGCCATCCGGCGTGGTCGCTACAGAGCGCCACAGGCAGACACGATTTGAGAATTGATGCCATATCTGAATGATTTAATGATTAATCTACAAAGATAGTAATAATTCCGTAACGTTAGGCTCGCATCTGCGCTGAAAAAACACACATCGGCTCACGGTAGCTTGTTGAGAACCGCTCCGAGGCTCTGCATCCGGCTTCCTCTACATTTAGCCTCTTGATAATTCCCCGCACATGCGCACTAAAAATAGTGCCACGAACAAGGCAATTACCCACAAATGGCGTTCAAACCATGATTTCTTTTCTTCTTTCTCCGAGGTTTCCTTCTCTGTGCGATTGTTATTTGTCTCCATTGGTGATATTTGTGAAAAGTTTTAAAATTAAATAGATGAATACTGCTAAAACAAATATTGTAATCATTGCTCGTAATTTTTTGTGCAATATTACATCATAATCTTCAGCCAGCAAAACTTTTCACGCCCACAAGCCTTGTGAGCACCCCACATTCACTCCCATGTCACCATTTCACGTGGCAGCGCAATGCGCTTTGCTTCGCCTCGTGCACCGGTGATAAAATAATTCTCCGCAAGGTCTTCCTCAAATTTGGCAATGAAAGCCTGCCTGATTCGAGAAAGTTTTTCGTGTATGGAGTTGTTGGCAGGGTCGATCAGCATCTCTATCGCCTTTTTCCGCTTTTCAATATCGTCGTGCGACAGGCGCGTGTAATAGCTTTCCAGTTCGCTTCTATAGTCCGACAAGCACTTGAGCGGAATGCCCTCTTCATGATTCAGAAACAGCAGGAACACCGCTTTATTGATGGGCTCCATGCGAATTTCCATACATTCGTAGTCGTTAAGCACAATTCGCAAGTCTTTGGTGATGGTCAGCTTGCTCAATGGTCGGTGCTCATCCACCATAGCGGCGAGCATTTTCTTCAATATCAGCGCATCCACGCCCCGTTCTTGTAATTGGTGTATGCGAAGGTCGATTTCGGCAATAAGTTGATGATGCTGCTTCTTCACCTCCCAATACTCATCGTCGTACCAATTTAAAAAACTAAAGCGTAGACCGGTATCCGGATTGTTGGCATAATAGCTATTCACTCTTTCGAGCGCCATTGCCATCTGCTTCATCTCCGAGAGCTTTCGGCGATTCGACGAATTAAAGTCGAACATCTTTCTCCACCAAGGTTTATCCTTGCCGAATATGTTGCGATTGAACTCAACAAGAAAAAAGCTGCACACCGCCGGCGTACTTCTATATTTATTGTAGATAATAAGCGATGGTTTGAAGTCAGCCGGCACCTTCCCGCCAAACAGAACATTCACAAACTCAGCTGTGGTGAAAACGGATTCCACTTCGCCTTTGCTACACGGATTATGATACTTCAGAAGCTCGGCACTTCTTTCCGCACAACGCATCGGGAGATAGCAAAAATCCATTCTGTTATTATGAAGAAAACTACAGATTTCTGCATAATTTCGCTTAATGTGCGAATTTATCTGATCGTCGTAGGTCGGCTCAATGTAGATGGCTTGTTCGCTTGAAGGGGTAAAGGGCAAGGAACTTCGCTGTAGCTCAATTGTGTAACTTTTCATTAATGATTATGCTTATTTATGTACAATATTACATCACAGTATTTATCTATCAAAACTTTTCACGCTCACAAGCCTTGTGAAAACCTCACATTTACTCCCATCGGGATGAGCATCACAGGCTACCTAACACCATGCACACCACACCAGCGATGAGCAAGCATTGATCGATGATTTTGAGTTTCAAATCGCCTTCACGCAACACTATCACGCCGTACACAAATGCCACCAAGGCACTGCAGCGGCGTATCATAGAGGCTATCGACACCATGGAGCCCGGCTCGGAAAGGCACATAAAATACGACAAATCGGCAGCACAAATAAAGATGGAGATGAGCAATATCGACCAGCGCCAACGGAATTTGCCAAACACTTTGCCGTGTCCTTTTATGAAGAGCATCACCACCATCATAATCACGAACTGATAGAACGAATACCACGCCTCCACATTGAGAGGCTTGAACAATTGCATCAAAAATTTGTCGTACAAGCCGCTCACTGCCCACAGCAGCACACTGGCAAGCCCCATCCACAGCCATCGGTTCGACGAGAACGAAAAGCCCTCTTTGTGCCCGATAAAGCCTATCCATAGCAGCGACACAAAGCCCAGCACAATGCCCACCCACTGCAGCGGACCCGGACATTCGCCGAAAATGATGAGCGCACCCACCAGCACCAAAATGGGGCGAACGGCATTGATGGAGGATTGGATGGTGAGCGGCAAATGCTTGATGGCAAAGTAGCCCAGCAGCCACGAAGCAGTCACAATCACCGCTTTAATCAGCAAATAGAGGTGGCTCAGCGGGTGCACGAAATTGCCCTGCATATCGCCGAGGGTGTGCACCAGCACCGGCGACATAAACAAGGTGCAAAAAAAGGTGTTGAGAAACAACACGTGAAACACGTTGTTGCCCTCAAGCGCCAATTTTTTTACGATATCGTAAAAACCCAGGCAGATAGAAGAAACTATCGCCAGCAAAATCCACATAAATGTCTGATTTACAAGTTTGTTTTAATAATACACCTCCGATTCCGGGGTGGGTGCCACATGCTTCACCTCTTCTTGAATTTCCTTATCTATTTTTTCGAATTCCGATTGGTGACTGTGATATTCGGGGATAAAGAGTTTCATGCTCTTAATCATATCGTGCACATTGCCCTTCTTGGCAAAAGAGATGATATTGGAGATGTGGTCGAGCACATTGTTAAAATCGTAGGTGCGCACCTTGGCAATCATAATTTTGTCGTTGCCGGTCACGTCGGATATAGTGTTCTCTTTGTCGGCGAGCAATTCTTCGTAGAGCTTTTCGCCGGGGCGCAGCCCGATTTCCTTGATTTGGATATCCACATTGGGGCGCAATCCGGCAAGCGAAATCATGCGCGTAGCCAAATCGTAAATTTTCACCGGTTTGCCCATATCAAAGATATAGATTTCACCACCGTGGCCCATACATCCGGCTTCGAGCACCAAGCTACACGCCTCAGGAATGGTCATAAAGTAGCGAATGATGTCGCGGTGCGTGATAGTCACGGGTCCACCGGCAGCAATTTGCTTGCGGAACAGCGGAATCACCGAACCATTGCTACCCAGCACATTGCCAAAGCGAGTGGTGATAAACTGAGTGTGTTTGCCTTTTTGCTTGGCATTGAAATAGAGCGATTGGGTGTAGATTTCCGACAAGCGCTTGGTGCAACCCATCACATTGGTGGGGTTCACTGCCTTATCGGTGGACACCATCACAAACTTATACACGCCATATTTCAGCGCCAAATCGGCAATATTTTTCGTACCCATCACATTGGTGAGCACCGCCTCGGTGGGATTGATTTCCATCATCGGCACATGCTTATAGGCAGCAGCGTGGAACACGAATTTCGGACGATAGGTGGCGAAAGCCAATTCCATACGGTCGCGATTCTGCACGTCGCCCATAAAGAGCACCACATTGGCATTGGGGAATTGGTCTTTCATCTCCAAGCAGAGGTCGTGCATCGGCGTTTCGGCTTGGTCCACCAGCACAATTTGTTTGGCCTTATAAGAAGCAATCTGCTTAACGATTTCGGAGCCGATAGAGCCGCACGCACCCGTAACGAGCACCACCGAATCGCGAATATTGGAGCGCACGAGCGAATTGTTGAGCACAATAGGTTCGCGGCCCAGCAAGTCTTCGATTTGCACTTCCTTTACATAGGTAGAAATATTGCGTTCTTCTTTTTCATCGCCTTGTTCGGTGTCGAATTCTTCCACGCGATTGAAAGAAAGAATGCGCAAATTGTTTTTGATAAAGAAGTCGGCATAGTCGGATCCCACTTCTTTCGCCTTATCGTGATGGAAAATGAGGGCGTGGATGCCGTTTTCCACAAAGGTGTTCACCAGCGTATCTTCGTCGTAGGGATACACCTTAAAGCCATTGATTTCGTTAGGAGTGTGGGCATCTTTTTCGGCAAGCAAACCGATGGGGTTGAACTTGCCATCCAACTCATTTTTTAGCGCGGTAGCAAGGATAAGCGAACTGATGGAGGTGCCAAGCACCAGCACGCGTTGACGCCCCGAAAAGGCATGGGTCATACGGCTATAAACATGCTTAATGGCCAAACGCTCTATCACCAAGAAGGAAAACGAAATGGCGCTCAGTATCACGATATTCCAATAGTGCATCATTTTCACGCCGAATGCTAAATGCACCACAAAATTAGTGGCTATCAGCAACAGCGCGCTCAAGAGCACCACCACAAACACGCGATACAAGTCTTCTATCACCGACAAGCGGATAATAGACGTGTGGGTTTTGGTGGCCAAAATCATCAGCGAATAAGCAGCCATCACTATCGCCCAATTCCTCAATATCTCCGACAAGGTGAGGGATGAAGAAAACACATCGCTCATTGCCAACAAAAAGAAGCAACAAGTAACTATCACCAAATCGGCGAAAAGAACCATCCATCGCGGAGCGGTTTTTGATTTAAATGCCATCACCCACTTCAGTGACACTAATTTATTGAAAATCGTTTCCATATCACATTAATAATTCAACCCATACTTGAATTGTAGGTCAATGAAATTAGAAAGATGAGCGAAACTTCATCAGCCGTTTCTTAACATCTCTATAAATTTAATGTGCAAATTTACGAATAAATTCAGTATCATTACCACATTTCCACCATTAATTCACAAAATTTTTACAAATTGGCCCATTTTGTAACTATTCAGCTATGCTATAATATCATAGAAATTTAGGTTGGACCGACTGTG
>JBJECV010000110.1:0-9521 GCA_051871435.1 Sodaliphilus sp. | reverse complement strand
ATTGTGGTTAACTCCATGCAAGCGGAGGCGCAGCCGGAGCGCAGCTTGGAGATTGTGGCAGCCAAGGGCATGAGCCTCGAGAGGGTCGGTTGTGGCACACGCCCAATGAATATTCCACGCATTTCACATATTCCACTTCAATGCCATCGCCAACTATCGTTTACGCCCTAAAATTTTAACATATCTTAAATTCCAAGCACTGCCTCCACACACCCTTCAATCGCATTTTTCGTACAACAGGGACAGTCCCCCTTGTACGAAAATTTAACACTTTTGTTTCGATTTTGCCACATCAGTCCCATCAGATGCCACTTCTCTGCAAGTGCCCGCCGGGGGATGCATCATAGCTATATTTGCAAACATAATTTTTAATTTTTAAAACAAAACCTGCCAAACTGAAGATTTTTTCGCGAATTTGGCAGAATAAAACCCCTCAAATCTGCCAAACTCATCAAAATTTCCCGAATTTGGCAAGTTTTATTGTGTATAAAATTGTAAATATACGTTAATCACTCTTCCCTAACTTCCTATCCAACAGGTCCAAAAGCTCGGCTATCCTTCCCCAAAGTGCCACACACTCCCGCCGTTTGCTTTCGGCGCAGTTTTTTTTCGGCGAAGCCGACTTTTTTCTTCGAGAGGTGGGGATGTGAGTGGGGAGCGCCAGCTCCCCACCGTGGCTGTGAGAGGAGATAAACGGCGAAAACTTGTATTCAGGCGTTTATCTCCTCCCACAGATCACGATAGGGCGCCAGCCCTCACATCCCAGCCGCACGACTTTATTTGTTCGTTTCATGCCACAAAGAAAGGAAAGCAAACGTATTCACACCAAAAGCAGTATGCGCATCCTGCAATGAACAAGGCGTGGGCGAAAAATCGATTTTTTTTCAATTTTAGCGGCAAAATCTTGAATATTAGCAAGAAAGTTTATAACTTTGTGCCGATTTTAACGTGAAAATTGTAGAGAAATGGCCTCACACAAGTTGCCACTTAATTCTTTGTCGATTGGCGTTCAGGAGTTTAGCTATCATTTAGACGCACCGTTTTTCAACGATGTGGAAGCCACTGAAGTGAAATCGGCAAGTGTGGAAGCGCATTTGCGCGTCGACAAAAAAGATGATGGCATCTACCGGCTCTCGTTCCACTTTAGCGGTGAAATTATCATTCCATGCGACCGCTGTCTCGACGATATGCCTTTGGAGGTGGACACTTCCTACGATTTGACCGTGAAGGAGGGTGATGAGTACGACGATAGCGACGATAAAGTGCTCGTGATACCTGGCCACCGGCGAGAGCTCGACCTCACTCCGCTGATGCGCGACACTGTGTTGCTCACCATCCCTCTGATGCATGTGCACCCCGAAGGGGAGTGCAATGAGCAAATGCTCGCTCGATTGGAGCAAATGCAAGCGGTGAACATCACCGAAGAGCAACTCTATGGAGGCGAACCCGACAATGAGACAACTAACTCTTCACCCGCCACCATCGACCCACGGTGGGAAGCGCTGAAGAAATTAACAGATAACAATTAAAAACAAATAAAACAATGGCACATCCTAAACGTAGACAATCAAAAACTCGCACAGCAAAGCGCAGAACTCACGACAAAGCTGTAGCACCCACTATCGCTCAATGCTCTAACTGTGGCGCATGGCATGTTTATCACACCGTATGCCCCGAATGTGGCTACTATCGTGGAAAGCATGTGATGGGGGAAGAAGCTAACGTGTAATTTCGCACTACACCCCTGCTTGAGAGTGACTCAAACAAAAAGATGTGTATCCTAAATAGCGCCAACAGGTGATATTTGGGATATACTTGCTTATTTAAAGGCTTTTTCAAAGAATATATTTTTAGATATGCTGAACGCAAAAATTACAGGTATTGCTTCTTTCTTGCCCGACTATGTGCTCACCAACGATGAACTCTCGCAAATGGTGGACACCAACGATGAATGGATCACCACCCGAGTGGGCATCAAAGAACGTAGAATCTTGAAGAAAGATGTGGGCTCGTCGTATATGGGCATTCAAGCAGTGAACAAACTGCTCCAAGAAACCGGCACGAACCCCGATGAAGTGGATTTGATTATTTGCGCCACTTCTAACCCCGACTATCGTTTCCCTTCCACCGCATCGGTGATTGCTCACGGATGTGGACTCGAAAAAAAGTGCTATGCCTACGACATCCAGGCCGCTTGCGCCGGATTTATCGTGGCCACCTACGATGCCAACGCCTACATTAAGAGCGGACTCTACAAAAAAGTGGTGGTGGTGTGCGCCGAAAAAATGTCGAGCATGGTGAACTACGAAGACCGTGCCACTTGCCCTCTCTTCGGCGATGGCGCTGCCGCAGTGCTGATGGAACCCACCGAAGAAGCCGTGGGCTTCGTGGATGGCGTTTTCCACGTGGATGGTAGCGGATTGGAACACTTGCTCTACAAAGCAGGCGGCTCTGCACATCCCACTTCGCACGCCACTGTGGATGCTAAAGAAAATTTCCTCTATCAAGAAGGTCGCGCAGTCTACAAAGCTGCCGTGATGGATATGGTAAATTCCAGCAAAGAGGTGATGGAACGCAACAACCTGAAGGTGGAAGACATCAACTGGTTTGTGCCTCATCAAGCCAATTTGCGCATCATTGAAGCCGTGGGCGGACGCTTGGGATTGACAGAAGAACAAGTGCTCGTGAATATCCAAAATGTGGGCAACACCAGCGCTGCTTCCATTCCCATTTGCCTCGACCAAAATAAGCAACGCCTCAAAAAGGGAGATAAGATTGTGCTCACCGCATTTGGCGCAGGTTTCACCTGGGGCGCGTCTTACCTCATTTGGGACCTCTAATCCGAATTTATTGCCAAGGCAATTATACTACACTTTTCAAACAAAAAATGCATTTAGCTCCATCACACGAGGGCGATGCGTTTTTTGTTTGTATATACGCCGAACAACGCCATCCCACCCACATGGTATGCACACCAAAAGCGAAGCCGGAGCGCAGCTTGGAGACACAAACCCAAGCAACCAAGCCATCGGAGATGGCATATTGTGGTTAACTCCATGCAAGCGGAGGCGAAGCCGAAGCGCAGCTTGGAGACACAAACCCAAGCAGCCAAAGCCATCGGAGATGGCATATTGTGGTTAACTCCATGCAAGCGAAGGCGAAGCCGGAGCGCAGCTTGGAGACACAAACCCAAGCAACCAAGCCATCGGAGATGGCATATTGTGGTTAACTCCATGCAAGCGAAGGCGAAGCCGGAGCGCAGCTTGGAGACACAAACCCAAGCAACCAAGCCATCGGAGATGGCATATTGTGGTTAACTCCATGCAAGCGGAGGCGAAGCCGAAGCGCACATCGCACAGAATAAGAGCCTCGGAGAGGGTCGGTTGTGGCAGAAAACACTCCGCCTTTCCAACCACAGCTTCACATTATTTACACATTATATATATATATGACCACCAACCAACATAAAGCAGGATTTGTGAACATCGTGGGCAATCCCAATGTAGGGAAGTCCACACTCAGCAACATTCTTGTGGGCGAACGCCTCTCTATCATCACCAGCAAGGCACAAACCACTCGCCACCGCATTATGGGCATCGTGAACACCGACGATTATCAAATCGTGTTTTCCGACACTCCGGGCGTGCTCACTCCCAAATTCAAACTCCAGCAAAGTATGCTCGAATATTCCACCGGGGCGCTGGTAGATGCCGATGTGCTGCTCTATGTGACCGACGTGGTGGAAACGCCCACCAAAAATCAGGCGTTCCTCGATAAGGTGGCACAAGAAAAGGTGCCCATCATTTTAGTCATCAATAAAATCGACTTGCTCTCCGGGCAAGAGGAATTGGTAAAAATTGTGGAGCAATGGCGCGAGCTGCTCCCGCAAGCCGAAATCTATCCCACCAGCGCCAAGGAGAATTTTAATGTGGACCAAATCATGAAGCGCATCGTGGAATTGCTGCCGGTGAACCCGCCATATTTCGGCAAAGATGCGCTCACCGACCGCTCGGCGCGCTTTTTCGTGACCGAAATCGTGCGCGAAAAAATCCTCCTTACCTACGACAAGGAGGTGCCCTACGCCACACAAGTGATTGTGGAAAAATTCACCGAGTCCGACTCCGAAATCCATATCATGGCGGTCATCTACGTGGAGCGCGACACCCAAAAGGGTATCATCATTGGTCGCGGGGGCAAAAAACTCAAGCACGTGGGCGTGGAAGCCAGAAAAGATTTGGAAAAATTCTTCGACAAGCACGTGTATCTCCAGCTCTACGTGAAGGTGGAATCTGATTGGAGAAACCAAGAAAAGAAACTCAAGGCGTTTGGCTACATTGAATAGCCTCGCCTCATCCCATAGCAAATGAGAGCACTAAGCTCCACATTGCACTTATTTTAAAACTAACAACACTTACACACTGTCATGGCAAGATTAATAGCTATAGTGGGACGCCCGAATGTGGGCAAATCCACACTTTTCAACCGACTGACCAAAACGCGAGCCGCTATCGTGAACAATGAAAGCGGCACCACACGCGACCGACAATATGGCAAAACCGAATGGGAAGGCATCGAAATGTCGGTGGTGGATACCGGTGGATGGGTGGTGAACAGCGACGATATTTTTGAAGACGAAATCAATAAGCAGGTGGCACTCGCCATCGAAGAGGCGGATGTAATCCTTTTTATGGTAGACATCAAAAATGGTATCACCGACCTCGACGACCACGTGGCGGCCATTCTCCGACGCTCCAAAAAACCCGTGGTGCTGGTCACCAACAAGGATGACAACAACGAGGGCATCTACTTCGAAAGCGAATTTTATGCCTTGGGATTGGGCAAACCTTTCTCCATTTCTGCCATCAATGGCACCGGCACCGGCGATTTGCTCGACGAGGTGGTGCGCCTCATGCCGCAAAAAGACGACGAGGAAATAGAAGAAGATATTCCTCGATTTGCCATCGTGGGACGCCCCAATGCCGGAAAATCTTCGCTCGTGAATGCGCTCATGGATGAGCAACGCAACATTGTGACCAACATTGCCGGAACCACCCGCGATAGCATCTATTCGCGCTACAATAAGTTCGGATTCGATTTCTTCTTGGTCGACACCGCAGGCATACGCAAGAAAAACAAGGTGAACGAAGATGTGGAATACTACTCGGTGCTGCGTAGCATTCGCTCTATCGAATTTTCCGACGTTTGCATCCTGCTTATCGACGCCACACGCGGCATCGAAGCGCAAGACGTAAACATTTTCTCCATCATCGAAAAAAACCGAAAAGGTCTCGTGGTGCTGGTCAACAAATGGGATATCGCCTCCGAAAAATCGCAAGAGGCTATCACACACATGGAGCAAACCATTCGCGCGCGATTCGCTCCCTTCTCCGATTTCCCCATCATTTTCGGCTCGGCACTCACCAAGCAACGCATCTTTAAGGTGCTCGAAGAAGCCATCAAGGTGCACGAAAACCGCAAACGCATCATCCCCACTTCGCAGCTCAACAATGCCTTGCAGGAAATCATCGCCGCATATCCACCTCCTGCCACTAAGGGAAAAGTGGTGAAAATCAAATATGTGACCATGCTTAAGGAAGCACGGGTGCCTTCGTTTGTGTTCTTCTGCAATCTCCCTCAATGGATCAAAGACCCCTACAAACGCTATCTCGAAAACAAAATCCGCGAGCGCTGGGACCTAAAAGGCACACCCATCAACCTCTACTTCCGCCAAAAATAACAGCAAAAAATAACCGCCACACGAAAGGCGACACATCCAATAGCCATCACCCGCCAAAGGTGATGGCTATCCCTTTCACCACCCCGCTCTCCTCACACCTTATATACCATATACACCCCCCTATTTGTTGGCACAAAGCCATTCGGCAGCAGGAATGATTTGAATGTGGTGCCCATTTTCCACCACTTCGCGCCGCTCGTTAAAGTTGATTAGCAATAAGTCGCTACAATTAAATTTCTCTGCCGCTTTCACCAGTGCCTTGATTTCTCTTTTCAGTGTTTTCGCATGCTCCACATCGTATGCCACCTGAATGGCTTGTTTCACATTACCATTTTTAACCACTAAAAAGTCGACCTCCCACTGCTTTTCCTTGTAATAAAAAATATCAGTGTACGACGGATGGTAACGCCTAAGCAATTCTATGCACACCACATTTTCTAATCTCCACCCCAAGTTTTCGGTCGATAGGGTGTTGAAGCGGTCGGAGACGAACGATAAATCCACTACATACATTTTTTCATGGCAAATTCTTTCCACACTTTTATACGAAAATTTATTGATTCCTTGCAAAAGAAATGCTTCTTTACAATAGCCGTAATAATTATCGATAGTGTGATCGGAAACTCCGAATTTTTTCGCCAATTCTTTTGGCACGAATTGTTGGCAAAAATTATCGCACAAGGTGGATGCCAGGCGCTTTAGCATTTCCACATACCGCACCCTAAACCGCTTCGAAATATCCATCTTGATAATCGAATTCAAGAGCGATTCCACATAGTTTACCCTATCGTTTTCAAAAATCAATTCCGGCAACCCTCCCCCCTTAAGGTATCGGCTGAGGGCTTGTTTGCGTAGCGCCTCCCCCTTGGTCGACATAGATTGAAGGTCGACTCCTGTCATATTGCAATATTCCACAAAAGAGAAGGGATAGAGCTCGATTTTTTTGTGCCTCCCGGTGAGATGAGTAGTAAGTTCGCTACTCAGCAATTTAGAGTTGGAACCGGTGATTATAATCTTTTTGTTTTGTCGAAGCAATCTGCTCACAAACAATTCCCAATGCGCTACGTTTTGTATTTCATCAAAAAATACGTGGCTAAAATCGCCATAAATTTGATAGAGCGCATCGAGCACATGGTCGAAATCATCGCTCTTCAGTCCTATAAGACGGTCGTCGTCAAAGTTTACATATGCAAAATTCACACCACTTTCCACCAGCACTTTCTCGCACATCGTCGACTTTCCGCTTCGCCTCACACCTATCACCACTTGTGCTAAAGCACTATTGATATTTAATTGCGACTCTTCTGTTCGGGGACACAGTTGAGCAAAATTTTTGCTCAGTAGTTCCTCTCTTTGGTCAGTGAATATTCTATATAATTGAGCTGTGTTCATAATCTTTTGATTTTCATTGCAAATATAATCATAAACTTCGCTATTTTCCAAATTTTACAACCACAAACTTCACAATTTGCCCATTTTTCACCCTCTAAACTTCGCTATTTTCCAAATTTTACAACCGCAAACTTCGCTATCTGCCCGATTTTGGGCTGAATCAGAACACCGGAAATAATTATTTAAGAAATTTTATGAGGTGAAAATTTTGAAGTTTAAAGAAAAGTTTATAAATTTGTAATGATTACAAATTTGAATAAATTCTAAATCAGTGATAGCAGCGAAAGAACTTCTTGAGAATCGCGGAGTGCACCCCTCGGTGCAGCGCATCGCCATCATGAAATACTTGATGGAGCATTGCACGCACCCCACTGTCGACACCATCTACACCGACTTGCTCCCCTCGCTTCCCACACTTTCGCGCACCACAGTCTACAACACCCTACAGCTCTTCTGCGATGCCAACGCCGCGCGAGCCATCACCATCGATAAGCGAAATGTGCGCTACGAATACTGCGATAGCGCACACGCCCACTTTTTATGCACCAAATGCGGGCGGGTGTTCGATGTCGACATTAGCGACCGGCTCAATAGCAGCCTCTACCACGATGAGCGCTTCAAGGTGGAAAATGTGGAACTCAATTTTGTGGGCATCTGCTCGGAATGTACCAATCGTGAAGAGCCTCTCGCCCAAGAACATAAAACATAAACTAAATATATTTTTAATTTCATTCTTAAAACAATTATTGTTATGGCTAAAAAATGGATTTGCACAGTTTGCGGTTATGTGCACGAAGGAGAAACCGCACCCGAACGTTGCCCACTTTGCAAAGTGCCGGCAGATAAATTCAAATTGGTGGAAGAAGAAGCCATCAGCTTCGCTTGCGAACACGAAATCGGCGTGGCTAAAGGCGTGGACGAAGAAATCCTCAAAGGACTCAACGACCACTTTATGGGCGAATGCACCGAAGTGGGCATGTATTTGGCTATGAGCCGTCAGGCCGACCGCGAAGGATACCCCGAAGTGGCTGAAGCTTTCAAACGCTACGCATGGGAAGAAGCCGAACACGCTGCTAAATTTGCCGAATTGCTCGGCGATGTGGTGTGGGACACCAAAACCAACCTCGAAAAGCGTATGATGGCAGAATCCGGCGCTTGCGAAAGCAAACTCGCTATCGCTGTGAAAGCTAAGCAACTCAACCTCGACGCCATCCACGACACCGTTCACGAAATGGCAAAAGACGAAGCACGCCACGGCAAGGGCTTCGAAGGATTGTTTAACCGTTACTTTAAAAAATAAAGCAACATGAAAGAACTGAAAGGTACAAAAACCGAAAAAAACCTCTGGGAAGCATTTGCGGGCGAATCAATGGCACGCAACAAATATTCCTACTATGCTTCTAAAGCTAAAAAAGATGGTTATGTGCAAATCGCTTCCATCTTTGAAGAAACTGCCAACAATGAGAAGGAACACGCCAAAATGTGGTTCAAACTCCTTGTGGGAGGCAAAATCCAACCCACTACCGACAACCTCGCCGACGCAGCTGCCGGAGAAATGGGCGAATGGACCGACATGTATCCTCGCATGGCAAAGGAAGCTCGCGAAGAAGGTTTCGATGAAATCGCTGAACTGATGGAAGGCGTGGCTGCCATCGAAAAAGAGCACGAAGAACGCTATCGCAAATTGCTCAAAAACATCGACGACAAGGTGGTGTTCTCGCGCGACGAAGATTGCATCTGGCAATGCGCCAACTGTGGACACATCCACGTGGGCAAGCAAGCACCCGAAGAATGTCCCGTGTGCGCACACGCACAAGCCTACTTCCAAATCAAAGCCGAAAACTATTAATCTTTAGGCTCCCACACATCCACCCCTGCCACTGCTCCAAGCGATAGGGGTGGATTCTTTTTTTAAAAAAAAACACTGTCCATAAAGAAACCCTTACCGATGCTCAATAGAAAATAAGTGGGGCCAACCACACTAATTTTCTACTGATTCTGACTGAATAGCAAAAAAATGGGTCAGTAGAAAAATAGTGGGGGCAAGCATAAATTCTGGAGAGCCCGAAATTCCTACCGCTAACGCCATCTTGCCTTATTGGGCTTGATCTCACCCCACCACCCACCTTATCTTTGTGGTCAAGTTCTTTGAAATAATAGTAATCACAGCATTCTTAGAGTGTTTTAAGTGTTCCAGCTGCGTGTTTCAGGTGTTTCAAGTGTTTCAGATGTTTCACAAACCTCCCTCCCTTCCCTTCAGGGAGGGGCCGGGGGTAGGCTTTCCTCTAACCAAGTGCGAAGCACGACTACCTCCAATTTGGTGTTTCACGTGCAGAGGGGCCATCGGAGATGGCGTATTGTGGTTAACTCCATGCAAGCGGAGGCGCAGCCG
>JBJECV010000109.1:0-34872 GCA_051871435.1 Sodaliphilus sp. | reverse complement strand
TACTCCCCCAATAGTAAGCCAATTTGACTAATTCCTTAAGTTAATGACATTGCTTCTTGAGGGCGGAAGTGCCGTCACCGATCTCATAGCCCGACTGGGCAGGAATATGTGTATTGTCACAGAAGGCGTAGTCGTCGTAATACCATGCTCGGTAAGGAGTGAAGCCTCCTACAAGAGTGTTGCTATACAACAACTCCCACTCGATATTGTTTTGATTACCAGTAAAATATTCGGTGAAGAGCATGTCACCGAATTGCATTTGTAGCGCCTCGCGAGAAAGCGTGCTTTGCAGTATTCCTTCCAAAATAGGGCGGTGCTTGCCATCGTACTTCACAGCTCGCCATGTGCCATTTTTGCGCTGCTCCCCATCGCGGGATAGAATGGGCTGGCCCATTTTATTGTAAACATATTCCACCTTTTCGCATCCAGCAATAGATCTCTCGACGACGCGATGCCAGAGGTCGTAACGGTAGCAGTTTGCAAACTTCGCAAGCACATCGCTCGGAACTATTCCCGACACTCCCTCCAATTCTGCCATTCCTTGTGGAGAGATGGAGCAAATGAGATCGCCTCGCGAATCATACACCCACCTTGTGTCGGCATTATGACGCTCGTCAGCCGAGACGATGCGCTGAAGCACGGTGCGGCCGTTCCGATTGGTAAATGTGATGATGCGGCGGCCGTCGGCATCTTTGTTTTCATTCACCTGCAATGCGCCAATAGGATACATGCCCTTCATCACCACTTCTCCATTCGGCTCAGCCATGATAATACGGCAGCTATATATGCCTGTGGTGTCGCAGGTGCGGATATTGTATCGCGTGGGATGTCCTCTCCAACCAAGGCCAGGCCCTTGCTCAAATTTGAGTTCAAGAGTGCCATAATCATTGTAGCCGAGCGGAGTGTAATGTACTTCGTCGTCACCATAAAAGGAGTTATAGGCATTCTGCAGCACACTTTCGTGGATATAGGCACCGCTTTGCGATGGCGTTGGCACGGCAAGCCACTTACGGTCGACACAACCGAAGCCATCATACGTGTTGCGGCTCACGATGTCGCAGCCATTGCCGCCTTGGCCTATGGCTATATTCTGGCGCTCTCGGCCAATGCCGTCGTAGAAAGTGCGAGTCACCATAGCTTTTTCTGGCGAGCCTTGGGCATCACCCATGAGGGTGCACGTCACGTGATTCTGCTCACGCAGCAATGTCTGCGCTTCAGCATGGACCGAAGCCACGGCGAGCACCATCAGCAATATGTGGATATTCACTCTCATTGTTTTGCAAATTTAAAAGTTTTGCTGTAATCTCCATCATTCACTACTAAAAAATATGTAGCACCAGGATAATTTTTCATATCGATATTCACATTTGAATCACTCCCTTTCGGAATATCCCGATAGAATAGCACTCTTCCCCAAATGTCGGCCAATGTAATCTGCATTGATTTCGAACCATTGTGCACGATGTTGACCACTTGTGTATCTCCGTTCCAAGAAATAATTGGCTCGCCAGAAAATGCATTACCAGTACTGCCCCGATGCTTATTGCTAAAGTCTATGACGAGAGGCTTGTTGTTATGTTCGCTTTTGCGTTGCGACTCATTTTCTGGGTCTTGCGGTAACTGACGCACTTGTTCTGAAGGCGAAAAGAAGGTCCAAATAGTGTCGCTATCGGTAACCCCCATATCATTAAACACTGCATTCATCTGCATTTCCAGAACAGGGTATCTGTATCCGGGGAGGTAATATTGGCGCTTGACTCCTTTGTGCATACGTAGAAGTGAACTGTCGCCAATTTGAATATCTACAAGCCCATGTGTGATGGTCTCCACCACTTGCTCACAGACAAGTGTATCGGCATCAGGAGATATAATGGTGGCATTGCCTAATTCAACACATTCTATAGTGCCCGATTTCTTCAAAGGAACAAGAGAGCCCTGCCGACCAGATGCAGAATAAACGGCAGTTAGCATCGACGACGTCCACTCTGGATAAGGACTCACATAATTGACCCACATATCAGGCTTGGCCTCGGAGAGCATCCAAATGTTTCCCACTGAATCCTGAAGCAGGCGGGCGGTATTATTATTGACCACTTGCATTAACGAACAGGCTGTATCTTTTCTTGCTGGAGAGATATAGGAAACCGTCACATCGCTCTCAAATCGACATTTTGTGAGGTTAACATCAATGCCTTTTCCTAAATCGGATATCGCCACATTAGATAGCTCTGTTCGCTGCATGGCATCACCGATTCGTGGCGAGTGATTCATGCTTAAGGCTGAAGCCAAAAGTGGCAGCAAAACAACCATTATAGTTGTTGATTTTGTTCTCATAACTAATCCTCCTCAATGATAGTTTTGTCTGATTTTTGATGATAATCGAATCGTGATATGATGCTTTTATTCATATCCGCCACGCTCTTCAGTCTGCCCAAGGTATCGTAGTCGAAAGTTGTGATTACGCCTCGGGCATCAGTACTTTCCATAATACCGACCAACGGACGATAGGCAATCGACGAGATTTCTGTGCCAGTAGGCAGAAATCTACGTATCAGCTCAGAAAGCTGACGGACTTGTGTATCGGTACACACTTTTCCTTTCAGCACCTTTTCCTGATCGAAACCTTGTTGAGTGGCAGCTGTTAGCAATTTGAGATAATCCACACCTTTAGCCTCTATAATTGGATAATGCCCATAATAGCCCCATAAATATGAAACAAGAGGCTCGCCGCGATATGCGATTTCTACGATGTTTCCTTTCTCGTTGTACTTGTAAGTGTACTCAAGCTTCGAAATCATTTCTTTTTGAAAATCAGTAGTGGCTTGGTTGCTCGACAGCAAGCTATTTGCTGAAACGTCTGTGGAAGATAGTGAGTATTTCGCCTTTAGCAAATGCGTTTGTGCATCGTATTCATTGCGTTGAGCCTCCGTCACTATGCCATCTATGGTTGTTACTTGCGTTTCGACCAAAGGAGTGTAGTTCTTGCCACTATGCATATAGGTGAATTGGGTAAGTTCTTGCTGCTGTTCTGAGTTGACAGTAGACACACTTTTCACAAGCCCATAATCAATTTTTGGCGTATAACCAGTATAGAAATAGTCATAATGCTTTTCGTATTCAAACCCATGGTCGGTAGTCACTTCGCTGGCGATTGTTTTAGTATAAGGGATGATGCTGTATTTTCCAATGCCATAGTCGAAGCCGCCATAACCACCATTGCCACTGACATATTTGGTGAAATCACACACTGTAAATGGTTCTGTTGTAAGCACGCTTAAATCACTCGGTTCATAGATATTATACGTATATTGGGTTTCAACCACGTTGGTCTGGCCTATCGACTTTCGAAATAAATTCCCTCTCCAGTGTGCTCTTGAGGTGTACATCCTGCCTCCTACGGGCTGACAGCCTAAAAAGTCGGAATAATTATAATCGTAATACAAAGATCCAGCATTGGCGCTCGACGAATAGTAGTATTTCTCAATTAAAGAGTATGGGATTGGTTCGTCGTGTTGGCCAATTCCTTTGGAAAGTGTGGTAGTAACTATCGGATATTGCACTTGATTCATCGCTCCGAATGGGGTGCGAGGAAAGCCCTGTTCCCCCACCCATTGCAAGCTCGTGTAGTCATAACCATTTATTCCGCCCCCAGGTATAACCATAAAGCTCGTATGTAAATAATGAGGTAATCTTTGTACCACTCCATTCGACATGGTTGGGTCCATGCCATAGGCATAGTAGTAATTTTTCACCAGCGGAAGTTCATCATTGTCGGAATAGCTCTCAATGCGCTTCACCCTCAGTCCGCACCAATAGTCTTTACCTTGAAAATGGCTTTGTGGCGAAGAAGGGTCGGTGGTCTCTTTTCGCAAAAATAAAAATCCGGCATCCGAGTATGCGCTGGCCATATATTTTTCAATGCTCTCTTCAATATTCTCCTGCATGCCTCTTATGGAGGTGGGGTATTTCAGCTCCACAGTGTAGATACCCTCAGATAGCAGAAGGGGAATTGGCTGCCCCTTATAGTCCTGCTCAATCGTTTTTTTGTCGAGAAATACTATTTTCTTGTCATTAGAATTAGCATTATTGGTGATGGTGACATGAGGGAATTGGTAAGTGTCGCCACAATATTCAGCTGGGTGTTCATTTTCATAATCAGAGCCGAAAAGAATGGCCGGATTGAAGGCGTAGTATTGCGAGGCATCGAGATACACATTACTGGATGAGTCCACGCGATAGTTGTAGATTTTCAATCTCCTGTATTGCGAATCCATGCACATGCGAAGTGTGTCGCACTTTACATTTTTTTGCTTTGTCGTATTGATGGCTTGAGAGAGTGGAACAGTATCCACATAACCAAAGTCGTTGCTCTCCCACTCTATGGCTGTATGCCCACCTGTGGGATAATAAATCTCCGAAAGTGAACCAATCTTCGATACTTCTGGGTTAACACTTCTATTTATTTGCTCCTCTCCCAAGTCCAATGCCCACAGTTGGGATAAGTCCTTCATCAGAGGCATTGAAATAGCCGCCAAAATCCAATGCCTGAAATCTATTTTCATAAGTGTCATCTTCTACATAATTGAAAGAGTAAAGCAGTTGGCCGTTTTCGGTTACTTGGTATAGCTGATACCAAGGCTCATTATTCATTGTGCTTGGCTGCTCCTTGTAGGTGAAGTTGAACACTTTCACTGGCCCGTCCTCGCCCTCTGCTCTTACTGTGATTTTGCTGATAATGTATCTATGTGAGTATCTTTCTGCAAGAGTATTGTATTCAAAAGCGATTGAAACGTCAGCACCTTTTATTTCTTTAAGCAATTTCGGGAAATATTTAACCGAACTCACACTATTGGAGCGTATAGGAACTCCTGTGTCAAGGCGGATGTTTGTATAGCGCCATTCATACTCCTGCGCACTGTATTGCATCTCATACCCATTAGACTGATGGTATGTATAGGTTACCTTGTTGCCTGATAGGTCTTTCAATTCACTCAAGTGCCATGTAGAGGTGTAGCTTATCGAGTCGGATTGGCGATCCAACTCGGGGTCGCCGTAAAAGTATTCAAACTTAGATGTCTCCTGTTCTGCAAATGTGTACTTGAGGCCATTTTGATCGGTAACATTGAATGCCGTGAGTGAGAAATTTTCTGGCTCGATAGTAAAAGGAGAAGCCGAAGACATGATAATTTCCTTTCTATCATCGAATGCGAAAGTGCCATTTAAGCCTATACCTGTTACTCGAAAAATGTCGTTAGCCATATCGGCTTTGCCATAATAATAGTCGTGTCCTAACAGTGAGATCCAACTTCGACTGTTATTAAAAGCGACGCCATCGAATGGATCGTAATCCGCGTTTTTAGCAATAAGCCTTTGACGAAATTCTTGGGAATTACTATCCAAGTGAAATAATCCTTTTATATGTGATGTACTTTCATCTGGGGCGCCTTGCACTTCACGGCTTATACAAGCCGATGCCAGCACATTCCACCCCAAACCTGCATTGCCTTCCTTATCGTCATTGCGAATGCCTCCTCCATGATACGAGAGGGTGATGGGTATAGCGATACGCCCATAATTGAGTCTGAACAATTCAAAGCTGATGTTGGGAATGCCAGTGAAATTATCAACTTCAATTTCATTATATTTTAGCAAAGACCCCACTTCTGGCGACGGCGGGATCAAAGTATAGTCTTGAGGGTAGTAGCTATAGCCATCAGCCATAGCAAGAGTTGGTAATGATAACGCTATTAATACAAAAATTAGTTCTCTCATAATTTTACAGGTTTATCAAAATGGCATATCTGTAATTTTTCAAAAATAAATTAATAATATTGTTTTTGCGAGTTTTTGTATATTATTTCAAAACTATTAACATTTGTTAGGTATCGGCTTGCGTAATATATAATTTAGACGAGAAATTAAATTAAGATTAGCAACCAAAACCGTCCCTTTGTTCCCGCCTTTCACAATGTTTTTAAAAGAAATTGGTTATTTTGGGGTTCTTTGAAGTAATGTGTTGAAATTTGCTTTTTGGTTGCTTATTGTGAAACAAAAAAATAACGGCTGAAAATCAGGTGATTAACAGCCGTTTTTTGTACTCGGAGCGGGACTTGAACCCGCACAGCCTAAAGGCCAAGGGATTTTAAGTCCCTCGTGTCTACCGATTCCACCATCCGAGCAGCTCTTGCGGTAGGCAATGCGGTGCAAAGTTAATGCTTTTTTTTATTATGGCAAATATTTTTTGAAATTTAATACGAAGTGATGCTGTAGCCGCCGTTTGCATTTTGCCGGCATTTGTAGGAGGTTAAGCCCACTTTTTGGGTAAGAGCTTCGCCTGAGGAGGGTCCGCCGGCACCGGTGAGCACATTGTAGTGAGAGTGGCAAGAGGGGCACACAGCGTCGAGGGTGGAGGGGTCGATGCTGATGGTGATGTCGGCACGACGCTCCACGGGGCAGGCAGCGTCGAAAGCCAATGGAGCATACGAGGCAGTGGCGGCATCCAATCCCATCACTAAGAGCACGCCGCCAAAGCCGGTGTAGGTGTTGGCATTATAGGGGAAATTGGCTGGCAGACGCTTTTCGCGGCTGAATATGCGGTAGTCGCCCACGCCGGTCACACCGTAGGTGTTCCACAAAGCGTAGGTGCTCAAATCGAGGCGTACGGTGTACGACGGCAGCACTTTATTGTCGACGCTATCGCACGAGCAGAGCAGACAAAGCGCCGCTGCTATGGCAATGATGAATCGATTCATAACGGCAGGGGATTAGGAGTTTCTGCCCAGCAATTTTGCAAAGGCTTGGTGATAGGTTTGGAAATCGAAAGCGGCGAGGGTGGCTTCGTAGAGTGCGGCGATGCGGTGGTTGCACAAATTGCCGATAGAGCCTTCGTGGGTGTGGTTCACTTGCTTCACCGGGGTAAATTTTCCGGCTTCAATGTCGAGCCCCACTTTCTTGTAGGCATCGCGGAATGGCATTCCCTCGGCGGCAAGGCGGTTCACCTCTTCTACACTGAACATCAAATCGTAGCGCGGGTCGTCGAGAATGTGTTCGTTCACTTCCACTTGGCTCATCATAGCGTTCACCATCGTGAGGATGGCTTTCATTTCGTCGAAAGCCGGGAGGAAATCCTCTTTGGTGAGTTGCAAATCGCGGAAATAGCCCACGGGCAGATTGTTGGTAACCATCGTGATTTGGAACGGCAGCGCCTCGAGGCGATTGCAGCGCGCACGTGTGAGTTCAAACACGTCGGGGTTCTTTTTATGCGGCATAATCGACGAACCGGTGGTAAACTCGTCGGGCAATTTGATAAAGGCAAAATTCTGGGAATTAAACATGCAGGCATCGAAGGCAAGTTTCGACAGTGTGGCAGCCACATTTGCCAGGGCGGCAGCCACAATGCGTTCGGTTTTGCCCCTACCCATTTGCGCATACACCACATTGTAGTCCACTGAGGCAAAGCCCAGCAGTTCAGTGGTGAGTGTGCGATTGAGCGGGAACGAAGAACCATAGCCGGCGGCGGAGCCCAGAGGGTTGCGGTTGTTCACCTCGTAGGCGGCGCGGAGCACCGTCAAATCGTCGGCAAGCGACTCGGCATAAGCGCCAAACCATAGTCCGAACGACGATGGCATAGCCACTTGCAGATGAGTGTAGCCCGGCATAAGCACATCTTTATATCGCTCGCTCTGCGCCTGAAGGGTGCGAAATAAGGCTGTGATGTGATGCACCACTTCTTCTATTTCGCTACGGATGAAAAGGCGAAGGTCCACGAGCACTTGGTCGTTGCGCGAGCGTCCGGAATGTATCTTTTTGCCCACATCGCCCAAGCGACGAGTGAGCATCAGTTCCACTTGCGAATGTACGTCTTCAATGCCGTCTTCAATCACAAATTTGCCTGCTTCAATTTCGGCATAAATTTCGCGCAGCGCTGCAGTGAGCGTAGCCAATTCATCGGCAGTGAGCAGGTTGATGGTTTGAAGCATGGTGATGTGGGCAAGCGAGCCCAACAAATCGTAGCGTGCCAAATAGAGGTCCATTTCGCGGTCGCGACCCACGGTATAAGTTTCTACATCGTGGTCCACCGTCACGTTCTTTTCCCAAAGTTTTGATGCCATATTCTGAATTTTTTGCTTTATTTTCCACAAAATTACAACAATATTTCCATCTGCCGACCATTATCATTAATTTTGCACAAATTTTAAAAGAAATTATGACTCCTCTGTTTTCTATCATCACCGTCACTTGGAATGCCGCGAAGGTGATTCCGCCCACGCTGAAAAGTGTGAAAGAGCAGCGCTACACCGATTATGAATACTTGGTGGTGGACGGCGCTTCCACCGACCAAACGCTACAATTGGTAAACGAGGCAGAGATTGCGGACACGCGCATCGTGAGCGAACGCGACAATGGACTCTACGATGCCATGAACAAAGCCATACGTCTTGCCAAAGGAAAATACCTGATTTGGATGAACGCCGGCGATGCCTTTGCCGATGCCGATGCACTGGCGCGATTGGCGGAGGCGGCACGAACCAATCCGGGGGTGATTTACGGTCAAACACAGGTGGTGAACGCCGAGCGGAAAGTGGTGGGCATGCGGCATCTCACAGCGCCGGCACAGCTCACTGCCGATGATTTCCGCCACGGTATGCTGGTGTGTCACCAGGCATTTGTGGCACGGCGCGACATTGCCCCCGCCTACAATCTTGCCTACCGCTTCAGTGCCGACTATGATTGGTGCATTCGCGTGCTGCAGCAGTCGGAGCATAATGCCTACGTGGGCGAAAAGCCCATCGTGAGTTTCCTCACCGACGGCCTCACCGACAAGCACCACAAAGCCTCTCTGAAAGAGCGCTACCACATTATGTGCCACTACTATGGCACCTGCGCCACCACCCTCCGCCACATAGGATTCGCCTTCCGCGCCCTCGCCCGCAAACTAAAAAAATAAGTCACCGGCGGGAACAAAGGGACGGCTCTTTCGTTCCCAAAACCCGGAAGAAAACGCTTGCCTTTCGCCATTATTTGTTTGGATTTTTAAATTTTGTACCTTTGTAACCTCAAAAACAGGAGGTTAAGTATGTACATTAAAAGAATCATCGACAAATACTCTCTGTTTTGGAGAAATCACTTATTTTGACAAAGATGATAACAATGAAGAACGGCATGTAAACGTTATTCCGCTCATTGCTATTAGCCAGCTGCGGTGATATCGGCCTACGTGTCGATTGAATGTGCCGGGACACGAGTGTTACCGTGCCCCGACAGCTGTGGTTATGATGCTTGTTTACAGTGTGTTACAAGCTCATAGGGGGGGGTAATTTGAGACTCCGAGTCAATGTTTGCTGCCTTTAAAGCCGCCTTCATTTGGTCGGAGGGATGATTATATATTGCATCCATAAGAAGGGTTTCCACATAATTGTTAAGCGTTCTATTTTCGTATCTGGCCAAAAGGCGCAAATGATTGAGTAGTTCTACCGATAGGCGAAAACTCAAAACTCTCTTCATTGGTTTCGGTTCCATAATGAATGTATCTGTATTAAAATCGCAAAGATAATGCAAGAAAATCACATTACCGAGTGATTTTTAAAAAAAATAAAAGAGCGATGCTTTGTTTGCACAATTATGGGTAGAGGATTTGCAATATTTGCGGAAAAAGGGTAAATTTGTAGGTTATAACTATAGAATTCACTTAATCTGAATATATGGCTAAGAAAAATGCAACCGGCATCGGCACCCGAATAGAGCAGAAGCAAACCGCTATCTCTATTCCTAATGTGGAGCTTGCCCCCTACTTGGAGAAAACGAGTAAGGAGCTGGAAGAAGAGGTGCAGAATGAGGTGAGCGAAAATCCGCTGTTGGAAATAAAAGAATCCGACACTCTGCCTGCGAAGACGGCCGACACCGGCTATATGGCGCCAATGCGCGACTACGATAGAATCCCTTTCTCGAAAAACCGCGGAGGAAGCGACGACGACTATTATGTGCCGGATGCCGTGGCTGAGGAAACGCTGGAAGAGCATTTGATGAATCAAATCAATGAGCGCGACCTTTTGGAAGTGGACCAAGTGATAGCCGAATACATCGTGGGCAATCTCGATACCAACGGGTGGCTGGTGCGCTCGAGTGCCGGCATTGCCGACGACCTCACCTTCAATGCCGATGTGGAGGTGGAGCGCGAAGATGTGGAGCGCGTGCTGAAGATGGTGCAAGAGCTCGACCCGCCGGGCATAGGCGGACGTTCGCTGAAGGAGTGTTTGCTCATTCAAGTGCATCAAAAGCCGCAAAACGAGGAAACGGAGAAGTTGGCGTTGCTTATCAACGACTACCTTGAGGATTTCGCATTAGCGCATTACGATAAGATTTGCTCCAAAATGAATATCACCACCGAGCAATTGCGCATGCTCAAAGAAGAATTGAAGCGGCTCAACCCCAAGCCGGGTAGCGGCTATTCGTCGAGCGCCAATGAAGTGCGCCGCAATCAAATTATCCCGGAATTTGAGGTAACGGTGGAAGAAGGCGAAATCTATGTGACTATGCCCAACAGCATCCCGGAGCTGGTGCTGAACGAAAAAATGTCGGAAAAGATTGAAACCGGTAAGGAAAAGGATAAAAGTATGAAACGCTTTTACGACAAAGCCAATCGGTTTATCTCCATTTTGCGGCGTAGGCAAGAAAAACTGATGCAGGTGATGAAGTCGATTATCAAGCATCAAAAGGAATTTTTCCTCACCGGCGACGAAGATGCGCTGGTGCCGCTGAAATACGACGACATTAAGAAGGATACCGGGCTCGACCAAACGTCGATTTCGCGCATTTGCGGCGGCGATAGAGGCAAATACGTGAACACGCCGTGGGGCACGTTTAAGCTGAAGAGTTTTTTCAGCACGGCAATTGCTTCGGGCGCCAATGGCGAAGAAGCGGTAAGCAATAAGGCAGTGAAAAATGCGGTGAAAGACATCGTGGAGCACGAACCCAAAAACCGTCCGCTGAGCGATACAGCCATTCAGAAGTTGCTCAAAGAGCGTGGCTACGAGGTGGCACGCCGCACGGTGGCAAAATACCGAATTTTGCTGGGTATCCCGGATTCTCGCCGCCGCAAAGAGCTGTGAAATTAGAAATTAGAGATTAGAAATTAGAGATTAGAGATTAGAGATTAGAAATTAGAAATTAGAAATTAGATAATAGATAAAGGATAATGGCTAACGGCTCAAAGCTGAAAAATATTTGCTATGAATGGAAATGACATAAAACAGGGGCGCATAGTGGTGGGCTTGTCGCGATTTCTTTCGGCGATGCTCACTCCGCTATTGATGCCCACCTACGGCGTGCTGATAGCCTTGTGGTGCTCGTATTTGAGCGCCTACGATATGGGCTTGCGTGTAACGGTGCTATTAGTGGTGTCGGGCATCACTTTGGTGCTTCCCATCTTTTGCATTGCCACCTTGCACCACTTTAAGTGGATTGCCGATAAGCGACTGATCGACCGCAAGGAGCGATTAGTGCCTTATCTATTTGCCTTTATCTGCTATGTGGCAGTGGCTTACTATTTGTGGAGCCGCGTGCACATGCCCATGTGGGTGGTGATGTTTTGCGCCGGCGGTGCGCTGTCGGTGCTCATTTCTGCTGTGGTGACGCTATGGTGGAAAATCAGTGCGCACATGGCAGGAATGGCTGGCGTGGTGGCATTAATCTACAATATGCACGTGCTCACCACCGAGGCATTCAATCTGATTTGGGTGCTCACGGTGGCTGTGGTGCTGTGCGGGCTGTTGGGGTCGGCTCGGATGATTCTCGGGCGCCACAGTCTGAATCAGGTGGTGGCAGGCGCGGCGAATGGCGCCGTGTCGGTAACACTGCTGATGCAACTTTTTGGATAACAACGACATATATCAACATATCATAGAATGAAAGCATTAGTAAGCATAATTATGGGCAGCACCAGCGATATGCCCGTGATGGAAAAAGCCTGCAAATGGCTCAATGAAATGGAAATTCCCTTTGAAGTGAATGCGCTGTCGGCGCACCGCACACCTCAAGCCGTGGAGCAATTTGCCCGCGAGGCAAAATCGCGTGGCATTAAGGTGATTATTGCCGGGGCTGGGATGGCTGCCGCATTGCCGGGTGTGATTGCGGCGAGCACCACGCTGCCGGTGATTGGTGTGCCCATTAAGGGGATGCTCGATGGCTTGGATGCGATGCTGAGCATCATTCAAATGCCGCCGGGCATACCGGTGGCCACCGTGGGCGTGAACGGCGCGCAGAATGCTGCCATCCTTGCTGCCGAAATGATAGCCTTGAGCGATGAGCAGGTGGCACAAAAGGTGGCAGCCTATAAGGCTACGCTTGGCGAAAAAATAGAGAAAGCCAATCGCGATTTGGCACAAGTGTCGTACGAATTTAAAGTGAACTGATGAATCCTATTTTTAATTACAAACGCCGTGCCACGGTGGAAGTGAATGTGGGTGGTGTGATGCTGGGTAGCGAGCACGCTGTGAGGGTGCAGTCGATGACCAACACCAATACCGACGACATTGAAGCCAGTGTGGTGCAGTGCCGCGCCATAGCGGAAGCGGGTGGCGAGATTGTGCGCCTCACGGCACAAGGAGTGAAGGAAGCCAACAATATCGGGCACATTCGCACGGCTTTGCGCGAGCAAGGTTGCCGGGTGCCTTTGGTGGCGGACATCCACTTCAATCCCAAAGCGGCTTTTGCCGCCGCAGCCGTTACCGACAAAGTGCGCATCAATCCCGGCAATTTTGTGGACCCGGCTCGCACTTTCAAACAGCTGACTTACACCGATGAAGAATATCAAGCCGAATTGCAGCGCATTCACGATGCGTTGGTACCTTTCATTGCCCTCTGCCGCGAGCACCACACTGCGGTGCGCTTGGGTGTGAACCATGGTAGCCTCAGCGACCGCATTATGAGCCGCTATGGCAACACCGCACAGGGTATGGTGGAAAGCGTGATGGAATTTCTGCGCGTGATGGTGCAAGAAAAATTCTACGACGTGGTGATTTCGATGAAAGCCTCCAATGTGGTGGTGATGGTGGAAGCCGTACGCCGCGTGGTGGCTGCCATGGATGCCGAAGATATGCACTTCCCGCTGCATTTGGGCGTGACGGAGGCCGGATTTGGCGAAGACGGGCGCATCAAGAGTGCGGTGGGTATCGGTTGCCTGATGGCGGAAGGTTTGGGCGACACGATTCGCGTTTCGCTGAGCGAAGACCCGGAATTGGAAATTCCGGTGGCACGCAAATTGGTGGACTACATCACTTCGCGCCAAGGGCATACGCCCATTGACGGCGAGTGCTATGCCGGCTACGATGCTTTGCTGCCGCAGCGCCGCCCCTCTCGCACCGTGATGAATAAAATAGGAGGCAGAAAGGCACCGGTGGTGGTGGCTTCGTGTGCGCCACACGATATTTGCGGAAAACTGAAACCCGACTTTTATTTCGCCAACGGTGCACTCTCCGATGGCACACGCACCTATCCCCTCACTTCGCTTGCCGATTTTGAGCACGATGCCGATGCGCCCGTGCAATTCGTGGAAGTGGCGGCTGATGCCACCGCGGCGCAATTGCAAGTGCTGAAAGGAAAAGAAAATGTGGTGGTGGTGGCAGTGCCCGCCAATGTGAATGTGCCGGGTAGCATCCAAGCATTACTCCATGGCATGGTGCGAGAAGGCGTAGATTGTCCAGCCGTGGTGCGCGTGAACTACGACGATGCCGACACCGAATGGCTGCAAGTGAAGGCAGGAGTCGACTTGGGCGCCATTTTACTCAATGGCTTTGCCGATGGTATTTGGCTTGAAGCGCCGCACTATCACTCACAAGAAAAAGTGGTGGAGTATGCCTTCGCCATCCTGCAAGCAGCACGCTTGCGCACCACAAAAACCGAGTTTATTTCTTGCCCGAGTTGTGGTCGCACGATGTTCGACTTGCAAACCACCGTTCAGCAGGTGAAAGCCGCCACCAATCATCTCACACAGCTGAAAATCGGGGTGATGGGCTGCGTGGTGAACGGGCCCGGCGAAATGGCGGATGCCGACTATGGCTATGTGGGCGCCGCACGCCATAGCATCAGCCTCTACAAAGGCAAGCAGTGCATTGAGCGCAACATCCCTGAAGCGGAAGCCATTCCGCGATTGGTGGCACTGATTAAAGCCAACGGCGATTGGATTGACCCGTAAGCCAATGGAGAATAGTGTAACGAGATACATAAATTTTTGCCCATAGAAAAAACTAACGAAATATGACAAAATATTGGATTCGAGAAAACGACGAGCAAAGCGGTCCTTTCACCCTTGAAGAATTGGAATCGCGCACATTTGCCAAAGGTAGCACCTTCGTGTGGCACAAAGGTTTGGACGGCTGGATGCACATTGAAAATGTGCCCGAATTGGCACACCTCATCGCCACCGAACTTCCCGAACCCGCGGAAGAACCACTTGCTGTAGAAAACGAAGAGGAAGCGGTGGAGGAAAATGCTGTGGAAGAGGAAGAGGAAGCGGAAGTGGAAGCAGAACCGGAAGTAAGCACTCCCACACCCCCTACCCCGCCATCGTTCAATCCCAAGCCCACTCCCCCACCCTTTATGCAGCAGTCGGAAGCCGCGGTGCCTACGCAAGAAGCGAAGCCGGAGTGTCCGCCCACCAATTTAGTGGCAGCCATTGTGTGCACTATGCTCTGCTGCACGCCATTCGGGGTGGCAGGCATCGTGTTTGCCGTGCTCACCAAAAACAACTACAACATGGGCAACTACGAAAAAGCCAGGAAATATAGCACGTGGAGCGATTGGATGTGCATCCTTTCGGTGGTGCTCTTCTTCTTGACTTTGCCCTTCACCATCCTTTTCATGTAAAGCTCTGTGATGGAGAGAATGAGCAAGGGGCTGGTATGGTTGCTGGTCATCGTGGCTATGGCTGCGTTGGCTGTGGTGTATTTTGTGTTCGATCCCTCCGGCTCACACCTATTTCCCAAATGCGCCTTCCATTCGCTCACCGATTTTCAATGCCCCGGTTGCGGTTCGCAGCGCGCCATCCACGCCCTGCTTCATGGCGATGTGGCAGGCGCCATGGCCTACAACGCCCTGCTGGTGGTGAGTTTGCCCCTCATCGTCCTATTAGCCACGATAAAATATTGGAAACGCCATTTTCCACGGGTGCATCAATTCCTGAATTCCACCGTTATCACCTTCGGCACCCTCATCCTCATCTGCCTCTGGTGGCTCCTGCGCAACCTCTTCAATTGGTAGCCTGCCCTCAATCACCGGAGTTTGTGGCGGCGGAAGTGGCGCATGGCGTAGCCAAAATAGCCTGCCACGCCGAGGGCGTTGACCGCCACGGTGGCCCAAAAAGCGGCTGCATAGCCCATCCAATCTGCCACCACGCCACCTATCAAGCATCCTAATCCCATGCCTATGTCCCACGAAATGAGGAGGGTGGAATTGGCTGTGCCGCGCTGGTTGTTGGTGCCGAGGTTGATGGTCATATTTTGGAAAGCGGGCCACAGATGGCCGTTGCCCAAACCTATCAATATGGCTGAGCCGTAATAGCCTATGCTATTGGGCACTGCCACGAAAAGCGTGTAGCCCACCAGCGAAATCAGCATACCGGAGGCGGCATTTTGCTCCAATCGCCCATTGCGCAAGGCTTTGGCACCTTGCAACCGCGATGCAATCAAGCCCACCGCCAAAATCATGAACCAGGCTCCTGTGCCGGCGGTGATGTGCATCACCTCCTTGCCGTAGATGGCAAGATAGTTGCTCAGCACGCCGAAGCAAAAACCGAAGCACATCATATTTGATGCCAATGCCCACCCTTTGAGCAAGAAGAATCGGTCGAGCGAAATGGGGCGGTTGCTCTTTTGGATGGTGCGCTGTGGCAAATGCAGGGTGGCATCCACAGCCAATCCGATGCCGGCTATGAGCATCGACAAGAGGAAAATAAAGTTGAAATTATGTGTGAGTTGGTAAATGAAAATACCCACCGATGGGGCTATCGCCATGCCTAAGTTGTTGCCCAAGCCGTAGTAGCCGATGCCTTCGTTGCGGCGCGAGGAGGGCAGCACATCAATCGCCACGGTGCTGTTTGCCACAGTGATAGCGCCAAAGGGGCCGCCATGGAGTGTGCGAATCACGGCAAACAAGAGCAGTGAGCCGGCAATCATGTAGCCGGCAAAGAAGATGAAAAACAAGAAAAACACCCACATCAGCACGGTTTTGCGCTGAAAATTATCAATCATAAATCCGCTGAAGGGGCGAAAGAGCATTGCCGTAACGGAATAGCCGCTCAGCACCAGCCCTATCATGTCTTTCGAAGCATAGAAGTTTTCGCTCAAATAGATGGGCAAAAGTGGCATCAGCAAATAGAAGGAGAAGAATAGCGTGAAATTGGCTATCATCACCTTCCAGTAGTTGCTATTCCATAGTTTTTCTTTTTGTTGCGACATGATGCAGGGGATTAGAGGAAAGGGGAAGAAGTTAAGAAGTTGAAGAAGTTATCACTCGCTTCGCTCGTTAGAAGTTAAGACGAATGTCTTTGCTCTTTGAAGGTGGTAGCTTCTTAACTGTTGGTTTCCTCATCCACACGGCGGCCGATGAGGGTGGCGCTGGTGGCTTTTTCCACCACGCACATCACGCACTCGCCCACCTTGGTGTCGGCGGCGGGAAACACTATCACTTTATTTTGCTGCGTGCGGCCAAACATGTCATCCTTTGAGCGCTTGCTATAGCCTTCCACCAGCACTTCAAAGGTTTTGCCCACATCCTTGCGGTTGCTACACAGCGAGAGCTCATTTTGCAGGGCAATCATTCGGTTTAGGCGGTCGATTTTCACCTCTTCGCTCACATTGTCGGGCAAATGTTTGGCGGCAAATGTGCCGGGGCGCTCGCTGTATTTAAACATAAACGACGAATCGAAGCCCACTTCGCGCATGAGCGAGAGGGTTTCTTGGAAATCTTCTTCCGTTTCGTCGTGAAATCCGGTGAACATATCGCTGGAGATGCCGCAGTCGGGCATAGCTTCGCGGATTTTGGCGATGCGGTCGAGATACCATTCGCGGGTGTATTTGCGATTCATGAGTTTGAGCACCTTGTTGCTACCGCTTTGCACCGGCAGGTGGATATGGTTGCAAATATTGGGGTGCGCAGCCATGGTGGCAATAATTTCATCGGAAAGGTCTTCGGGGTTGCTGGTGGTGAAGCGCACACGCATTTCCGGCGCGGCTTCTGCCACGATAGCGAGCAACGCCGCCATATCCACGGGCGCACCGCCGTCGGCAGGTTTGTAGAGGTAACTGTTCACATTTTGCCCCAGCAATATCACCTCCTTAAAGCCCTTGCTTTGCAAATCGCGCAACTCATTGAGGATGCTTTGCGGCTCACGACTGCGCTCACGCCCGCGAGTGTAGGGCACGATGCAATAGGTGCAGAAATTGTTGCAGCCACGCATAATGCTAATGTAGCCGCTCACCTTGTTGCCGCTGATGCGTTGCGGGATGATGTCGCGATAGGTTTCGGTGGTGGAGAGGGTGGTTTCTATCGCCTTTTCGCCGGCTTCAGCCGCGGCGGTGAGGTTGGGCAGTTCGAGGTAGGAGTCCGGTCCTGCCACGATATCCACGTCGTAGTCATTGATAAGCACCTCCTTCAATCGCTCTGCCATACACCCGATAATGCCCACAATCAGACGGCGGCGACGGCGGCGACGCAGCGCATTGAGCTGATTGAGGCGCGAAAAGATTTTCTGCTCGGCATTGTCGCGAATGGAGCAAGTGTTAATGAAAATGGCATCGGCATCGTCAAGCCGGTCGGTGGTGTCGTAGCCTGCCATTTTCATCACCGAGGCCACCACCTCGCTATCCGCCACATTCATTTGGCAGCCATAGGTTTCGATAAAAAGTAGTTTGGAAAATTCGCCTTGGTGGTTGTAACTCAACTCCATATTCATATATTTGATTATAAATAATTGATACTAAAAAAATTGGCCATCGGCAAGCCCATGCAGAGCGCCAAATCCACTGCAAAATTACTGCTATTTCCGCTAAAAACGGCACTTTCCCCCCGGAAAAAGCAACAAAAAAACACGTCACTCCTCAACAAAAGCCGCCAAAACTACTACACCACAATGTGTGAACTTTCTTTATTGCTGTATAAACAGCCGACTTCGCCAAATCAATCACTTGAAACAAACGAGCAAAAAAAATGGGAATCCCTTACAGGTAAAAAGGTTGAAATAGAAAGTGATATTGCAACTTCCACAATTACATATTTAAGACCTACTATGGGTCAGAAAATGGGTCAGAAAGAATTGCCAAAAAGGGAAAAGCTATTCAATATGATAAAAGACAATCCAAAAATCACAAGAAAAGAGCTTTCCGAAAATTTGAAAGTCCCTTCTTCTACCGTTCAATTCCATATTGAAAAACTAAAATCTGAAGGCCGCTTAGAAAGAATCGGTGGAGCAAAGGGTGGATATTGGAATGTGCTAAGTTAACAAAACGAACAATTTAAATGCTCGTTATTTTTCCCGTAGTGTTCGCACTTGGTTAGGCATTTCCTCCCCCGGAAAAATTGCGCTAATGGCTGGCGGGCGGTGAGGCAAGCAGGTAGTGGGTGCTTCTACCCGACTGTTCTGATTTGTGCATTATACCTTTGGAAATGAGGTCGTTGATGTCGCGAATGGCGGTAAAACGGGAGCAATGACAAATGCGCGACCACCTGGAGGCTTGCATCCTACCCTCGAAGCCATCGAGCATACGATTGATGATTTTTCGCTGGCGCTCATTGATTTCCACATGGCGAAACGCATCCCAAAAATGCACCTTGTGGATGATGCACTCTATTTTTTGCAAAGCATTGACAAGGGCATCGCGGATGGTGCGCACAAACCAAAGTATCCATTCCGTGAGGTTGGAATCACCCTTTTGCGCCGATTCTAAATGTCGATAGTAGAGATTGCGGTGCCGCAAAATCTCTGCCGACAAGCTATAATAGCGGCGTGGAGTGGCATCGGCTTTCGACAGTAGCCACTCGGTGATGGCTCTACACAGGCGCCCATTTCCATCATCAAACGGGTGAATGCTCACAAACCAAAAGTGAGCAATGGCAGCTTTCACTATAGGATCGATGGACTGCGCGGCATTGAGCCATGCAATGAATTGGTCCATCATGGTGGGAACCTCATTGGAGGGAGGGGCTTCGTAATGCACTGTTTCATGACCAAAAGCACCCGAAACTACCTGCATCGGAGCTTCTCCCTCTCGCCAAGCGCCCACCCTTATGCGATAACCGCCTCCACTAAAGCCCGTAGGGAAAAGTGAGGCATGCCAGCGAAAAAGGCGTTCGGCAGAAAGTGGCGTAGCATAACGTACGGTGGCGTCGAGCATCACTTGCACAACCCCTTCCACATTTCTGCCACCAAAGGAAGGACCGTCGTAGCCATTAATACCTAATTGACGAGCCACCGACGACCGGACACTATCGCGATTGAGCATCTCACCTTCTATTTGTGAAGAATTCACAATCTCGGAAGTGAGCATTTCCACTTGCGCATCGTTCTGAGCCTCCAAGCCGAGCATTTTCATACAGCCCAAAAGTTCGCCACGCAACCTATGAACCTCCTCAAGTAAGGGGACAAGCTGCGATTCATCGTATCGGAATTGAAGCCAATCAGGATGTTGCCAAACGTAGGTAGCCATATTTGAAATAAAAAATTTAGGTGGTGGATGTTTCGATATTCTTCGCAAAATTAATGGGTTTTGACATAAAAACCAAGAAAATGCATCAAAAAAACACACTATTTGTTGCATATTTGCAACAAATAAGCCCAATAATTGTTGCAAGGGGTTAGACATGCTGCTTTTAGGGTTAGCCGCGCTGCGCACTTGGTTAGAGTATTTCTCCTTGCTTGAAACACCCGAAACACTTGAAACAGCTTGGTGATGATTTGCCACAACCGACCATCTCCGATGCTCTGCTCTGGGGCTTTGGCATTCTCCAAGCTGCGCTCCGGCTGCGCCTCCGCTTGCATGGAGTTAACGACAATAAGCCGTCTCCGACAGCACGCGGCGTGTGAAACACCAATTTGAAGGTTAACCATGCTTCGCACTTGGTTAGCCGCGCTTCGCGCTTGGTTAGCGTCCCCATCTTTGATGGGAGGTGTTTCAGCAAAATTACGTCCACCGGGACATGCCTCCGGCATGTAATGGGTGCGAATCCGCCACAGAAAGAACTACTCGTCAACGCTGATTTTCAACCAATTACACACCAAATGCATATTCCTGCCGGTGGGTGTAATTTTCTATAAACACTGTTAGGGGTTGTAGGGGATGGCTTTTAGGGAGCCGAGTTTTTTTACGCTGATTTTGGATGGTGTGCCTGTGTAGTGCACCTTGCCGGAGCCCATGCCTTTGATGTTGAGTTTTCCTCCGGCGGATTGGCAGTACACGTGTCCGGTGCCGCGTAGGGAGCACGAAATGTCGGTGGCTTTGAGGCGCAGTGCGTCGATGCTGCCGGTGCCCACAATGCTGCATTTGAGTGTGGTGGTGGTGCCTTCCACATAGATAAATCCTTTGCCGGTGGTTTCGCGGAGCATGGTGGTGGTGGTGTTTAGTCCATAGATTTTGATGGTGCCATTGTTGTAGGTTTTGGCGGAAAAGGTGGGCAGCGATTCATTGTTTTCGATAATGATAGTGCTATCGCTTTGGTTTACCACCTCTTGTAGCATCGATGAATAGAGGCGAACCGTGGGAATGCCCTTGGAAAGACTGTAGTCGTAGAGCTGAAGGCTGAGTTTGCCCTCATTGTTTTTGAAAATGAACGGATTTACTTTTCCGACAGGCACGTCGAATTCCGCCACTCCGGCTTTTTCTTTATTTGCGCAGTAAATCACATTGATACTATTGCCCACATTGAGAGCGGTGAAATCGCCCACATTCACTTCGGTGTGGGTGAGCACTTGCGCCTGGAGGGCAACTGAAGTGAGCATCAAGCAAGCTATGAGTGCCAAACACATTCTCTTCATCACCTCTAAAAATTTAAATTTTGGTCGTTTGTTTTACAAATAATTATTCACCTAAGTAGGTGGCTTCTATATGGTTGAGTATGCGATTGAGTTCGTCGTAGGTGCGGGCTTGAAGCATGGCGATGCGGGTTTCGCGGAAATTGTAGATGCCCTTAAACAGCGGCGTGGCAGCCAAATGGCGGCGAATGTGGAGAATGCCACGAATTTCGTCAATGCGGTTGATGCTTTCGTTGATTTGTCGGCGTAGCAACGCCATTTTTTCCTTATTGGGGATGTGAGGCACCTCGCCGGTGAGCTGGAATTGCTTCATTTCCTTAAAAATCCATGGTGCACCGATGGCGGCTCTGCCCACCATGATGCCATCCACGCCGTAGCGATTGTAGTAGTCCACCAGCTTTTGCGGGCTGGTGATGTCGCCGTTGCCAATGATGGGGATGTGCATCCGCGGATTGTTTTTCACCTCACCGATGAGCGTCCAGTCGGCTTCGCCGGTGTACATTTGGCTACGGGTTCGTCCGTGGATGGTGAGTGCCTGAATGCCACAATCTTGCAAGCGCTCCGCCACGTCCACAATGTGCTTCGAGTTGCAGTCCCACCCCAAGCGCGTTTTGGCAGTGACGGGAATGGGCACGGCATCCACCACGGCGCGGGTGATTTCGCACATGAGCGGCACATTGCGCAGCAGCCCCGAGCCGGCGCCTTTGCTTGCCACCTTCTTCACCGGGCAACCGAAATTCAGGTCAATCACATCGGGGTGCACCTCGGCGCACATTTTTGCAGCCTCCACCATCGGCTCCACCTCCTTGCCATAGATTTGGATGGCGGCGGGGCGCTCGGTGGCAGAGATATTGAGTTTGCGCAAAGTGGCTTGAATGTTGCGAATCAGCGCATCGGCCGACACAAATTCGGTGTAGACCATATCCGCTCCTTGTTCGCGACAAATTTGTCGGAACGAAAGGTCGGTTACATCCTCCATTGGAGCCAGCATCACCGGGCGATTGCCCAAATCTATATTGCCAATCTTCATTCGTTAGTGGGAATTTCTCGTTTCACGGCGCAAAAATATATATTTTTCGGCATCTGTGCAATTGCGGGCAATGGTCAAATGTTCGCTCATTTTGGTAGAAACCGCAAAAAAGCAGTAATTTTGCAGTGATTGCTGAAATGAGCGATAAAAAAATGAACCGCGAAATATTCCATATTGCCCTACCCGCTATCGTCACGAATATCACCATTCCTCTATTGGGATTGGTGGATACGGCAATTGCCGGACACCTGAGCAGTGGAAGCGGCGCGGTGTATATCAGCGCAGTGGCAGTGGGCGCGATGATGTTCAACCTCATCTACTGGAATTTTGGATTTTTGCGAATGGGCACCTCCGGGCTCACCGCCCAAGCCTATGGCCGCGCCAACAAAGCGGAGGCGGCATTGGTGCTTCAGCACGCCTCGGCGCTGGCTTTGCTCATAGGCGTGGGCATCATTGCCTTGCAATGGCCCTTACAGCGCATCACCCTCATAGCCATCGGCGCAGAGCACGAGGTGGAAGCGTTGGCACTCACCTACTTCTATATCGGCGTGTGGGGCGCGCCACCCACCTTGGTGATGATGGCGATAAAGGGGTGGATGCTCGGCATGCAAGATTCCAAACACCCGATGCACATATCCATTGGGGTGAATGTGGTGAACATATTGCTTTCGCTCACGGCAGTGATGGCGCTGGGTATGGGATTTAAAGGCATTGCCATTGGCACCGCGGTGGCGCAATGGTTGGGGCTTGGCTACTCGGTGTGGATTCTCCGCAGGAAATATGGTGAGCATCTGCGTGGCTTGGGCTTCTGGCAAGCCTTGCATTTTCGCGGAGCGAGTCGCTTTTTCAAAGTGAATGTGCACATTTTTGTGCGGAGCACGCTGATGATGGTGCAAGCGCTGTTTTTCACCTCGGCAAGCGCACGCGCCGGCAATATGACCCTCGCCGTGAACACGCTCATTTTGCACATGGGCATCTTGTTTTCCTACTTTATGGACGGACTCGCCTTTGCCGGCGAAGCCATCACGGGAAAATATTTCGGACAAGGGAACAAGGCAGCCGAGCATCGGTGCGTGAGGCACCTATTTGGCTGGGGCATGGCGTTTGCCGCTGTATATACCTTGGTGTATACCCTCTTCCCGCACGAAATTTTCTCACTGCTCACCTCCGACGGCAACGTGGTGGATAGCGCCATGTGCTACCGATGGTGGTGCGCCGCCATTCCCATGGCCGGCATGGCAGCCTTCGTGTGGGACGGCGTGTTTATCGGACTCACCCGCACGCGCCACATGACCACAGCAGTGGGCATCGCCTTGGGAGTGTTTTTCCTTTGCTATGCAGCAGGGATTGAGCAGTGGGCCAACCACGCCCTGTGGATGGCATACATCGGATTCCTCGCCACCCGCTCCATCGTGCAAAGCGTACAATACACCCGCCTCCACCGATAAACTGCGGAAAAAGACGGCTATAGGCTATCCAAACACATGAATTTATATTTACCCGAACAAATCGTCCATTGTGAGCATACTCTGGATGGTGTGAGTGTCAGACCCCGGGGTTAAGCCATACGATGTGATTAGTGTTTGATGTATGGTTTTGGTGGTTCCGGTTTCCTCTTGGAGTCGGTTTACCCGATTCTGCATTTTCTCAATATCCTCATCCTTAAGCGCATACTTACCTTTGCTATACTTCATTTCGCACACATTAATCACATTATCATTGCGATCAATAAGCAAATCTATTTGTGCACCTCGCGACGCCCATGAATGTGCAGTGCTGATAACCGCTCCAAACCCCAGCGCCTTTTTTATTTGGTCAAGGTGCTGCAAGCACACCCGTTCGAAGGCGAGCCCTGCCCAAGTGTTGTGCAGAGGTGAATTGTACATGCTCGACCAAAACCATTTGTCACCATTCTCGTTTTGGCGAATAAAACGGAAATAAAAAAGAGTATAATTGTCCATCAACTGATACTTCGCCTCTTTAAGCACTTTACCTAAACATGTATATTTACGGATAAAGCCACATTGCCCCAATTCTTTAAGCATCTTGGTAAATTGGTCGTTGTCGGAGAGCAACGTAGCTTCAAGCAATTCTTTCCTACTCATTCCCGCTTTTTTAGCCGCCAACGCTTCTATCACTTTTATATGATTGGTTGGGTTTTTAAAATGTGAGGTATAGAGAGCATCGTATTCTTCAGTCATTTCACCATCTTCATCAAAAAACATTCGGTCGAAATTTTGAGCCACACTCAATCCTTTTTCTAAAAAACCCCAATAATAAGGTATGCCACCTAAAGCCATATACGCCTCCATAATCAGCCCACGCTTATAACCCAGATTTTGCGCATTACAAAAAAGTTCACACTCTCGTAGAGAAAACGGATGAAGGTGGATTTTCTTCGTAATACGATTATGCAAGCCTCCATAATTCATCACAATATGGTCGATAATCCACGATGTGGCACTGCCACACACCACCAACACAATATCTTTCCGAGCTGTGGCCCAACTATTCCAAAAGTGATCAAGGGCACGAATAAAATTCGACCTGGTGGTGTCCATCCATGGAAGTTCATCCATAAACACCACCTTTTTCCCATCGGGAAGCGAGGAAAGAAAGCCTTCAAGTAGATGAAATGCAGCATTCCATGTTCGAGGCAATGCCGTATGTTTCATCCCCGCCCTGTAGAGCGACTCGCGAAACTCATACAATTGTTCTTTTAATGGGGCATCTAAAATTCCGGTATGATCAAATGAGAAACGATAATTAAATGCTTCGCGTATCAGAAACGTTTTACCAACACGACGCCTACCATACACCGCAATAAATTCCGACTGATTAGATTGGAGCGCGCTGAGCAATTGCGCTTTTTCTTTCTCTCTTCCTATTAGCATTGTAGTGGATTATTAATTCAACATAGAAAACTAACGGATAAATTAGCGATTAAAAGATAAGGAATATTTGTGAGAAAAAAAGGAAATTTTCAAAAAAAATGCCTGAACCTTGTGGAAATGTACGATTTTTTGGCACATTTCCACACGATTCAAGTATATTCTCCAAACGATAATTGGTGGGATGATGGCAAAAAGTACCCCTCAAGACATTGAGGAGCACTTTTCCACTATATCGGGGTATTGCTTTGCAAAGAAGGGTTATTTTTTGCGGTTGCGCACGCTGCGCACGGCGCCGCTATTGGATTTCACCTCGCGGGTTTTCACCTTGGCGGTTTTGGTTTTCTTTTGTTTGGTGGTGCTCTTGGTGGATTTCACGCTCTTGGAGCCCCGCTTGGTGGATGTTTTCTTTTCAGCTGCCTTATCTTCGGCTGCCGGGCTGTCGGCATTTTCGTCGGGTTCTTCGCCGGCGGCAGCCAATTCAGCCTTTTCGCGCGCTTCTTTTTGTGCTTGGAGTTCTTCGCGCGAGGGCACCCACAATTCCTTGTCAAACTGGCGAAGACGGCGCTCAATGCTGTCTTGTGCGTGTTTATACGCCTTATCGTCGGGGAATTGCATGCGCAGTGTTTGGTTGCGAAGGTTCTTCACCTTGTAGATTTCGCCGCTGTACATATTGAGTTTGAAGAAATCGTCGAGGTTGTAGCGCAGGAGGTTGTTGTCGTTGTCGGTGAACACGAATTGCTGTGCGATGTAGGGGCGTATATCGTTGAGTTTCACCCAAAACATCGGCCACTTTTGCGTTACGCCATACTCATCTTCGCGGTGGAGCACGGGGCAAATGGCATCCACACGGCTGCGCATTTTATTGCTGCGGGTGTCGAATTCCCACTTTTCGATGATATAGTAGCTCAGCACCTCGCTGCCCGGGATGTCGGCATTCTCAATCACATATTTGGGCGCCTTTTCGGTGCTACCCTTGGCGTGAGCGTAGAGAATGTGGAAGCGATCGAGCAGGTTGCTCACCTTATACTTATAGGCGTCGGTAAACATTTCGCGTCCGTCGAGCCATTCATACACATTGATTTCGCCATTTGCCACGCGGCGCATGATGATGTAGAAGAGGCTCTCACCGTCTTCGTTGGGCTCTTCGGGATAGTAGAGCGCGGCATTTTTACCCTTGGTGAGGTCCAACTCGCGATACACGATTTTTTTCCATTGCAAATCGGCATCGCTCGGCTCTGCCACCTCGTAGAAATCTTTCTGACGCGACGACACCTGCGATTGACTTTTTTTCTTCTCGGTTTCAGAAGTTTTTTTCACCACCTGTGCTTGCACTTGCGAAGCGGTGCATGCAATAGCTATAGCGGCGAGAAAGAATTTAATCAACTTCATATCTAAAGTTTTGAAAGTATATTATCTAAAATAAAGCGTGTAGGCGTCTATGCCTTTGCTCTTGTTATCAATTCACAATCACTTCCATTGGAGCGATGTCGCGAGTCACGCCATCGGGTCCGGTGGCTTTCACACGCGAGATGTAGAAGCGCCTGCCGTGCTTCATTTGCTTTATCGCTTCCTTCTGGCGGGGTGAGAAATTCGACCCGGCGGAGCGTTCGCTCATGGCGTTGCCCATTTGGTCGAAGAGCACCATTTCGAAGCTCACCACGCGGAAGTCGATCTTCAGCAAGTCGTCGTCGATGGCGGCATCCAGTCCTTTCGAAGCGAGCAATGTGCCCTTCGAGAAGGGTTTTCCGCCCTTGTAGATGGCTTGATGGCCATTGCCGTCGGTGTAAGCGATAAATGGCATGGGGTCGGGCAATTTGCGCACGCGGAAGCTCGTGGTGCCCACATTGGTGCGCTGTCCGTCGATTTCCGCCGTCACGGTGATCGTACATTCGCTGCCAATGGCGGTGGAGCGTGCCACCCATCCTTTGTCGGTTTTGGTGAGCGAGCCATTGGTCATGGTGGCTTGAATGGATTGCTGGGGCACACCTGCCACGGCAATCGACACGGGGTTGTCGATACCTGCATAGAACACATTCATCATCGTGGCCGAAACGGTGGCAAGGGGTTCGATTACGGTGTACGACGATTTGAAATCGCGCTTCGTAACCGAGCCATCGCGCGCCGTTACCTCAATGAAGCCTGAAAATTCAAAGTTGCCCACACTACCGGTGCCCACTTCGTAGTGGCTACCATTGATTTGGCTGCCATTCACATACACACGCGGGCGAGCGGTGGTATCGATAGCCGCCATCACGATTTCTGCCGAATATTTGCTGCCACGCATCACAATCTTGGATTCCGGCACCACAAATGCCGTGAAATGATTCACGCGCAATTCGCCGGTGTCGAGGTTGGAGATAATGTTCGACAGCGCCACGCCCTCTGCAAATCGGATATCGTTTTGCAATTTGGAGAGCAGCGTCACGGCTGCAATGGAAGGCATTCCCTCAAAGAGGCTCACTTCCCACGACTTTTCACCTTCCGGTCCTTTCACATTAGCGGTGGAGAGTGCTTCTTCCACATTCTTTTGATTGTCGGGGTTATTGAGCATACCCAAAATGAAGGTGCGATATTGGTCGATTTTGTTGTGCAATTGTGCGCCCTTTTTGCCGGTGGGCGGGAGCATCACTTGTGAAGCGGCATCGAGGTTGTCGTCGGCTTGAATATTATTCACATCGCCTTGCGGACCGTCGCACAGGTGCACGATATCCACCTTGAGCGATTCAATATAGTTGTAGAGCGAATCCGACGACTGACGCACCTGATTGGCCAAATCAATCCATTGGCGTCCCTGCTTGGGATACTTATTGTAGAAGGCTTGTATTTGGTCGTACATGGTGAGGTTGCGCGCCGACAGGATATGGTTGGTGCGCAAGAGTCCCTGTTGCACTTGTCGGAACCCATTGAGCACATCGCTCGACACATTGAGTGCAAGCATAGCCGTCAGAACGATGTACATCAAGTTGATCATCTTCTGACGCGGCGACATGCGTCCTACCGTCTGGTTTTTAGCGTTTGCCATGCTTTAATCTTCAGAGTTTTCGTTATCGTTGAAGTCTACACCGGGCATTCCGCTCATAGGGCGGTACATGTTCACGGTCATTGCTTTAATCATTTTTTCGTACACGCTATTGAGTTGCTTCATATAGCGTGCCATTTTTTCGGTTTCGTCGCAATAGTGAGCGCTTTCGGCGGCTGATTTTTCATACATATCTCGGATGTCCTTCAAGCCGCGGTTCACACGGTCGATGCTGTCGAGCTGCGACGAGATGCTCTTCAATTGAATTTCGTAGATGGTGTTCAAGCCGCTGATATTGCGATTGAGATTTTCCATTTGCTCCACATATCCGGTACTGCTTTGGGTAATATTTTCGCTATTTTCGGTGATAGCGCGATAGCTACCCAAGAGTGTTTCCGACACTTGGTTGAGCGCCGATGTGGTTTCGTTGAGGCGCTGCATTTGTTCGGAGATGCCTGCCATTTGGCTGAGATATTGCTGAGTGGCGTCGGTGAGTTCTGCCATGCGGCTGAGTTGGTCGCTTGCGGCAGCCATTTTAGCGATGCTTTCGCTCAGCGAGCGCGAATCTTCCTCGGTGAGCTCAATGCCTTGTGGCAGTCCCACAGCGGCTTTTGCTTCGGCTTCGCTCACAGTGGGTTGCTGCACTTGCTGTGCCGGCTGATTGGCAGCGCCACCGCCTCCAATCACGATATTGCCTCCACCTTCAAAGTCGGGGCGGTCTTCGGGGTCGCCTGTGGCGAGCACAGGGAACACCTGTTCCCACTTATATTCGTGTTCGGGTCGATCGAAAGCGGTAAGCACAAACATCAGCACTTCGGTGCCCATACCGATGGTGAGCATTTCGTTACCACCTTGGAGGTGAAGGATTTTGAACAAAGCGCCCAAAATCACGACGGCAGCACCAATACTGTATGCAAAGTTGAAAAAGCGCTGTCCGGTTTCGCCGGAGAGGAAACGCTCAATCACATTTTTATATTTTTTAATTTTTCCCATGGTTGTAATCGCTATATGTGTTGATTGAGAGAGAAATCAGCTTGTAGTTATTAATTATTGTTTTTTCTTTTCACCTTGGTGTAGCCCACCTTCGAGCGCACGCATCGGAATCCGATGTAGGAGCGCTGTTCGTTTTGGTATTCCCACATACGCAGGTCGGCGCGAATATTGTGTGCCACATCTTTCCAGGAGCCGCCACGCACTATTTTGCGCGACATTTTGTAGGGGTCGTCTTTCGCCACATTGTAGCGATATTCGGGGTTGAGGTCGCTGGTCATGCGGTCCACGCTTTCGGTGTAGGCGGTAGAGGTCCATTCGCTCACATTGCCCGCCATATCGTAGAGTCCGAATTCATTGGGCTCGTAGGTACCCACGGGTGCGCTCACAATGGAGCCATCCTTCACGTAATTACCCTCTTGCGGCTTGAAGTTGGCATAGAAGCATCCTTCATCTTCGGTGAGGGGCAGGTCGCCTTCCCAGGGATATTTGTTTTTGCTCATGCCTGCGCGAGCGGCATATTCCCATTCGGCTTCAGTGGGTAAGCGGTAGGGCTCCACATACACGCCCTCTTTGCCGAGCGACTTGCGGAGGAATTCGGTGCGCCAATTGCAGAAGGCATTGGCTTGCTCCCAGCTCACGCCCACCACAGGATAGTTGTTGTAGTTGCCATTGGCGAAATACATGCGCACGTAGGGTTCATTGTAAGCATTATCGAAGTCGTTCACCCAGCAAGTGGTGTCGGGAAACACATTCACGATGTAGGTGTTCACGAAATCCCACTGTCCGGAGAGCGGACGATTTACGGTTTGGCGCACGATGCGACCGTCGTCGTCGATATAAGCGGTGTCCTTGCTAATGATAGGCACTTCGGTGGGCACGGCGTGGTCGGTGTTGTAGTCGCGTGTGGCAGGGTCTAAGCGATGCTTACGCTTCACCGCCTCGGTCATGTTGTACACCTCATATCGGTAATTCATCTGCGTGGGGTCGAGTTCCTTCACACCGGTGATGGGATTGATGCGATACACGCTTTCGATGGCGCGCTCTTCGTCTTCGCTGGGATTACGCCAAGGGATATTTTTGGTCCAATCGAGGTGCGGCTTCACGGGGTCGCCGTATTTGTCTTCGGTGATTTTAAATTCATCGTTACCACCGTAGGCAGGGTCGGCGAGGCGTTCGCGAATAATGGAATCGCGCACCCAGTAGAGGAATTGCTTGTACTTGGAGTTGGTGATTTCGGTTTGGTCCATCCAAAATGCGTCGACCGACACGCCTCTTGCGGTGGAGTCGATGCCCCAGAGCGAATCGGTTTGCGACGGACCTTCCTTCATAGAACCGCAATCAATGAGCACCATGCCATAGGGGGTGGGCTCCACAAACACTGAGCCTCCCACGCCGGTCACTTCGCCGCCGTAGGCTGAGATGGAGCGCTTGCCGGAGAAGCAAGAATTGAGCATGAGCGCAAACACGATAGTGGTCAAACAAATTAATAGTACCTTTTTCATATTCTACATTAATCGAATACTCTTATGTTTATTTTTATTTTTTTCGCCTAAATTGAGTTTCACGTTATAGTTCACAAACACCTCGTGGCTACCCGAAGTGGCCTTTGAGATGTCGGAAATGGGGTAATCGTAGGAATATCCCACCACAAAATTCTTTATTTCCACGCCTGCCACCAAGCTGATGGCATCTTCGTGGCGGTATGCCACACCCGCTGTGATGAATTTATTGTAGCGCACGCGCATAGTGGCTTCTGCTTGAAAAAGATTGAAATCCGTTTTCACAAACACAGAGGGTTGTAATTCAAATAACGTATTTTTTATCGGGATATTGCCACCGCCCATAAAATAATATGTGCGTCCGGCCTCAAAAATGTAGAGGTCTTCTTCATTTCCTTCGGCTTTCATTTCCACCGAAGGCTCTGTGAGATGGGTGGCGGAAATGCCTGCCCACCAATATTTATGCTGATAATGCAGGCCCACGCCCATGTCGAGGGCATTGCCCGACACGTCGGTTTTGGGAATGGCATCGTCGGCTTCGTCGCCGCCGATTTCTATAATTTCGGAGCCTTTAAATTTTTCGTTCACCAATCCGATTTGGAAGCCGCCGCTGAGGGTGCCGCCAAACAGACGGTGCTTATATGCCAACTGTGCCGAGGCATTGAGCCCGGAATACAGACCCATTGAGGTTTGGTTGATGCTTACACCGGTGGCAAAGCGCTTGTTGAGCAACTTAAACGGCATATCTGCCAAGCCCACAAACGAGAGCGGCGCATGCTTGATGCCTACCCACTGGGCGCGGCTGCCCACGGTGATGTGGATGTAGTCGGTGTTGCCAATGGCGGAGGGATTGTAGTAGCCTGGCACCATATAATATTGGGTGTATTGATTATCCACCTGTGCCTTCAGCATCGGAACCGACACCCAAGCCACAAGCAGGCACACCGCATATTTCATCCATTTTGTCATCATCCCTGTGTAAGAAAAGAAATTGCTCGATATGATTTTTTATTCAAAATAAAAGGTTACCACCACCATATTGTTGGTCACTTTGTCCACACTTTGCGTGAAACGCATCATCTCCGGATTGTCTTCCAAATCGGGCCGATTTTTTTGAAGCATATTCTTCAAGCCGAAGCAGAATTTCACTTCCGGACACAATTTAAAGAATGGCAAATAAATGTCGCAACCCATGCCCACGGTGAGCATGGCGTCCATATTACCCAAGCGCAACTGCTCGGTGCGGTCTTTTGCCACGTCGAACAAGCCCATCACGCCGCCAGTAAAATAGGGGCGAATATTATGGTAGCGGTTGGCTGAAATTTTTAAATCAAGCGGGAGCACCACGTAGGTCGACTTGATGTTTTGGCTCTGATTGCGGCGCAACGGGTCGGTTTGCTCCTCCGTAGCGGAGGTGTTGATATATTTCACCACCTTGTTGCCAAAATACATACCCGGCGAGAAGCGTAGGTTGAAATTCTTGGCAAGGCGCAAGTCGGCAAGCACATTCACGCAAAATCCGGGCGAATGTTGCGGCACTTCGGCAAACCACGTTTCGCCATCTTCGGTCACAAAACCGTTGTTCACAATGTTGATGTCCTGAAAATTAGTGCCCACCGAAAAACCGAAATGAATTTTCTTTTGGTCGGCATACTGGCGATTCAAGATTTTATCATTGTCTTGCGCACAACAAAGTAAACCGGTGAAAACCAGCACCATGCACACAATATGGAATTTCATAACAAATTTCATCTCAACATTAATAACGCCATTTCCCCGCAAATATTGCACCACCCCACCCAAAATTTAACCAACCCCCCCCCAACATAACAGTTGTGCCGCCATTTGTTACGTTCATTATCCGGTTCCGACATCCTTTGAAATTAATAACCGAGGGAGGGTGAAAATGTGAAAACAGCGCAGGAAACCGAATCAACTACCCCAAGTAGCACCCCCGGGTATAAGGAAAATCACCCCAAGATAGAGTTGTTCTTTTTTTATGCAGCAAAATGCTAATGGGGTGGGGTTAAAGGATTTTGCGGCGGGCGCGGGTGTTGATGGGGAGAGTGAGGTAGCGGCGCCAGAGGCATGCCATGGGGATGAGGGGGACGAATATGCCCACGGGGTAGTATTCGTAGAGGGGGTAGCCGAAATGGCCTAACACGGGGCATATCAAATAACTATACACCAAGCCGGCTATGGCTTGCAGCACATAGATTTCGAGGCTTCGATTGGCGAGCCACATAAGGGGTGCGCAGGTGAACAAGCGGGTAACCACGTCGTGCCTTCCTTGGGTGAACGCCGACACCATCACCAGCGCCATCACGGGCAGTTCCCACAGCACAAATTCGTTGAAGCTATCCACGGCGGTGCCTTCGGCAAGGCGCACTGCCACACACAAGAGAACCACGCCACACACCACACCGCCCAGCAGCGCTCCCACTCGGGCATCGCGCCAGCCATTCACGCGGCTTTTAAGGCGAGCATAGCAGCCGTAGAGCACTATGCCCCAAGCAAATTCGTAGATGCGCACCGGCGGGAACACATACGATGCCAAGAGCGCGTCGGGCGTTTTCACCGTGCTCATTACCCACCACAATGCCGCCATGATGGCGCTGAGCACGAAGATTTGCGATCGAAATCGCAGCTTGCCAAGCAACCACCTCAGCACCGGGTAAAGCGCATAGCAAAGGAGCAAATCGCCCAAAAACCACATGTGGCCGTTGAACGAAAAAATCACTTCCCGCTTCACGGAGAAAATGTGCACAAACAGCATATTGGGCACCAGCGCATCCCAATTGGCACCTCTGCCATGGGCAAACACCACCACGAGCGCCACATACACGGCAAGCGCCACCCAGTGCTGGGCATAGAGCCGCACTGCACGCAACCCGATGAATTTGCCGTAAGCACGACCCGACAAATCGGCATCACGATAGTTCATTGCCATCAAAAAGCCGCTCACCACGAAGAAAAACACCACACCAAATTTGGTGATTTCGGTCATGGCAGCAATTCTGCAATGAAAAATCACAATGCAAATCGATAATATGCCTCGCCACGAGGTGAGTAAATCGATGCGCGATGCCGTGGACTTACTCATAAATGGAGGTAAGGTTGGTTTTGGCGGTGATAGCACCCACTATAGTATAATAGAGCGTAATCATCGGGCGAACGAAATAAAACAGCGGCACGCTGAAGGTGAGCCCCGGCGCTTGCATCAATTGGCAGCACCGATTAAAGGGCAATATCATCATCACCCAAGAAAAGAGCACCAAAAATGCGGCGAGCGCCAAGGTGAATCCATTTTGGTAGTCGAGCACCACAGCCGCTGCCAACGCCGCCAAGCGCAAATAATTGGCACACGAAAAGAGGGCTTGCGCATAAAAAGGCAAGTGGGTGGACACGAATTTGGTGGTGTAGTCGCGGCGCAATTTCAGCAAGTGATGCGCTTTGGGCACATTGTCGTAGTAGGTTTGCACCTGGCTCTCCGGGGTGAGCACCATGCGCGTGTTGGCTCCGGTGGCTATTTCGCTGATAAAAACATCGTCGTCGCCAAATTTCAAATCCAAATTGCGCGAAAATCCGGCATGGCTAAAAAACACGCTACGGCGATAAGCCAAATTGTCGCTGATGCCGCGGTAGGGTTTGCCCTTGATGGCGCTACCCACCCACTGAAGCGAAGTGATGATAGAGTCGAACACCCGATAGTAGCGCCCGGCAGAGGTGTCTTTGCGATAGCGATAGTGCGAAAAACCCAGCACCACATCCACCCCGGGCACAAAATTGCGCATCATGGAGCGCAACCATTGGTCGCTCATCACGCGGCAATTGGCGTTGGTGGTGAGCACCACTTCTTTTTGCGAAGCCTTGATGCCAATGGTGAGCGCCAACTTTTTGCGCGAGAGCGAACGCGTGGCCTCAGGAGCAAAAGTGACGCGCATATTGGGAAAATGCGGAAGCATATCGCTCAGCAAATCGCGCGTGCCATCCACCGACGCATCGTCCACCACCACCACATCGAAGTCGGGATAATCTTGGTGGAGCAACAGCGGAAGAAAGCGCTCCAAATTTTCGCACTCATTGTGGGCATACACCACCACCGACACGCTCGGCAACTGCTCATCGGGCAGATATTCGCGCTCTGCCTCATGGCGCGCAAATTTGCGCAACCGATTGGCACGCCGCCAAAGCGCAACGCTGCACACCAGAGTGAGCACCAAAGCCACCCCCAGCAGCACATACACATATAAAATATAGGGCGTATCTATAGAAAAGCACATCATTTTTTCCAATTTTAAAAATGCAAAAATACTGAAAAATGCCGACATAAGCGAAAAAAACCAAGGAAATTCGCATTTCACCTCACGGCTCTTTCATTTAAAAAATGCCTTGTAATTCAAATTTTTTTAGTATTT
>JBJECV010000108.1:0-9595 GCA_051871435.1 Sodaliphilus sp. | reverse complement strand
CCTGGAACAGTGGCGGTGGATCTGTGGGGCGGGCGCAAAGTATTGCGCCCCTACGGTGAGCGTGTAAGTGGTTATGGTTTAGCGGTTTGCACCCATTACATGCCGGAGGTATGTCCCTACCGGCGGGTGGATATTTTTTGTCGGCTTTAGTACGATTGCCCCTACTCATTTTCACCGAGCCGCTTTGATAGCTAAATTAGCTACTATGGCTATTGAAAGCTGATGGCTAAAGGCTAAGGGCTAAGGGCTCCCCGACTCCCCGGCTATCTGGTGGTGCCTCTGACTACGAGGCGTGTTTTTACGATGCGTTTTTCCACGTGGTTGATGGGGTGCTTGCCTTGGAGTCGGTCGACGAGCACTTCCACAGCCTGCTTTCCCACTTCCACACCTCGCTGCTCCACGGTGGTGAGCATCGGGTCGCAGGAGGTGGCACGGAAACCGTTGGTAAAGCCGCAAATCATCACATCGTCGGGCACTTTCAATCCCATTCGCTTGGTGGTGTGGAGCACGCCGATGGCGGTGTCGTCGTTCACGGTGAAGATGGCGTCGGGGCGGTTACGCATTGCCAGCACGCCGGGTGTTACCAATTCGGCTTGCTCGCCGGTGTCGCAAATTTTCACGAGCGTTTCGTCGAAGGCGATGCCGTGCTTTTGTAGGGCATCTTTGTAGCCATTGAAGCGGTTTTTGCCGATTTCCAGATCCAAGTCGGTGCCGAAGTATGCCACGCGGGTGGCGCCTCGCTCAATGAGGTAGCTCACGGCATTGTAGGCACCCATATAGTCGTCGACCACCACGCGGTTGCAATTGATGCCGGCGCAGATGCGGTCGTAGAACACGAGAGGCACGCCATTGTCGATCATGCGCTGGAAGTGGTCGTATTTTTTAGTGTCTTTGGCTTGTGAAACGATGATACCGCACACCTTGTTTTGGAAAAAAGATTCGCAGATTTCCACTTCGCGGGTGTATTGCTCATTGCTTTGTGCCACCAGGATGCGGTAGCCTTGCTTATAGGCTTCTCGCTCGATGCCGCTGAGGATGGACGAGAAATAGTAGTGCACAAATTCGGGTATGATCACGCCGATCACCTTGGTGGGTGCGGAGCGGGTGTGGCGCAGCTGTTCGGCGATTACGTTGGGGTAGTAATTGTGCTCGCGTGCGAATTTCTGAATTTTTTCGCGTTGTTCGCGGCTGATGTTAGGACTATCTTTCAATGCTCTCGACACGGTGGCGACCGACACTTTTAGCATCTTCGCTATATCCTTCATTGTGAGTATGTTCGGCTCTTTCATAATAGTAATCCTAACTGGTTATTAATAATGTTAATGTATGCTCCGGTAATTATTGTAATTTAATGTATAGAGTGCAGCTACCTCCACTTGAATTTTTTGCTAACATATTTTTTGTGAAATAGCAATGCTCTTGGAGGTGATTAAAAAAAAGTTATAGGGTTGGATTGAACCTCCAGCCCTATAACCTCGTGTTTCAATTTTTTGTACAAGAACAGGCTATTCTTTCGTTGTGGTTTATAATAGTTAGTTAGCAATCCGGTGCAAATGTAGAAACAATATTTGAATTATGCAAACGATTGCACAAAAAAATCTTAATTTTCGGGCAAAAAAGTGCTCATTCCTTAATTATAAAGGGATATTTTTGCAAAACTAATTTGCTTTGTTGGCCATCGTAACATTACCTTACGAACATAAACCATGCAGATTAGCAGAGCGAATGAACCGTTTAGATTACTAATATACACTATTTTATTTAACCAAAATAAACTTTTAACTAAATTTTTAAATGATGAAGCAGGTAAACTTTAGAATTCCTTTGCGAGTTCTGACCCTTCTGATGGGCCTTATGGTATCCATCAGTGCCTTTGCGCAAATTACCGTTAAGGGTAATGTTAAGGACGCTACCGGCGAACCTGTGATCGGCGCTTCAGTGCGCGTAGTTGGCACCACAGTGGGTACAAGTACCGACTTGGATGGTAACTTCACGCTCTCAAACGTTCAGCAGGGAGCCAAGCTCCAAGTATCTTACGTAGGTTGCCAAACCCAAGTGGTGGATGCAGCTGCAAACGTACAAGTAACTCTTCAAGACGACAGCCAAGTGCTCAACGAAGTTGTGGTGATTGGTTATGGTGTTGCCAAGAAGAAAGACCTCACCGGTAGTGTGACGGCTTTGAAGCCCGACACTAAGAATAAAGGTGTGGTAGTAAGTGCTCAAGACATGCTTATGGGTAAAGTGGCCGGTGTATCTGTAGTGAGCAACGGCGGTACCCCGGGTGGTAGTGCTACCATCCGCATCCGTGGTGGAGCATCTCTGAACGCCAGCAACGACCCGTTGATCGTGGTTGACGGTGTGCCCTTGGACAACAGCGGCGTGAAGGGTTTCCCCAATGGTCTTGGTATGATCAACCCTCAAGACATTGAAAGCTTCAACGTGCTGAAAGATGCTTCTGCAACAGCCATCTACGGTTCGCGTGGTTCGAATGGTGTAATCATCATCACCACTAAGAAAGGTAAACGCGGCCAAAAGCCTTCAGTTTCTTACAACGGTAGTGTAACCGTTAATTCTAAGAGAAAAACCATCGATGTGCTCTCCGGTGACCAATATCGTGCTTACATTCAAGAAGCATTTGCCGGCACCGACCGCGAAGCTGAAGCCCTTGCAGCGCTTGGCGACGCTAACACCGATTGGCAAGATGAAATCACTCGCACCACTTTGAGCCAAGACCACAACATTCAGTTGGCAGGTTCTATCGGTTCGGTGCTCCCCTACCGCTTATCTGTGGGCTACACCAACGATAAAGGTATCATCAAAACTTCCGATTTCAAGCGCTACACTGTGGCAGCTAACTTGAATCCCTCTTTGCTCAACGACCACTTGGTGATGAACCTCAATGCCAAATGGATGTGGGGTAAGAACCGCTACGCTGATGGCGGCGCCATCAACAATGCCGTGCGCTTCGACCCGACTCAACCCGTGATGGCTGATGGTTTCGACAACTTTGGCGGCTACTTTGAATGGCTTTCTTCCAACGCCGACATGAAGGACGCAGCATGGCCCTATATCACCAACACCAACGCACCTCGCAACCCCGTTGCAATTCTCGAGCTCACCAACAACCGCGCACGCAGCCACTCTTTCACCGGCAGTGCCGACATCGACTATAAGGTGCATGGATTTGAAGACCTCCGCCTCCACCTCACTCTCGGTGGCGACTTCGCAGGTGGTACTCAAAACACCGACGTGCTTCCCGGCAGCCCTCAAGCCAGCTATTGGGGCAGCTTCGGATGGGCTGACGGATGCAAGGAAAACCTTACCCTCAGCACCTACGCACAATACTACAAAGACTTCAACGAGAAGAACCACTTCGACATCATGGCAGGTTATGAATGGCAACACTTCTGGCGCAAGGAAAACAGCGAATATCGCAACTACTGGCCCAGCAACTCAGCCCTTTCTACTGCCGGACAAGAACACCTTCTCACGCTCCAAAACGATGGCAAGGGTTATCGCACTGAAAACTACTTGGTTTCGTTCTTCGGACGTATGAACTACATCTACGACAGCAAGTATTACCTCACCTTCACTATGCGTGCCGACGGTAGCTCTCGCTTCAACTGGCTCGATGGCGCTCCCAACCACCAATGGGGTTACTTCCCCTCCACTTCTGTGGCTTGGAGCTTGAAGAACGAAGATTTCTTGAAAGACAATCCTCTCGTGAGCGAAATGAAGCTCCGCTTGGGCTGGGGTCAAACCGGTCAACAAGAAGGTGTGGCCGACTATGGCTACTTTGCTAACTATGGTATCAGCAATGGTGTGAAAGGTAGCTTCTACGACACCGCAGGTGACGGCTACCTCGCTCGCCCGAACGCATACAACCCCGACTTGAAATGGGAAACCACTTCCACCACCAACGTGGGTATCGACTACGGCTTCCTCAATTCTCGCATCAGCGGTTCGTTTGACTTCTACTACAAGAAAACTACCGACCTGATCAACTATGCTTCGGTGGCTGCTATGAGCAACTTCCGCAACAATGTGAACCAAAACATCGGTTCGATGAAGAACATCGGTTTTGAATTCTCTGTTAACTATAAGGCTATCCAAACCAAAGACATGCAACTTTCTTTGGGCTACAACCTTACTTACAACAAGAACGAAATCACCGAACTTATCGACGACGATCCTGAATACTTCGTTGCCACCGGCGGTATTTCTTCCGGTACGGGTGTAACTTGCCAAGCTCACTCAGTGGGTCACCCCATGAGCTCATTCTATGTGTATCAACAAGTGTACGACGAAGCCGGCAAGCCTATCGATGGTGCCTTCGTGGACCGCAATGCTGATGGCGTGATTTCCGAAAAGGATAAATACTTCTACAAGAGCCCGTTTGCTCCTGTGACTATGGGCTTCAACGCACGCCTCGACTATAAGAATTGGGACTTCGGTTTCAACCTCCGTGCAAGCCTCGGCAACTACATCTTCAACGACCGCATGTGCGACTACCGCAACGTGGGCACTGCATCGCTCTTTGAATCAGTTTCCGGTAACTACTTCAACAACCGCCCGGTATATTCTATCGAAACCGGTTGGACCACCAACAATGTGTATTCTGCACTTAGCGACCGCTGGGTACAAAACGCATCGTTCCTCAAGCTCGACAACATCACCGTGGGCTACAGCTTCCAAAACCTCTTCAAGAGCGGCAGCTACGAAGGTATTGGCGGACGTGTTTACGCCACAGTTAACAATGTGTTCTGCATCACCAAATACGACGGCATCGATCCTGAAGTGTTCGGCGGTATCGACAACAGCGTTTATCCTCGTCCATTCTCAATCATCGCAGGTTTGAGTTTGAGTTTCTAATGAATTTTTCATCACACATTATTATTAACAAACACAAGAACAATGAATAAGATATTAAAATATATCCTGCCGGCTGCAGCACTTGTGCTCTCATCAGGCTTAACATCTTGTTTGAACGACTTGCATGTTAACCCGATTGACCCATCTATGCAAACCGACGTTGAAGCTGAACAATTGTTCAACAAGTGCTACGCCAACTTCGGTCTTGCCGGTAATGGCGGCCCCGACGGCGACAGCGATGTGGACGGTATTGATGGCGGTACTTCCGGCCTCTATCGTCAGATGTGGAACAGCAACGAACTCACCACCGACGAAGCATACTGCGGATGGGGTGACGACGGTATTCCCACCTATTGCCACAACACTTATGATGCCAGCCACCCCATGCTCCGTGGCTACTATTATCGTCTTTGCGTAGGTATCGCTTACTGCAACCAATACCTCAAAGACTTCTCCGAACACGATGCAGTGATGACTGCTGAAGTTCGCTTCTTGCGCGCATTCCACTACTATTTGCTGATGGATGCTTTCCGCAACATTCCTTTCACCACCGTGATTTCTTCTGAAAAACCGGTGCAAGCAGGTCCTGCCGAAGTGCAAGCCTTCATCGAAAGCGAATTGAAAGCCATCATTGGTGAAGACGAAGCCGACAACGCTACAGTGCTTGTAGATGCCAAGCCTCACGTGAAGGGCGACGGCAGATGGGGTCGTGTGGACAAAGCTGCTGCTTGGATGCTCCTCAGCCGCTTGTACCTCAACTCTGAAGTGCACACCGGCGTGGCTCAATGGGCTAAAGCTAAAGAATATGCTGAAAAGGTGATCAACTCTGCTTACCAACTCAACACCGAGGGCTCTTCTAATGAAGTGACCACCACCGACCCTGAAAGCGGCGTTTCCAACACCGAAACTTGGGAATTCTCTCCCTATCAAATGCTCTTCATGGGCGACAACGCTAAGACCAGCGCTGCTGCCGAAGCTGTGTTCCCCATCCTCTCCGATGGTATGCGCACCGCTTCTTGGGGTGTATCGCTCTTCCTCATCGCTTCCACTCACGACGGTGATATGCACGACCTCCGCTACGACGAATTCTTCGCCGACCAATCTAAGCGCTCTTGCAACGGTGTGAGCGGTCAAGCATGGGGTGGTAACCGTGCACGTCCGGAATTAATTAAGCTCTTCTTCAAGAATCCTGAAGATTGCCCAACCGAAACCGCTTCCTACGACATGCCTTTCGCTGCTGAAGACGACCGCGCACTGTTCAACACTATCGGCCGCTCGCTCAACATCGAAACCACCACCACCTTCAAGAATGGCTATGCTGTGGCTAAGTTCAACAACTTCACCACCGACGGCACCGCCACTTCCGACGCTACTCACCCCGACATGGTGATGATGCTCATGCGTAAGGCTGAGGCTTACCTCAACGCCGCAGAAGCTGCTATGCGTATGGGCGACGAAGGTACTGCACGTCAATACGTGAACATCCTCCGCAACCGCGCTAACGCCACTCCGTTCGACTTCGTAACGATGGACGACATCCTCGCTGAATGGGGTCGTGAATTCTACTTCGAAGGCTTGCGCCGTCCGCAACTCATCCGCTTCGGCAAGTTCGGTGGCAAGACCGGCTACAAATGGCAATGGAAGGGTGGCACCTACGAAGGTCAAGACTTCGACGCCTTCCGCAACGTGTTTGCTCTCCCAACTTCCGACCTTATCGCTAACAAGAACCTCCAACAAAACGACGGTTACAAATAATTTTTAGCGACAGCAGGAAATTTGTTAACACATAACAAAACATTAAGAGATTACGACAATGAAAAAATATATCAAGTCAACTTTACTTATGCTGATGAGCATCTGCTTGTTCACAGCTTGTAGCGATGACAATGATTCAAATCCCACGCTGGTGAAGCCCACCACTTTTGTGCTCAACACACCCGCCATTGCCAATAGCAATGTGGATTTGGCTCACTCATCTGCAATTGTGCTCACTTGCACTCAGCCCGACTATGGCTTCCCCGCTGCCACCACCTACACCGTGACCGTGGCTTCGAAGGAAGATATGAGCGACGGCGTGCAACTCTCCACTAAGTCTACTTCCGCTCGCATCGAGCTCGATGCTCAAGAAGTGGCTTCCTCACTCACTCAAATCAAGGTGGACGGCGGCGCTACTGAAGCCGACTTCCCCATGAACATCCCCGTGTACTTCCAAGCTGAAGCTGTGATGACCACCACCAACGGTGATGCACTTGAAGAAACTCGCATCAAATCCAACGTGGTGACGCTCAACACCGTGCAACTCGAATTCTCATTGCCACCGGTGCTCATGCCCGAAAACATTTACCTCATTGGTAACTTCTGCGGCTGGAACTGGGATAACTGCGTGAGCATGGCTCCTGTGTACGGTACCGACGACACCTTCTGGCACCTCGTTTACATCGACGATAGCGGTATCAAGTTCAATACCAACAAGGCTTGGGATGGCGGCGAAGTAGGTTTCGCAGGCATCACCATCAATGAAGCCAGCGAACTCGGTGGCGAAATCGTGGAAGGTGGCGGCAACATCGCTTCTTCTAACCCCGGCTGGTATCTCATGGTAGTGAAAGTGGGTCTCGAAGGACGCGACCTTAAGTATGATGTAACCTTCAACCGTCCTGAAGTTTGGATTATGGGTACTATCACACCCGATGCAGCTTGGGCAGAAAAAGAAGCCGGATGTATGTTTGAAGTACCTGCCACTGCCGATGGCGAGTTCATTTCACCTGCATTCGCACACGACGTGTCAGGCGACGGTGGTGCACGTGCTTACGTGAAGATTGAAGGCTACGACTGGTGGAAGTCTGAATTCATCGTTGGCCTCGACGGCAACAAGATCTCTTACCGCGGTAAGGGTGGCGACCAAGAACGTGTGGATGGTAAGGAAGGACAAAGATTCTATCTCAACTTCTCTAAGGACACCGGTAAAATTGAGTAATTAACTCCTAATTAAAAAGTAAACACAATGAAAAAAATTTCATTATATCTTCTCTTGGGTCTGGTGGCAATGCTCAACACAGCTTGTAACGAAGACTTCAAAGACTGGAACGACCCACAAGCGTGGGATCAGGAAGATGCCGTTGTGATTCCGGGATTCTCTGCAGCAGCAGTGGGCACCATCGACCTCAACGCCATCGCTGAAGACGACACCGTGAGTGTGTTCTCGCTCCCGGCAACTGCGCTCCCCGAAGGCTATGAACTGGCCGACGCTCGCCTCGTTGCCAACCCTGTTGACCTCAATATGGTGACCAACACCAAAATTGACTGCCTCACCGACGGTAAATTGGCTCAAGCCAAAGCGCCACTCCAAGCCATGGTGCAAAACACCTACGGCTTGCGCCCGGTGGAACGCAAATTCGCTGCTCAAGTGCTCGTAGATGCTAAGAAAGATGGCCAAGCCGTTCTTATCGACGCCGGCATCATCGACCTCGTGGTGATCCCCGAAGCACCCGAAATTGAAGAGGCTTACTACATTACCGGTAACTGCAATGGCTGGAACAACGCTAACACCGACTACGAACTCTCTAACGGTGGCGCTGACCCCTACGAAAATCCTGAATTCACCTGTATGGTGCCTGCTGAAACCGTAACCGGCGACAACTTCGAATTCAAAGTGACTCCGAAGAGCGGCATCGGCGGCGACTGGAGCAAGTGCCTCTGCGCCGACAACGACAACGAAGGTAAATTCGTGGGCAACAACGACGGCGGCAACTTCGTAGTGCCTGCAGATCCCAATGCTAAGTTCTACAAAGTGACATTCAACATGCTTACCTTCACTTGGAGTGTGGACGCGCTCGCATTCGCCGACTACATCTACGAAATCGGTAGCAACACCGGTTGGAGCTCTGTAATCCCGATGAAGCACTCCAACGGACAAGGTGAATACGTGGGCTTCGCTTACCTCGACAGCGAATTTAAGTTCAAACCCAACGAAAACGACTGGGTTGGCGACTGGGGACAAGATCCCGCAGGTGCACAAGGCACACTCGTGGTTGACGGTGAAGAAAACTGCAAGGTAGACCACGCAGCATTCTATAAGATGACCGTCGACCTCAGCAAGATGACTTGGAACCTCCTCGAAATCACTTCCATCGGCATCATTGGCGATGCAGTGAACGGCGACACCAGCTGGGGCACTGAATACGACCTCACCTACAACTCCACCGAAAAGTGCTGGGAAATCACTACCGACCTCAAAGCCGGTCAAATGAAATTCCGCGCTAACCACGACTGGGGTATCAACTGGGGTGGCTCGTTCGACGCGCTCTACCAAAACGGCGACAACCTCGTAATCAGTGCTGATGGCAACTACACCATCAAGCTCTTCCCCATCTGCGACGGCAAGAGCTACTGCACAGTTACCAAAAACTAATCCGCAATAGGATACCCTCATAACCAAAGGGCGGCCCTTCCTCAGGGCCGCCTTTTTTTGGGGACCAAGAAAGCCTACCCCCATCCCCTCCCTGAAGGGAAGGGAGACGCATACGCACACTGAATATCAGCCACTTGTGGTTGGGGACATACCTTTGGCATGTAATGGGTGCGAAACATCGTCCTCACACAGATTTCAGGGATTTACAGGTATCACGGATTTAGTATTTTTTTGAAGTCACGAATTTATCGAATTTAGCTAACCCAACTTTCACCCTGGCGGGGTGAGTTTTTGTTGGGGGTCAGGGGGGTGGGG
>JBJECV010000107.1:0-34879 GCA_051871435.1 Sodaliphilus sp. | reverse complement strand
CGCCAGCCCTCACATCCCCGCCGCACGACTTTTTTTCTCTGTTTCATGCCACAAAACCCCTAAATCCGTGAGAGCTATATGGGGGGAGAGGATGATTTTGCGGGGTAAAAATTGTGGAATTGGGCAAAATAGCTTACATTTGCATGCGTAAACAGTGTGTAGTTACACCGATTTTACGAATGAAGCCCCCGAATATGCTGCAAATCAATTGAGATATTTACTTAGGTGTGAGCACTTTAGGGATTGATTTGCCAAGGAGATTTTTGTTCATAGATTTTTAGCACGGAATTATATGTTTAAAGGCTTTTTTACGCTGCTTCGCAGATTTATCCCACCTTATAAGCGCTACATTGTGTTGAACATTCTGTTCAATGTGATGGCGGCGTTTCTCACCTTGTTTTCGTTTGCGCTGATTATTCCCATCTTAGAGATGCTGTTTGGCATCAATGTAGCGCACTACGAGTATATGGAATGGGGCAGTGCCGGGGTGAAAGACGTGGTGATTAACGATTTCTACTATGCGGTGCAGTGCATGATAGAGCGCTACGGCCACTCCACGGCATTGGCAGCCATAGCGGGTATGCTGGTGGTGTTCACCGGTATGAAAGTGGGCAGTGCCTACCTTGCCGCCTTCAATATGATTAAAATCCGCACCTCGGTGGTGCGCGACTTGCGTCAGCAAATCTACAGCAAAATCGTGACCTTGCCGCTTGCCTTTTTCAGCAACGAGCGCAAAGGCGATGTGATGGCACGCATGAGTGGCGACGTGACGGAGGTGGAAAACAGCATCATGTCGTGCTTAGACATGATGTTTAAAAACCCCATCATGATTATTGCTTGCCTCACGATGATGATTATGGTGAGTTGGGAGCTCACCCTGTTTGTGTTCACTTTGCTCCCTGTGGCCGGTTTCATTATGGGCACGGTGGGCAAGCGATTGAAGCGCGTGAGTTTGGAAGCACAAAATCAGTGGGGCACCCTGCTGAGCAACATAGAAGAAACGGTGGGCGGCTTGCGCATCGTGAAGGCATTCAATGCCGAAGAAAAGGTGAAAAAACGCTTCGACGGCGAAAACAATAAATATCGGACCATCACCCAGGGAATGCAGCGCCGCTACGAATTGGCGCACCCCATGAGCGAATTTTTGGGTACAGCCACCATCGCCATCGTGCTCTGGTTTGGCGGCACGCTGATTTTGGGTGGCACGGATTCCATCACTGCGCCTTCATTTATCTACTACATGGTGATATTCTACAGCATCATCAATCCTGCCAAAGATTTTTCGAAAGCCAGCTATTCCATTCAGCGCGGTTTGGCTTCCATCGACCGCATCGACAAGATATTGAAAGCCACCGACAGCATTCCCGACCCCGAGCAGCCAAAACCGCTATCGGAACTGCGCCACAGCATCAAATACGAAAATGTGCGCTTCCGCTATGGCGAGCAATGGGTGGTGGATGGCATCGATTTGGAAATACCGCGTGGCAAAACCGTGGCATTGGTGGGACAAAGCGGTAGCGGAAAAACCACCCTCGCCGACCTCCTGCCTCGCTTCTACGATGTGGAAGAAGGTGCTATCACCATCGACGGCACCGACATTCGCGAGGTGAGCAAACACGATTTGCGGGCGCTGATGGGTAATGTGAATCAAGAAGCCATCCTCTTCAACGACACCATTCGCAACAACATTACCTTCGGGGTGGAAAATGCCACCGACGATGAGGTGATAGCCGCAGCAAAGATAGCCAACGCCTACGAATTTATCGTGGGCACCGAACATGGCTTCGACACCAATATCGGCGACCGCGGGTGCAACCTCTCAGGCGGCCAGCGCCAGCGCTTGAGCATAGCGCGCGCCATTTTGAAGAATCCGCCTATCCTCATCCTCGACGAAGCCACCTCGGCACTCGACACTGAAAGCGAGCACTTGGTGCAAGAAGCGCTCGACCACCTGATGAAGGGGCGCACCACCTTGGTGATTGCCCACCGACTGAGCACCATCAAAAATGCCGACCTCATTTGTGTGCTTCACGAAGGCAAAATCATTGAACAAGGCACCCACGACCAACTCATTCAACAAGCCGGCGCCTACAAGCGCTTAGTGGATTTACAAACATTCTAACATCAACTTCATACCATTATGCAAAAACGAATTTTTATTACCCTGATTGTGGCACTGATTGCCATTTGCGGCTACGCTGAAAAGAAAGTATCGAAAGTGGAAATCCATTTGCGCAACGGGCAAGTGGTGAAAGGCGCTATCACTGAAAGAGATGAGCGCGTGGTGACCATCGTGAGCGACTACGATGGCGGAACCTACCACTACACGATGGACGAAATCAACTATATCGACCACCTTACCAAACGCAAAAACTACGACACCTCTAAATTCCGCGGCTTTATCGACGTGGGCTACAGTTTGGGCGTGGGCGAACCGCGCAACGATTATTGGTTGGTGGAAACCAGTTTTGGCTATGCCTTCACCCCAAAAACCTACCTCGGAGCCGGTGTGGGCGTGCACAATTTCAATGCAGTGGAAGATAGTTATCCCCTCTTTTGGAACCAAACGCAAGAAAACGAAGGCAAGCGCAACGACCCGGCATGGCGCTACCCCTTCATCCCTTTCTATGTGGAAGGACGCTACAGTATGATGAACGAATCGAAGCATACGCCTTTCGTGAGTATGAAAGTGGGTGCCACATTCATTAACCATAACGGCTTTTTTGCTTCACCCACCATTGGCTACCACTTTGCGTCGAACGAGTTTTTCTCGTTCAATGTGGGCGTGGCTTATCAATTGCAAACCGCCAACTACAAACTTTGGTGCCAAGGCGATACCCCGGGCGCCATTAAAGACGACACCGGCAAAACCTACCTCAGCAAAGGACAAGTGTTTCACAATGTGTGCCTGAAAGTGGGGGTGGAATTTTGAGTTAAGAAGGTAATTTTTAGAAGTTAAGAAGTTAAGGAAGTTAAGAAGTTAAGACGAATGTCTTTTTGCTTCCAACCACTAAACGGCTAACGGCTAATGTCTAATGTCTAACGGCTATTAACTTCCAAATATTATAACTTGTGAAACTTGAGTATTTTTCTTAAATTTGCACCAAAGATGAGTTTTTTCAGTTCCACACTCTTCTATATGCTGATTATGGTGGTGGCTTTTATGTGCTTGGGGATGATTTTTAGCCCCAAAACCGACCAACCGCGCGGCACGAAAATCGTGGCAATGGTTTGTGAGCCTACCGCGCTTCCGGCATCCGACACGGTGAAGATTTCGGCACTGAAAAACGGCGAAATATGCATTGAGCGCATGCTCGATATCGCCCCCGGCGATACGGTGAATTTGGTAATCACCAAATTCGAAAACCACGTGAAAATCGTGGAGAAGCGCGGGGTGCAAAGCGGTGGCGAAGAATGCCCGCATCGGTGTATCGCATCGGTGAATTGCATTGCACAGCGATGGTATGCCTATCGCTACGAGAGCGAAGTCACCGGCGGGTGGTGCACGTTTGAATTGACCAACCTTCCCGGTGAAGCGGTAGAAGCGGAAATGCGCCTATAAGCGCCCGACGATGCAATAATTTGAGCATTTTTGCGTTAATTGACTATATATACTTTTGCTAATATAATTCAGCATCATGATGAAGAAAATTATAATCGCCTTATTCGCCACATTGCCCCTGCTGGCAAGTGCACAATCCACGGGAAAATGGATAACTCACACACGATTTGCCCTATCGAAACTGCAAAACGTGGTCGACACCAAGGATAAAGTGTATAGCTTGGTGAACAATAGTTTGTATTGCCTCAATAAAAGCAACCATCAGCTCAGTGTGCTCGACAACCAAAATACGCTCACGGGGTCGCTCATCAGCAATATTTACTACAATCCCGACAAGCAATACCTGGTGATTACTTACGACGATTCCAATATCGACATTTTGTATGCCGACGGCAAGGTGACCAACGTTCCCAACATTAAAGACGCCGTGATGACGCAACAGCGCACCATCAACGATGTAACCTTCAGTGGCGACAAAATCTACGTGGCAACCCAATTCGGGTTTGTGGTGATTAACGATGCCACCGGACAGATTGTGGAAACACGCGTGTATAGCATCAATGTGTCGTCGATAGCCGAGGTGGGCAAATGGCGCATTGCATTCTACCCCTCGGGCAATGTGTATTACTGCCCCGCAAACGACGTGCAAGAAACATTTAGCGGCTACAAATCCACCTATATCTACGGATTGGCAAGCGGTAAGATTTTTGCCATCAACGATAGCACTATGCTGGTGAGAGACAATAGCAAACTGAGAAAAGTGGTGATTCGCGAAAACGAAAGCGGCGAACTCACTTTCGCTCTCACCGACAGTGTGGCTGCCGTGCCCACCAATGTGCAGAAAACCTCAACCGGCTATTTGGCTAATTTCTTTGCCGGAAAATATTACTACACTTTCGACGCCGAAGGCAATAAAGTGAAGCAAAACTCCCTTTCGGCACAAGAACTCGTGAGCTGTTCGCCCGATGCCGACGGCACCATTTGGGGCGTGAACGCTAATGGTTTCCATAGCCTTGCCCAATCGGGCACCTACTATAAGCCCGAGGCAGTGAGTATTGCCGGTGTGCCCTTCTGGATGGGGTATAACAAAAACACCCACAAACTCTACCTCACCGCCACCAGCGACAACGGTATCCTTCCCACAGCCAATAGCGGTGCGCTTTATGAAATCGATAGATTCGACGGCTCGAAATGGGAATATTCCAAGCCCACCGGCACTTCCGGTAGCCAAGGCTGGTATTGGCCCGTGTTCGACCCCAACGATTTCACCGACACCTACTATATCAGTTCGCGCCTTAGCGGACAATTTAAGGTAACCGACAACGCCGTGGCAAAACTTATCAACGCCTCCAATTCGCCCTACGTGGCGCGCAAAGCCGCCATTCGCTTCGATGCCGACGGCAATCTGTGGATGGTGCACTCCAGCCTTAGCAACACGGTGCCCGTGAAGGTGCTGCCCAAGGAGAAGGTGAAAAGCGGCGATTTCACTGTGTCGGATTGGACGGTGTATAATGTACCCGACGTGACCAACACCAACTCTTTTAAATACTCCATTTTCGACATCAGCAATAAGAGTAAGACCAAGGTGTTTAACTGCGGCGACTACAACTGCCCGGTGATTGTGTGGCGCAACAACCCTGACTTGACCAAGGCGGAATTTGAGTCGAAGTCCTACTCCACTTTGGCAGCCTCCGACGGTACGACTTGCACTTGGATTTACTCCTATGCTATGAAGGCGGACCTCGACGATAAGATGCTGTTTGGCTTCGACAAAGGTGCGGTGATGTTTAACCCCGAAGAAGCCTTCAACGAAGGTTTTACCGTGAAGAAAATCAAAGCCTTGGATGGTGCGAAAGTGTATGCGTTGGAGGTGGACACGCTCAATCAGAAATGGGTGGGCACCGCAGGCGATGGCTTGTATCTGTTTAGCGCCGATTGCGAAGAGACCCTTCAGCATTTTACCACCAGCAATAGTCCGCTGCTGTCGAACGTGATTTACCAGGTGTGCTGCAACACCGACAACAATTCCATCTTTATCGTCACTCCGCTCGGCGTTCAGCAATTCTTTGCCAACTATAGCGTGGCGGCTGAAGACTACAGCAATGTGTATGCTTACCCCAACCCCGTTCGCCCCGACTTCACCGGATGGGTGACCATCACCGGATTGATGAACAATTCGAATGTGGAAATAACCGACGCTTCGGGCAAGGTGGTGAAATCGTTCAGCGGCACCGGAAACGATGTGATGTGGGATTGCTGCGACGAGAATGGCGAACGCTTGCCCACCGGCAATTATAGCGTGCGCGCCGCCCAACCAGGCGACGATATGCCCGAAAAGCCACTCACCAAGGTGATGGTGATTAAATAAGTCCACGCGGCGGCGGGCGCTTGCGCTCCTTGCCGGATGGCGTTAGAACGAAACAGAGAATGAGGCACCGATGCAGAAGTGGCTCATTCTTTTTTTGATGGAGGAAGAGGTGACGGTGGCAAGGCGGCGCATGAGTTGCGGCTCTGCTTTGGGGAAGGATGATGATGCGATGCGAGCGATGGCATCGTCGGAAAAGAGACGACATTGGTAGGTGTAGCGCGTGGAGGCGGCATCGAAGTCGGCAAACAGTTTCCACGCCATATTGGGGCGGTAGCGCCACGCCACACTCACGCCCAGCACATAATTCAAGGCGGTGGAGCCTTTCACCCTCAGCATTTGGAACGGCTCGGAGGCGTGTTCAAGCACGGCATTGTAGGGGCAATCAATGCCCGGCATGGCGTCGGCAGAGAGCCATTGCCTGCCTTCGGCATCTTCCATCCAATAGGCGATGCCGGAAGGTGTACGTTCGGCTTTGGGAATGCCATTGCGCGCCGTGTAGGTGATGCCGTCGGAAAAACGCACACCTAACAGCGCTTTAGCGCCCAGTGCCACGCGAGCACTCAGCGGCACATTTGCATACACCCCGCCGCTGAGCGAGGTGGAGAGGAGTTGATTGTCGGTGATATCGTAGGCGTAGATGCCCGGCAAGGGCTGATTTTGGGTATCGGTGAAGTTGGATAGTGAATGATTGAGCGCACGCACTTGCTGCATTTCTTCGGCAGAAAAATCCAACCCTTGCGCCGGGGTGGCGATGATGCGCGCCTGCGCGCCCACACCCACGCGAGGATGGAGGAAGTGGACGCCTTCCACGCCAATGGTGGTGGCTGTGCCCAAGCGAAGGCGGTGAGCCGCGCCATCAGCCGTGGGGAAATCGAGCCGGGAAGGCGCGGTGGCAACGCCCATGGTAATATCCACGAAATTAGCACCGGGGTTGGCATCGATGTCGATGTCGTTTAGCCCCTTGTGCTTCATACATAGCTCGGTGAGGAAATAGCCCAATTCGGTGGACAAAATGCCGATTCCCGCGCCTGCCATCACGTCGGCAGCACTATGGCGATTGTTTACCACTCGCATCAGCGCAGTGGCTGAAGCCACGGCATAGCCGCCCACGGAAAACCACGGCGAACGCGTTTCGCCATATTCTTTATGCAAAATTGATGCCGCCACAAATGCTGTGGCTGTGTGTCCGGAGGGGAAAGAACGACGGTCGGATGCATCGGGGCGAGTTTGGTGCACGGCACGTTTGGAGGCTTCCACCATCCCCGCCATCAGCGCATTGGCTGCGAGCGTTTGTACCCCGAGACGCGCCCAATCGGAGCGTCCGCGATACCCGGCTAAATTCAGCGCTGCCATCACCGGATAGGGGGCAAAGCGGGTGTAATTGTCGATTTCGGCTTTGAGGCCATTGCCTTGGCGGATGCGCGCCGAGGGGAAAACGGTTTGCGCCTCCTTCGCCACCACCGCCGAAGCCACCCACGGGATGCCTACATACGCCACTTGCTGCTTCCACGAGGCATCGGAGGGCACGGAATCGGGCGCCATCGGTTGCGCTGCCTGGCACACAGAGCAGCAGAGCAGGGCAAGCACACAAGCGGATATGAGATGGAGGTTAGAGATTAGAAATTGGAAATTAGAGAATTATTAGAATTCGGTGAAACTTAAGGGGAGGAGGCTCTTGATGCTGTCGAGGCGATAGATGGTGTCGCGGCCCACGAGGAGCACTTCGATGGGATGCCCGGCTTGCACCTCAAATTCGAGCAACGCCTGGCGGCATACACCGCAAGGCGAACAAGGTTCTTTCACGAAATCGCCGTTTTGGAAAGCCGTGACTGCCACCTTTTTGATACCCACGCCGGGATAGTTGGCGCCGGCATTATAGCAGGCGCTACGCTCGGCACAAATGCCGGCGAAGGCGGCATTTTCCTGGTTGGCTCCCTTAATGAGCACGCCATTGTCTAAAAGTAAGGCAGCGCCCACATTGAAGTGGCTATAGGGGGTGTAACTACTCTTTGTGGCCTCTTTTGCCAAGTCCACCACTTTTTTATCCTCAGAATTTAACTCGTTATAAGTCAAAACTTGTATCTTTGTAGAAATATTTTTCTCAGTCATCGTTTTTTAAGTATATGTTTAAGATTCATTCGCATTGCAAATATATTGATAAATCTGCAAACAGCAAGAAAAAAATCATCATTTGGTGCATTTTTCTCGTTTTTTTTGCCCTTGAAGGCTATGGACAAGCGCTATCGAGCACCTTTTTGGAATATATCGACCGCTATAAGCACATTGCCATCAGGCATAGTCAAGAGTACGGTATCCCGGCATCCATCACCTTGGCGCAAGGTTTGCTGGAAAGCGGCGCCGGAAGAAGCAAACTCGCCAAAGAATCGAACAACCACTTCGGCATCAAATGCTATGGATGGGATGGCGAACGCTCCTATCAGGGTGCTGAAATCGACTATAATTGCTACCGCAAATACAATACAGCGGAAGAGGGCTTTGAAGACCACGCGAAATTCTTGAAACGTGACCGCTACAAACGCCTTTACGACTTGCCCGTGAGCGACTACAAAGGGTGGGCTTACGGTCTGAAAGCCTGCGGCTATGCCGAAGACCCTGGCTATGCGCCCAAACTCATCAAACTGATAGAAACCTACCAACTCTATCTCTACGATAGCGGCCAACCCAAATCGGCAGCCAAACATCAGCCGCAGGAAAAGCAACGTATTGAGGAGGAGAAAGAGCCAAAAACTGCGATGAAACCGGCAATTATGGCACACAATATTCACAAAAAATGGGGGAAATATTACGTGGTGGCGAAAAAGGGTGACACCTACGAAGCCATTGCCGAAGAATTCAACAAAAAAACGAAAGACATCCTTTCTTTCAACGACATCGCCGAGAGAAAAGCCACGCCAAAAGAAGGCGAGCAGGTGTGGTTAGAGAAGAAATATGACCGACACCCGGAGGTGGCATTCTATGTGGCAAAAAAAGGTGACACCCTCCACGAAATAGCGCAAAAATTCTGTGTGCAGCAAAAATGGCTACTCAAACTCAACGCCATGAAGCCCGGCGAACAAGTGATTACCGGCCAAAAAATTTTCTTCCGCTAAACCACCCACCACGCCGGAGAGATGAAAAGAAAAATATAAACAAAGAAAAGTGTTAACAAATCAGAAAATATTGAACAAGGGGACTGTCCCTGCTGTCCTAAAATTTTAACATTATAGCTGTAGATGGATTGTGGGGTGGTTTGGATTTAACGGATTTGTTAATTTATTGTTAATTTTGGAGTGGTGGGAAAAATAGTGGGGTTAGGGGGGTAGAGTGGGCGGAAATCGAGGTAGGGCGAGGCGAATGGGCGCCGGTTAGGCGGGGAGAAAGAAATTTACAAGTGCAAATGTGGGTAAGGGTTGGGAATATACGGAACAATCGGCGATTTAGGCCATTCTGAGCGGTTGTTAATAACTTTTTTACGGATTTACAAAAATTAAGCAATTTAAATTTGTAAATTTTGTGGAAATATCAGTAACTTTACACCCTAATTTAGTGTGCGTGTACATTAATAAAGGCAAAAAATAGGATAAGGCAGTAGGCATTGCTCTATTGATGACGGAAATTTCTCCATTTTAAGCACTTACATCACATCACGCTAAGGCAACGAAACGATAAAATTATTTCGAAAACGATGGCAGAACCCGTAGCATATCACATTCCCGCTTTGCTCCACGAGTGTATGGAGGGCCTCAACATCCGTCCCGACGGCACTTACATCGACGTCACCTTTGGCGGAGGGGGTCACAGCCGGGAAATTATGAAGCACTTGGGCGAGGGTGGCAGATTGCTGAGCATGGACCAGGATATGGACGCCTACGCTAATCGCATCGACGATGAGCGATTTACATTTGTACACGGCAATTTTGCGTTTTTGAAAAATTTTATGCGCTATTATGGTGTGAGCGGTGCCGACGGTATCTTGGCGGATTTGGGCGTGAGTTTTCACCACTTCGATGAAAGCGAGCGCGGCTTCTCGTTTCGGCACGATGCCCGCTTGGACATGCGCATGAACCGCGATGCTCAGCGCGATGCGGCATGGGTGATAGCCAACTACAGCGAAGAGCAACTTGCCGATATGCTGTATCTCTACGGCGAGCTGAAGCAGAGCCGCCGCATGGCAGCCGCCATCGTAAAGGCACGTGCCAAGGCGCCCATCACCGGCACGCACCAATTAATAGAGGTGGTGAAGCCCTTCATTAAGGCGGTGCAAGAAAAGAAAGAGATGGCGCAAGTGTTTCAGGCACTGCGCATAGAGGTCAACAACGAGATAGAGGTGCTCAAGCGTATGCTACAGCAGGCATTGGAAATGCTCAACCCCGACGGGCGCTTGGTGATTATCACCTATCATTCGCTGGAAGACCGCTTAGTGAAAAATTTTATCCGCACAGGCAATATAGAAGGTAAAATAGAGAAAGACTTTTTTGGGAGGGTTAACAATCCGCTCAAAGCGGTGAACAATAAAGTGATTGTGCCGAGCGAAACGGAGGTGACAACCAACCCGCGCTCGCGAAGTGCAAAATTGCGAATAGCCTGCAAAATCGCCGAGTAAGAGTTACACAAAACCAAAAATTTACTTCCACACACATGGCAACAGACAAGAAAAATAGCAAAGGCAAAAAATCGATAGCGAAGCAATGGATACAGGGTAGGAGTTTTCTCACCCTCGACTTCTTTCGCCGCAACGGGCTCTACATACTCGGGGTGACGGCGCTGATTATGATGAAAATCAGCAAGAAATATGAATACCAAAATTGCTTGCAGCAGGTGATAGAGCTGAGCAAAGACCTTGAAAATGCAGAAACCGATTGTGTGATGGCAGGTGCAAACTATAATTCACAAATTCGAGAAAGTGAAATGATGATGCGCATCGACACCAGCCACATCGACCTCACTGTGCCCGACCAACCGCCATTTAAAATTGAAGAGAAATGACCAAGAGCAGCAACATAAAGACATCAAAAACCAATAAAGGTCGCATCCTTTGGCGCTACACCTTGGTGGTGTTAGGGCTGTTGGGCTTTTCAATATTGATTACCGCACGCCTATTTAAAACCACGGTAATCCATGCCCGTGATTGGAACATTAAAGCCGACAGCGTGTGGCTCGACACCGTGACCCTGTATGGCGAGCGAGGGCGCATCCTTGCCGACGATGGCAGTGTGCTCGCCGCAAATATGTACTTCTCGCAAGCGATGATCGACTGGAAATGCGACGGATTTAAAGACTCCATCTTCTACAATCACTTAGATGCGCTGTGCGACAGTTTGGAGAGTTTCGACGCATCAAAAACGAAAGAAGAGTGGAAAGAAGAACTCAAAAAAGCGAAAGAAGCGAAAAGGCGCAACTACAAACTCTTCGGCGATTCACTACTCACCCACACGGAATATACCCGCGTAAAAAAATTCCCGGTATTCACCAACGATTATTTTGTGATGCTCTACGAAACGCGGAAACGCCGCCGCAACAAGCCCTACGGCTCAATGGCATCGCGAAGCATTGGCAATGTGATAGAACCACCAACCAAATACCACACTTATCTCAACTGGAAAGACAAGAATTTCAACGAGTCACAATTCCGCCGACTCCTTCCGGCGCTTGCCGACAGTTTGCAAGCCTTGTATCCCAAAACGAATGCAAGCGAATGGCGAAATCGCCTAAGCAAAGGATGCAAAGAAAAGAGTGAATCATTTGCGTTCATCCCCCATCCGGTGTCGGAAGACACCATCGCACTATTGCGCAAATGTCCGTTTATCCGCAATCACAAATCTATGTTTGTGATTAAGAAGGTGAAAGATGTGGGCGGTCAGCACGGCTCGTCGGGCTTGGAAAAAGCTCTCGACAGTTTGCTTTTCGGCGTGCCGGTGCGTGCGCCGAAAGTGGCACTCAACATCAACACCACCAACTACGGAGCCAAGCCCTTGCCCGGCTACGATGTGACCACCACCATCAATATCGGACTGCAAGAAATAGTGGAAACCGAATTGCTGAAAAAGCTCACCGAGGCGAAATCGGACTGGGGATGCGCCCTGCTGATGGAAGTGAGCACCGGCGAAATAAAAGCCATCTCCAATTTTGACTACGACCCCAAAACGGACAGCTACAAAGAAGGCGTGAACCACGCCGTGCTTCGCTACGAACCTGGCTCGGTGCTCAAAACCATCAACTTGATGGTGGCATTGGAAGACGGCATCATTAGCAATTTGGACCAAGAATTCGAAATCGGTTCGGAATTCAGGCCGGCAAAAGGTGTGCTGGTGGCAGAGGAGCATCCCAGCAAAACAGCCTGCGTTCGCAAAATCCTTGCCCGCTCCCTGAATGTGGGAATGGCAAAAATTATGTGGCGAAAATATGGCAGCAATCCGCATGGACTGCAACTTCGACTCAACGAAATGGGCTTTTTCGAACCCTTCAATTCCGGCATAGCCGGCGAAATGCCACCCCGCTACAATCGAGTGGGACTGAACAGCCAAGGCCTCCAGAACTTTGTCAACCAATGTTATGGATATTGCGCTGTGATGTCGCCCCTTTATGTGGCAGGCATCTATAATGCATGGGCGAATAATGGAAAATTCGTGCGTCCGCACTTGGTAAAAAAACTTTCGCGCGAAGGAGAAGCCGATTCCATTGTGCCTATCACCTACATCCGCGAGCAAGTGTGCTCGCCCGAAAATGCAGCAAAATTGCGCGAGTTGCTCTATGGTGTGGTGCACATACCGGGAGGCACTGCATATTGTTTGAGAGATTGTGAAGTGCCTTTAGCCGGAAAAACCGGCACAGCAAAAGCATCAGAAGGCAAAAAAGGATATAGCAACAAAAAGCGCTACACCTTTTGCGGCTTCTTTCCCTACGACAAGCCCATGTACACTTGCATCGTGCTGATTTATGGCGGTGCCACCTCAGCTCCGGCAGGTAGTGGCCGCGTGATGGCCAACATAGCCGAGAAGATGCGCGCCCGCGGCCTCTTGGGCAATGCGAGCGACTACGAGCGCAGCATCACCCACGAAGCAGGCGATACAGAAGCCCCCATGTATGTGGCGGCAAGCGACAAATCCTCGCGCCACGCCTACATCAAAAAAGCCGTGGGCAACACCCGCGGAAAATTCTGTTCGCGTCCGCCAGCCGGCAAAGGCGTGCCCAATGTGACGGGACTTAACCTCCGCGACGCCGTGGCAAGGCTCGAGAAATTGGGACTGCGTGTGCACTGCGAGGGCGTAGGTGTGGTGGTGGCGCAAAGCGTTGCCCCGGGCTCAGCCGTGCATCGCGGCACAAGCATCAAATTGACCCTATCGAACAACCCGAAAATGAAATAATATTTCATCGATATAAGATTGATAATTTTTGAAGAAAATGGAAAAACGATTGCAACAACTTCTCGCACACGTGGCCGTGCAGCAAGTGGAGGGAAATGCCGATGTGGCGATTACGAGCGTCACCAACGACTCCCGCCAAGCGCAGCCCGGCGCCTTGTTCATTGCCGTGAAAGGTGTGGCTGTAGACGCCCACCAATTCATTCCGCAAGTGGTGGAAGCCGGTGCGGCGGCAGTGGTGTGTGAAGAGTTGCCCGCCTCTCTCCACGAAGGCGTGACTTATATAAAGGTGGAAAACAGTATCATCGCTTTGGCTCACATTGCCGGTGCGTGGTACGATTATCCGAGCACCAAACTCAAACTGGTGGGCGTGACCGGCACCAACGGCAAAACTTCCATTGCCTCGCTACTATATAGCCTCACCCAACTGATGGGCTACAAGGCAGGACTGCTCTCTACGGTGAAAAATGTGGTTGACCGCAAAGAATACCCTGCCAAGCAAACCACCCCCGACCACTTAACCCTCAACCGATTGCTCGCCGAAATGGTGGAAGCCGGATGCGACTACGCTTTTATGGAAGTGAGTTCGCACGCCTGCGCTCAGCATCGCATCGACGGGTTGACCTTTGCCGGAGGCGTGTTTACCAACCTCACCCGCGACCACCTCGACTTCCACAAAACCGTGGACGCCTATATCAAAGCCAAGAAATCATTCTTCGATAGCCTTGGCAGCGACGCTTTCGCCTTGGTGAATGCCGACGATAAAGTGGGCGCCGTGATGCTGCAAAATTGTGCGGCACGCCACTATACCTATTCCCTTCGCACCCTCGCCGACTTCAAGGCACAAGTGATAGAAGAGCGCCTCGACGGCTCCACCATCAGTCTCAACGGCAAAGAGCTGGAGGTGGCGTTCACCGGACGCTTCAACGTGTACAACCTTGCCGCCGTGTATGGCGTGGCAGTGCTCTTAGGCTTTGATGCTCACGAAGTGGCAGTGAAAGCCAGTTTGCTCAAGCCGGTGGCAGGGCGCTTTCAAACCCTGCGTTCGCCCCGCGGCTACATCGCCGTGGTGGATTATGCCCACACCCCCGACGCCTTGGTGAATGTGCTCACCACCATCCACGACGTGCTCTGCGGCAAAGGCAAGATCATCACTGTGTGTGGCTGTGGCGGCAATCGCGACAAGGGCAAGCGCCCCATTATGGCAGCCGAAGCCGCTACGCGCAGCGACCAAGTGATACTCACCAGCGACAATCCGCGCAATGAAGACCCCGAAGAAATCATACGCGAGATGGAAGCCGGACTCACCGACCAAACCCGCAGGAAAGTGCTCAAAATCACCGACCGCAAAGAAGCCATCAAAGCTGCGTGCCAATTTGCTCAATCGGGCGACGTGGTGATGGTAGCAGGCAAAGGCCACGAAACGTATCAAGAAATCAACGGCGTGAAGCATCATTTCGACGACACCGAAGTGCTTACCCAAATATTTAACGACGAACAATAAACACAGAATTCGATATGCTGTATCATCTATTTCACGCATTAGAAGATTATTCCGTGCCCGGCGCACGCTTGTTTGAATACATCACCTTCCGCTCCGGTATGGCGCTGGTGCTGTCGCTCTTCATCTCCATCGTGTTTGGTCGCAAAATTATTGAGCGCCTGCAATTGATGCAAGTGGGCGAAATAGTGCGCAACCTCGGGCTGCAAGGGCAAATGGAAAAGAAAGGCACCCCCACCATGGGCGGAGTGATTATCATCATCTCCATTCTCGTGCCTTGCCTATTGTTGGGCAAACTCAACAATGTGTATATGCTGCTGATGATTGTGGCCACACTTTGGTGCGGTGCCCTCGGTTTTGCCGACGACTATCTGAAAATTGCCCGCCACAACAAAGACGGTATGAAAGGCAAATTCAAAATCATCGGTCAAGTGGGTCTCGGCTTGATTGTGGGCCTCACCATGTATCTCTCGCCCAATATCGTGATTAATGAAAATGTGGTGGTGGAAAATAAGCAAACCAGCGAAATGGTGGTGAAGCACAGTAGCGAAACTCAGAAATCCACCAAAACCACCATCCCCTTTGTGAAGAACCACAACTTCGACTACGCCATGCTCACCAAGTGGATGGGCGACCATGCACAAACGGGCGGCTGGATTGTGTTTATATTGGTCACCATCTTTGTGGTGACTGCCGTGAGCAATGGTGCCAACCTCACCGACGGCCTCGACGGTCTCGCCACCGGCACATCCGCCATCATCGGGGTGGCATTAGCCATTATGTGTTATTTGGGCGGCAATGTGATTTACTCGTCGTACCTCAACATTATGTACATTCCGGAGAGTTCGGAATTGGTGGTGTATGCCGCCGCCTTCATTGGCGCCACCATCGGATTCTTGTGGTATAACTCCTTCCCGGCGCAAGTGTTTATGGGCGACACCGGCAGTTTGTGCTTAGGCGGCATCATCGCCGTGTTTGCCATCCTCATTCGCAAAGAATTATTGATACCCATATTGTGCCTCACCTTCTTTGTGGAAGACATCTCGGTGATGATGCAAGTGGCATACTTCAAATATACGAAAAAGAAAACCGGTGTGGGCAAGCGCATCTTCAAGATGACACCGCTACACCACCATTTTCAAGTGCCCGGCGGCAAGGTGGAAGCCCTTTGGCAAAAGCCCCTCAACGCCATTCCCGAATCCAAAATCGTGATGCGATTTTTCTTGGTTGCCATCTTTTTGGCAGTGATTACTTTTGTGACATTAAAGATTCGATAACATCCCCGTACACATTACATATATTATAGGCAATTATGACAGCAATCAAACGTATAGTAGTGCTTGGTGGAGGCGAAAGTGGCGCCGGAGCCGCCGTGCTCGCCAAGGTGAAAGGTATGGACGTGTGGCTGAGCGATATGGGCAGCATCGCCCCGAAATATAAAGAATTGCTCAACCAATACCACATTGCTTGGGAAGAAGGCAAGCACACCGAAGAAAAGGTGCTGCAAGCCGACGAAATCATCAAGAGTCCGGGCATTCCCTCCACGGTGCCCATTCTGCAAAAAGCTGCGGCAAAACACATCCCCATTATCAGCGAAATAGAGTTTGCCGGGCGCTACACCGATGCTAAAATGGTGTGCATCACCGGTAGCAACGGCAAAACCACCACCACCATGCTCACCTACCACATCCTCACCAAGGCAGGAATGAATGTGGGCCTTGCCGGCAATGTGGGCAATAGCTTAGCATTGCAAGTGGCCACCGAGCATCACGATGTGTATGTGATAGAATTGAGCAGTTTCCAGCTCGATAATATGTATCAATTCAAGGCAAATGTGGCGGTGCTGCTCAACATCACCCCCGACCACCTCGACCGCTACGACTTTAAGATGGAAAATTATGCCGCTGCCAAATTCCGCATTATGCAAAACCAGGATGCCAACGACACTTTTATCTATTGGCAAGGCGATCCCATCATTGATGCCCAACTCAAGCATATCCACACCGAAGCGCGCCTGCTGCCCTTCGATGCCACCGCCGACGAATCGCTGGCAGCATACGTCGACGCCGACAATATGGTGAACTTCAACATCAACGGCACGCAATGGCAAATTCCGCGAGCCGAACTCTCGATCAAAGGCCTGCACAATGTGTACAACTCTATGGCAGCGGGCTTGTCGGCATCGTGCTTGCACATTAAGCAAGACGTGATACGCCGCGCACTCGCCGACTTTGAGGCTGTAGAGCACCGATTGGAATTTGTGCGCACCGTGAAAGGCGTGACCTATATCAACGACTCCAAAGCCACCAACGTGAACGCCTGCTACTATGCCCTCGAAAGTATGACCACCCCGGTGATACTCATTCTCGGCGGCAAAGACAAAGGCAACGACTACAGCGAATTGCTCGAATTTGTGAGCACCAAAGTGCGCGCCATCGTGTGTATGGGAGCCGACAACTCGAAGATTATCAACTTCTTCAACGGGAAAGTGGCACACATTGCCGACACCCATAGCATGAAAGAGTGTCTTGCCAAATGCAAAGAGTTGGCACAAGAAGGAGACACCGTGCTCCTCTCACCCTGCTGCGCAAGTTTCGACTTGTTCCGCAACATGGAAGACCGCGGCGAGCAATTTAAAGAAGGCGTGCGCGCCATAGCAGAATAAAACCACATCACACTATATAATCAATGAGCAACGACAAATCACATATCAGCGAAAAGGCGCACCGCTACGAAGAGATGACGCGGAAGCATGGCGACCCCTGGATTTGGGGCATCTACATCATGCTCATCGTGATTTCGCTGGTGGAAACCTATAGCGCCGCTTCGCGCGAAGTGGAGAAATTGGGCGTGTATATGCCCATTCTCAAGCACATCCTCTTCTTAATGATAGGCGGAGGGGTGCTGCTGGCCACCTATCGCATTCCCTACACCAACAAAAAATACCTCATTTTCTACACCGTAGGGCTCACGGCGATTTCGATTTTGATGCTGATATATGTGATGTTTTTTGGTGAGAACTACAACAATGCCCAGCGCTCCTTCAGCGTGTTGGGCGTGTCGGTTCAGCCTTTCGAGATAGCCAAATTGGCGGTGGTGCTGTGCCTATCGCTCGTGCTATCGCGCACCCAAAAGGGAAATGGCGTGAGCAACAACGGCGTGATAGTGTGCGTGCTGCTCATAGCCGTGTATGGCTTGCTCACCTACGTGAATGGTATGACCAACTTCTTGCTGCTCAGTAGCATCAGTTTGGTGATGATGGTGGTGGGTGGCATCACTTTCAAGAGAATAGCCATATTGCTGGTGAGCTTCGGCTTGGTGGGCGGCGCCATCTATATGATTAAGTCGTCGAACGACGATAAAGAGAAGAACCTGAAAAATGCCCGCTCGCAAACCGAGGTGGTGCAAGAAGGTGAAGAAGGCGCAATGGTAACGGCAAAAGATTCCGAAAAAGGCAAAAAAAAGAAGGTGGACCGCTCCAATCTGCGCAAAAAGCGTATTGAGAATTGGCTCAACAACGATTCGCTGTGGACCCGACCCATCATTCCCAACGAAAACGACCAGGAAATGTTTGCCTACATGGCACAAGCTCATGGCGGCGTGACGGGCGTGTTTTTCGGTAATTCGCGCGAAACGAGCCGCTTGCCTTTGGCTTCAAGCGACTATGTGTTTTCCATCATTGTGGAAGACACCGGACTGATAGGCGGCGTGATAGTGCTGATGCTATTTTTGGTGTTGCTTTTGCGAGCAGCCATGATAGCTCGGCGTTGCCGTCGCACCCTACCCACACTGATGGTGATAGGCTTGGCATCTATGATTACGCTTCAAGCGCTATTTCACATTGCCATCAACACCGGCGTGTTCCCGGTGTCGGGTCAGCCTTTGCCGCTGATTTCGAAGGGCGGTTCCGCAATTGTGGTCACCAGTTATGCCTTTGCGCTGTTGCTGAGCATCAGTCGCACCGTGGCAGGACTTACGGATAAAGAAAATGCAACCAAAGAAGAGATGGCTCTGCCCGAAGAATTGCGTGCAGAGAATCCTTCTCAACTTATAAATTACAAAAATGTCTGGAAATAGTAAACGATTTCTTGTGAGCGGCGGTGGTACCGGCGGTCACATTTTCCCGGCGCTATCAATAGCCCACGAAATTCGCCGGCGATATCCTCAAGCGCAAATCCTGTTTGTGGGCGCTGAGGGCAGAATGGAAATGGAACGCGTGCCCGCTGCCGGCTACGAAATCAAAGGGCTGCCGGTGTGTGGCTTCGACCGCAAGCACCTGCTGCGCAATGTGAAGGTGATGCTCAAATTGTGGAAGAGCATTCGCTTGGCAAACCATATTTTGAAAGAATTTAAGCCCGATATAGCTATCGGGGTGGGCGGCTATGCCAGCGGTCCGATGCTCAAGGCTGCGCAAAAGAAGGGTATCCCTACCTTGCTGCAAGAGCAAAATTCCTACGCCGGGGTCACCAACAAACTCCTTGCCAAAGGGGCAAAGCGCATTTGCGTGGCCTACGAAGGAATGGAACGCTTTTTCCCTGCCGAAAAAATAGTGCTCACCGGCAATCCGGTGCGCCGCAACCTCTTGGAATGTGAGGCGTCGGCTGAAGATGCCAAAAAGGCTATGGGTATCGACCCCGATAAAGCCACTGTGCTGATTATTGGCGGCAGCCTCGGTGCTCGCACCATCAATCAAAGCATCATTGGCGATTTGCAGAAAATTGGCGCTGCGGCAAATGATGTGCAAGTGGTGTGGCAAAGCGGTAAAATCTACGATGAGCAATGCCGTAAAGCACTGGAGGAGTCGGGCGTGAAGAATGTGATACAAATGCCGTTTATCAGCAATATGGATATGGCGTACCGCGCTGCCGACTTGGTGGTTTCGCGCGCCGGAGCCAGCAGCATCAGCGAACTCCAGCTCTTGGGCAAACCCTCAATTTTGGTGCCCTCGCCCAATGTGGCGGAAGACCACCAAACCAAGAATGCCCTCGCACTTGCCAACCGCGACGCCGCCATTATGGTGACCGACGCCGATGCTCCGGAAAAGCTGGTCGACACCATGCTCGCCACCATCAACGACCCCGAAAAACTTAGCACCATCGGGGAAAATGTGGAACGCATGGCGCTGCTCAATTCCGCCGAGCGCATCGTGGACGAAGTGATGAAAATCATCGGTTCTTGAGTCAACGAGTCAACAAGTCAACGAGTCAACGAGTCAACAAGTCAACAAGTCAACGAGTCAACAAGTCAACGAGTCAACAAGTCAACGAGTCAACGAGTCAACAAGTTTGGAAGCCACAAGACATTCTTCTTAACTTCTTAACTTCTGAAATAAATATTCTACTGTGATGAAAGATTTTGATTGTATATATTTTGTGGGTGGTGGCGGCATTGGAATGGCTGCCCTCGAACGCTATTTTCTCTCTAAGGGCAAAAAAGTGGCGGCTTACGACCGCACGCCCAGCGAACTCACCGCTGCCTTGGAGGCAGAAGGTGTGGCATTTGCCTACGACGAAAATCCTGACCTTATCCCCGACTATTGCCGCGATAGTGAGCGCACCCTTGTGGTCTACACCCCTGCCATTCCCGATTCCCACGCCGGATTGCAATGGTTTAGGGCAAACGGCTTCGAGGTGGTGAAGCGTGCCAAGGTGCTTGGCGTGGTCACCGAACATTCGCAAGCGCTCTGCTTTGCCGGCACGCATGGCAAAACCACCACATCGAGTATGGCTGCACACATTTTGGAAGTGTCGGGCATCGGTAGCAACGCTTTCTTAGGCGGCGTGCTACGCAATTATGGGAGCAATTTCTTGCTGTCGGACAGTAGCCCCTATTCCGTGATTGAAGCCGACGAATTCGACCGTTCGTTCCATCATCTGAAACCCTACATCGCCGTAATCACCTCCACCGACGCCGATCACCTCGACATTTACGGCACCTACGAGAATTATTTGGAGAGTTTTGCCCACTTCACCGAACTGATACGCCCCGGTGGCGCACTCATCGTGCACACCGGCTTGGATTTGCAGCCCCGCATCGGCGAAGAAGTGAGGCTCTACACCTATTCGCTCAGCGAAGGCGACTTCCATGCCGCCAATGTGCGAAAAGGCGATGGCAGCATCGTGTTCGACTTCGTGACGCCCGATGGCGTGATTGCTGATGTGAATTTGGGTGTGCCTGTCGACATCAATATCGAAAACGCTGTGGCAGCCATGGCAGCTTGCCATTTGGCAAAAGTGCCCGCGGAAGCTATGAAGGAAGCCATCAGCACCTTTATGGGACCGAAGCGACGCTTTGAATTTTGGCTCAAAACACCCGAAAAAGTGGTCATCGACGACTATGCGCACCACCCCGACGAACTGCGGGCGTCGATTCGATCGGTGAAAAGCCTTTACCCCAACCGCAAGCTCACGGTGGCATTCCAGCCGCATCTCTATAGCCGCACTCGCGACTTCGCTCCCGACTTTGCCTCAGCACTCTCAGAGGCCGATGAATTGATACTGCTGCCCATCTATCCGGCACGCGAATTGCCCATAGAAGGTGTGAACAGCGAACTGATTTTGAAAGATGTGACCTGCGCTAACAAAAAGATTTACAGCAAAGAAAACTTGCTCAAATCAATTCAAAATCTTAACTTTGAAGTACTGCTTACCGTGGGCGCAGGCGACATCGTGAACTTATTACCCGAAATTTGTGAAGAAGTAAAACGTCAACAACATTGAAATACGCTCGCTACATCATCATCCTCATTCTCACAAGTTTGCTCTTGTGGGGCGTGCTGTGGGCCAAAGGGCGCGCCGACAGCGAGGCGTGTGTGAAAGTGGACATACAGATTGAGAACAACGATAGCACCACATTCGTGAATGCCGAAGGCGTGCTCCAATACCTCAACCAATGCCACTTGCGCCTGATAGGTGTGCCTATGAAAGACATCAACACACAAGCGGTGGAAGAAGCCCTCGCTCGCTCGCCCTATCTGGAATATGGCGAATGTGTGAAAGGCGCAGATGGCGTGCTGATTGTGAAAGTGAAGCAATTGGTGCCGGTGATGAGGGTGATGGATGGTGATCACGCCTACTACGTGAACCGCGACGGCAAGCAAATGCCGGTTTCCACCGATTTTACCTCCGATGTGATGATTGTGAAAGGGCATTTCACCGCGCAATTTCCGCCCAAGCGGTTGCTACCGCTCATCGATTATGTGCAATCCGATTCGGTGATTAATGCCTTGGTGGGTATGATAGAATACCGCGATTCCAACAATATCTTTATCGTGCCCAACATTATGGGCCATGTGGTGAACTTTGGCAGCGTGGACAACATAGAAAACAAATTCAAAAAACTCCTGCTCTTCTACCGCAAAGTGATGCCCGAAAAAGGGTGGAACACCTACGACACCATCTCGGTGAAGTGGCAACACCAGGTGGTGGGCAATTTGCGCCACAAGAAAGTGCTGACGGAGCACGTGGATACCGTGGGCGAAAGCAACGAAAACGAATCGATGACACCGCCAACCATCACTTCGGAAGCGAAAACGGAAAAGCCCGACACCAAGCAACAGCCTCCGGAAAAGGCAAAAGAAAAGCCTAAAGAGGCTACCAAACCGAAAGCCGAAGCGCCAAAAAAGAAGGAGCCCGACAAGAAAAAAGAAAAAGCGAAATCCGAAACCAAAAAGAATAAGAAAAAATAACAACAACCGACATATAAAACTCAATCATTTATGGAAAATATCCAACATATCGTAGCAATTGAAATAGGCAGCACAAAAATTGTGGGGGCTATTGCAGAAAAAAGCGCAGCAGGGTATCTGAGTGTGAACCATCTTGAAGAAGAAAAACTCACCAACTGCGTGCGATACGGATGCGTGCAAAATGTGGAAAACACCAAAAACGCCATTGTGCGCATCGTGAAGAAATTGGAAAACAAAGTGGACGGCGACATCACCGACATTTATGTGGGATTTAATGGACGTTCGCTCCACTCGGTGCCCACCGAAATCGACCGCAACCTCAACATTTCGGAATCGATTACCAAACAAAATATCGAAAACCTGAAGCAAAGCGCATTCAAAGAACCCATTGCCTCGTTTGAGCCTATTGATATCGTGGCACAAACCTACTATGTGGATAATAAAGAAAATCCCAATCCGGTGGGATGCTGCGGCGGTAGCATCAACATCAAATTTAATCGCATCGTGGCTAAACCCACGCTGCAACTCAACCTCCGCCGTGCCTTAGGCGACTATAAAGTGAAGAAACTGATGGTTACCTCCTTGGCAATGGCGGATAGCATCCTCACCGAAGAAGAACGCATGCTGGGATGTATGCTCGTGGATATGGGTGCCGAAACCACCACCGTGTCGATTTTTAAATCCGGCACTTTGGTGTATTTCACCACCCTGCCATTTGGCGGACGAAACCTCACACGCGACTTGGTGAACGGATTGCAAAACACCACCGAAGAAAAAGCGGAAATGGTGAAGAAAGCCATCGCCGAACCGCTGAACCTCAATTCCGAAAGCATCACCATCAATGATGTGAACTCTAAATCCGCCATCAATTATATCATTTCGCGCACCTCGGAAATGATAACCAACGTGAACAAGCAAATAGAATATGCACATCTGCAAACCGCCGATGTGAAAACCATCGTGCTGGTGGGCGGCGGCGCCAAACTCAAAGGTTTGCAAGGCGAATTTAAGGAGAAAACCAAGATTGAAACCCGCATGGGCACCACACCTCCGGGCATCAATATCTTGAACCACGAAATCAATAAATTTGAATACATTCAAGTGTTCTCGCTGCTCAATAAGGCTGCCGAAATGATTGCCGATGGCACCACCTGCGTGCGACGCCACATCTACGAGCCCGCCGATGGACCCACCATCACCACCGAGCAGCACACCGAAGAGCCGCCAAAGAAAGAAGAAAAGCCCAAAAAGAAACGCTCGATTTTTGGACAAATACGCGACAAATTCGACGAACTCCTCACCGAAGAAGGAAGAGACGATTAAACCTTGTAGCTACAGAGAAGTGAGCATCAAAATAGTATACACCCCCATAACACAACAACAATGACAGACAACGACAATATTTTCAACGAGATAGATATCAACTCCGGTTTTGAACCCGTGCTCATCAACGGCAACAAGGAGAGCATTCCATCGCCCACTATCATCAAAGTGGTGGGTGTGGGAGGTGGCGGCAGCAATGCCGTGAACCACATGTATTCACAAAATGTGAATGGCGTTTCGTTTGTGGTAATCAACACCGACCAACAAGCGCTCAAAAGTTCGCCCGTACCCGAACGCCTGCTCATCGGCCCGCAAACCACCAAAGGCCTCGGAGCCGGCAACGTGCCCGAAGTGGCAGAGAAAGCCGCTATGGAAAGTGCCGACGAAATCAGTGCACTCTTCGACGATGAAACCAAAATGGTGTTTATCACCGCCGGTATGGGCGGAGGTACCGGCACCGGCGCAGCACCCATCGTGGCAAAAATAGCACGCGACAAGGGTATCCTCACCATTGGTATCGTAACCATTCCCTTCCTGTTTGAAGGTCAACGCAAAATTTTGAAAGCCCTCGATGGCGCCGACGAAATGAAAAAATATGTGGACGCTCTGCTGATTATCAATAATGAGCGCCTCACCGAAATTTATCCCGACCTCGACTTCGCCAATGCTTTCGGCAAAGCCGACGACACCCTTTCGGTGGCAGCACGAAGCATCTCGGAGCTCATCACCACCGAAGGACGCATCAACCTCGACTTCAACGATGTGAACACCACCCTGCGCGATGGCGGTGTGGCGGTGATTAGCACCGGCTACGGAGAAGGAGATATGCGTATCACTAAGTCGATTGAAGATGCCCTCAATTCACCATTGCTCAAAAACCGCGACGTGTACAGCGCAAAAAATATTTTGGTCAACATCTACTATTCGCGCAATGCCAACGAGCCGTTTAAAATGGCGGAACTCAACGATATGAGCCGATTTATGACCAACTTCAGCCCTGAAGTGGACGTGATTTGGGGTGTGGGCTACGACGACACCCTCGGCGAAAAGGTAAAAACCACCATTCTGGCAGCTGGCTTTGATGTAACACTCGATGCCGAAGCCCCCGTGGGAAAAGTGATGGGACAAAGCGCCGCAAAGCCAGACGACGACGAATTGCAACGATTGGCAGGAGAATATGGCGGTAAAGTGGCGCAAACCAACATTGAGCGCGCCGAAAACAAGGTGTTTGTGTTTTTGCCCGAAGACCTCGACAACGATGAAATCATCGACCTGTTCGAAAAAACACCCACATTCAATCGCGACCGCGAGCCCAAGTTTAAAAGCAAAATAGCCGAATTGCGCAAGAGCGTGTCGGCGCCAAAAGAGCCCGCCACAGCCGCACCCAATTCCGCAAAAAAAGCCACCGGCACCATCTCATTCTAAATCCCACCCCCCGCACCATTTTTGCCGGGTGGGGGAATGTGGTTTATTGGGGGGAATGCTTGCATAGTTGGGGAAGAATTTGTAATTTTGTGGGTTGGAAAAGAAATTGATTTAAAACGAAATACAATGCTTACACTACAACTCATCAACGAAAATCCGGAGGAAGTGATCCGCCGATTGGCTGTTAAGCAATTTGATGGTCGTGAACCCATTATGCGCGTGGTGGAACTCGACAAACAAAGAAAGAAAATTCAAAAACTACGCGACGATAATGCTGCCGTGCTCAATAAGATGGCTGCCCAAATCGGTGCCTTGATGAAGCAAGGCAAAAAAGAGGAAGCCAACGAGGCAAAAGCACAAGTGGCTTCGTTGAAATCCGGTAACAAAGATATCGACGACCAACTTTCCGGCATTGAAACCCAAATCAAAGAGATTTTGCTGTCGGTGCCGAATGTGCCCTACGAGGGTGTGCCCGAAGGTAAGAGTGCCGAAGATAATGTGGTGGAAAAAACCGGTGGCGAAATGCCTAACCTGGACAAAGATGCTCTCCCTCACTGGGAACTTGCAAAGAAATACAACCTCATCGACTTCGACTTAGGTGTGAAAATTACCGGCGCCGGATTCCCGGTGTATATCGGCAAGGGCGCGCGCTTGCAAAGAGCACTCATTCAATTCTTCCTTGATGAGGCCAACAAAGCCGGCTATACCGAAATTCAGCCGCCTTACGTGGTGAACGAAGCCTCAGGCCTTGGCACGGGTCAGCTGCCCGACAAAGAAGGACAAATGTATCACTGCCAAGTGGATGATTTCTACTTGATTCCTACCGCAGAGGTGCCCGTAACGAACATTTACCGCGATGTGATTATCCCGGGCGATGCTCTTCCGAAAAAGAATTGCGCCTATAGTGCTTGCTTCCGCCGCGAAGCCGGTAGTTATGGCAAGGATGTGAGAGGCTTGAACCGCTTGCACCAATTCGATAAGGTGGAAATCGTGCGCATTGAAAAGCCCGAAAACTCCTACGCAGCGCTCGAAGAGATGAAGGACCACGTGCAAGGGCTACTCGAAAAACTCGAATTGCCTTGGCACATTCTTCGCTTGTGCGGTGGCGATATGAGTTTCACTTCTGCCATCACCTTCGACTTTGAGGTGTGGAGTGGCGCACAAGAGCGCTGGCTTGAGGTGAGTTCGGTGTCGAATTTTGAAACCTATCAAGCCAACCGCTTGAAATGCAGATACCGTGGCGACGACAAGAAAATTCGTTTGTGCCACACGCTGAATGGCTCGGCATTGGCACTGCCCCGCATTATGGCGGCACTGCTCGAAAACAACCAAACTCCGGAAGGTATTAAGGTGCCCAAGGTGCTCCAAAAATACACCGGATTTGATATCATCGACTAAGATACATACGTTAATAAAAAAGTAATTTTTAAAATCATTTGAAGGAATGCGATGTGAATCGCGTTCCTTCTTTTTTGTGGGGAGGGTGAAAGCCTACTAAATGAACAAAATCGAAAACTATTTGCTTTTGCAGAAATATATGAAACACTCGTTGACTCGTTAGGAGGTGTGGATTTATGCAATTATGCAAAAAATGTATGCAATTTGTGGCGCAAATCAGTAATTTTGTTTATCTTTGCCCTATACTACTCTTATTTTGAGGATTATTTAGAAACTAATCAGTAATTGCGCACTATTGAAAACCTATTGGCAGGATTTCGCCCCATTTCGTTGCAAGAGATGTCGAGTGTGAAATTGATGAACCGCGTGGACACGAAGTATGTAACCACTCGGCAAATGCTTTGTGCGCTTTTGGAGAAGGCCCGTGCGGAATATTTTGTGCAGGAAATCGAGGGCAAGCGCATTGGAGCATACTACACCCTATATTTCGACACCGAAGAGATGAGTATGTTTTACCGTCATCAGTACGATAAGCGTCCGCGTCAGAAACTGCGCATTCGCTCTTACCTCGACTCGCACTTGGCTTTTTTGGAAGTGAAAACGAAAGACAACCACGGCATCACCAAAAAGAAGCGCGTGGTGCTACCGGAGTTCACACCCGGCACCTTCGTGAAAACGGCCACAGACATGGAAAATGCTGATTTCTTGAGTAAGTATTTGCAGTGCAATCCGCAGCATTTGCACAGCCTTATCGAAAACAAATTTGAGCGCATCACCTTGGTGAACAATGGCAAAACCGAGCGGCTCACCATCGATTTCAATATCCGTTTTCATAATTTTGCCACTGCAAAAGAGGAACGGTTGCCTGAATTGGTGGTGATAGAGCTGAAGCGCGACAGCCGAAAGCCCTCGCCCATTTTGCCTCTGCTTCGCGAATTGCGCATCAAGCCCAAGGGCTTTAGCAAATACTGCATAGGGTGCTCGCTCACCGACGATAAGCTGCGCATCAACCGCTTTAAGCCACGGCTTCACTACATAGAAAAACTGCAAACGGGAGCCTCTTTATTGTAAAAAGAAACTACTAAACTACTAACTATGAATATATCTCAACATCTACTGCTCATGGGAGAAATGTTTTTTGTGAATTTGATATTCATTTGGATTATCACGCATTTCTTCTATTTCAAGAAAAGCAATCGGCGCGACTATTATTTCACCTTTGTGATGATAGGCATAGCCATCTTCTTCTTGATGTTCTTTATGGTGTATATGATTCATGCGCTCAATGCCGGGGCTGGTATCGGTATCGGCATCGGGCTGTTTGGCATTTTCAGCATCATGCGCTATCGCACCGAAACCATCCCCGTGCGCGAAATGACCTACTTGTTTACCATTGTGTGTATGTCGGTGGTGAACTCGCTTGTGGCAGGCGGCGAGGAATTTAATGTGGTGCAATTGGCGCCCAACTTTGCTTTTTTGGTGGCAATATGGCTGTGTGAGGCTTTTTTGCTCAAAACCAAAGAACGCACCAAATATGTGAACTACGACCGCACCGAACTCATCACCGAGGACCGCCGTGCCGACCTTATCGCCGACTTGCAAAAGCGCCTTGGCGTGGAAGTGACGAAGGTGGAAGTGGGCAGCGTGGACTTTATCCGCGATATGGCGCTGCTGAAGGTGCACTACATTTGCCAAACCGACAGCCACGACACCATCATTAATCAAAGCACCAGAATCAACCGAGAAGAATGGGGAAATTTCAATCAAAAATAATAGCGGCGGCTCTGCTGTGCGCGGTGGCTCTGCCCGCTTTCGCCGGCGACGATTTCGGGATGACCTATGGCGTGGAGGCGGAGCACAAAATCACGAAGCGGGCATCGGTGGGAGCCGAAGTGGAATTGCGCACCCGCAATTCCACGCGCACTCTCGACCGATGGAGCGGTGCGCTGAGCGTGGAATATAAGCTATGCCGACCGCTGAAAGTGAGCGCCGGCTACTCGCTTCTCTACGACAATAATCAAGAAAAAATCAGCTACACCGAAGATGGCGACATCCGCAAATGGCGCCCGAGCCATTGGGCCACACGCAGCCGCTGGCAATTGTCGGTGAGCGGCAATGTGGACATCGGGCGGCTCAACCTCTCGCTACGCGAACGCTGGCAGTTCACCTTCCGCCCCGAAAAAACCGTGGACCGCTATGATTTCATCGACAAAGAATGGGAACGCGATAATGTGGGTAGCAAGCGCCGCCATGTGTTGCGCAGCAAATTGGAGGCGGAATACAATATCCGCCACTGCAAATTCACGCCTTTCGTGAATGGCGAATTGTTCAACTCTATGGCGCTCGACAAGGCACGCTTTCAGGTGGGTACCTCGTATAAGATTGGCAAACAGCATGTGCTGAAGGCCTACTACCAGTATCAAGTGGTGAACGAAGACGACGACGATGAAGAGCGTAACAGCCACATCGTGGGCATTTCCTACAAATTTAAATTCTAAGCACTTATGAAAAAGATATTATTGCTGCTCGCCACAATCGCACTGCTCACGGTGGCTCCTTCGTGCGAGTCCGACGACACGGATTTTAGCCAAATCATTGCCGACAACGACACGGTGAGCATTCGCGACATCCAATTCAATGACGCCGAAGTGACGGATTCCGCCGAGCAGATTCCCACAGATATCGCCGATGAATACTACGACGACTATATCGAAAACCAAGCGCTCAACCGCGTGGCGAACATCACATTCAATGGCGAAGAAGCCACGGTGAGTGGTGATTTAACGCGGTGTAGCATTATCCGCAATGGCGCCCACCTCACGGTGCGAATCGGCGGCAAAAAAGTGTACCTGAAAGTGAGCGGTAGCACATCCAACGGGTCGATTAAGATTTACGGCGAGAATAAATTCGGTTTGGAATTGTGCGGCGCCTCTATCCACAACCCGCACGGCGCCGCTATCAATTGCCAAAACAAAAAGCGAATGTATGTGGTGCTTGCCGATGGCTCGCAGAATGTGATATCCGACGGTGCCGACTACATCGACACGGAGGGCGAAGCGCAGAAAGCCACCATTTTCAGCGAGGGGAAAATCATTGTGAGCGGCAAAGGTGTGCTGCAAGTGGATGCGCAAGCACGAGCCGGCATCGCTTCCGACGACTACGTGCGCCTACGCCCCGGCGTGCACACTCGCATCATTTCGCACGGCACGCACTGCATCAGAGCCAACGATGGCGTGATGATTGACGGAGGCGTGCATAATTTGGAAACCTACGGTGCCGGTGCGCGTGGCATTCGATGCGAAGCATTCGTGAAGGTGAATAGCGGCCGCACCACCGTGATTACCCACGGTGGGTCGGTGATAGAAGAAGGCGACACCACAAGTGCAGCAGCAGTGAAAGCCGACAGCATCTTGATGGTGAGTGGGGGAGAGTTGCGCCTGAAAAGCACCGGTGACGGTGGCAAAGGCATCAACGCCGCAGATTTTATGCAAACCGGCGGCAGCGTGAGTGTGGTGACCCTCGGCGAAACCGGGCTATCGTCGCCCAAAGGCGTGAAATCCGACAGCCGTATCGCCATAGAAGGCGGCACCTTCTACAGCTACAGCGTGCACTCCTACGCCATAGAAGGCACATTGGTGCTCAAGCCCGGAGCAAAAAAACACCTCACCGCCAAGCGATACCACATCGTGGAATATTGACGAAGTGCAAGCCGCTCTCCTATGCCGTGGCAGCAATATTCGAAGCACTTGGAAAGATGTGCACCGCAATAAAAATTGTCCCGATTGGGTAAAATCTGCGAAACCATAGATTAAAGCATTGCAAAGGGACGGTTCTTCTTGCAATCAAAATTCGCATATCACACTATATATTAATAAATTATGTGTTATTTTTTACCCGATTTTTATTTGTTAAATTATGCTAAAAAACAGCCTTAAATCACTTATAGTGAATTGGTGTTTAGTATATTATGCTACTTTACATTGCAGAAGAACCGTCCCTTTGCAATCTAAAGTCTCGCAGACTTGTTCACCCCCCCCAAAAAAAGTGCCCTTTTTGGGGGCACTTTTTGTCTGAGATATGAGGTTCGTTATTCTGCGGGTTCTGCGGGGAGAGTGGCTGCTGCGGCTTCCACCCATGCCTTCACTTCGTCCACCACCGGCGCCTTCAAGCCGAGTTTGTATTTCTTGTTGATGTCGAGTAAGTCTTGGAAGAGTTTGCCGGGGCGTTCTATTTTGCCCAATGCTTCCACGGTGAGGAAGCCCGCCTTTTGTATGGGTGCCACCCATTCTTCGGCAATGCCGAGAGCGGTGTAAGCCTCCGCTTTGTCGCGCTTAGCCACCTTTTCGGGGCGCATTTGCGGGAAGAGGAGCACGTCTTGAATGTAGCTGTGGCCGGTCATGAGCATCACGAGGCGGTCGATACCGATACCGATACCGCTGGTGGGCGGCATACCATACTGCAAGGCGCGCAAAAAGTCGTGGTCAATAATCATTGCCTCATCGTCGCCCTTATCAGCCAATCGCATTTGTTCCACAAAGCGTTCTTCTTGGTCGATGGGGTCGTTGAGCTCGCTGTAGGCGTTCGCCAATTCTTTACCGTTTACCATCAACTCAAAGCGTTCGGTCAATCCGGGTTTGCTGCGGTGCTTTTTAGTGAGCGGCGACATTTCCACGGGATAGTCGGTGATGAAAGTGGGTTGCACGAAAGTGCCTTCGCAAAATTCGCCGAATATTTCATCGATGAGTTTGCCCTTACCCATGGTGTCGTCTATTTCCATATTGAGTGCCTTGCACACCTCGCGCATTTCGTCTTCGCTCTTGCCGTAGAGGTCGTAGCCGGTTTTTTCTTTGATGGCGTCGAGGATGGGCAATCGGCGATAGGGCGCCTTAAAACTGATGGTTTTGCCATCTACCACGGCTTCCGGTGTGCCATTCACAGCCACACAAATTTTTTCGAGCAACTGCTCCGTGAAACTCATCATCCAATTGTAGTCCTTGTATTGCACATAGAGTTCCATGCAGGTAAATTCCGGGTTGTGGTTGCGGTCCATACCCTCGTTGCGGAAGTTTTTACCAATTTCGTACACGCCTTCAAATCCGCCCACAATCAGTCGCTTGAGGTAGAGCTCGGTGGCGATACGCATATACATGGGGATGTTGAGCGCATTGAAATGCGTCATAAACGGGCGTGCGCTGGCGCCGCCGGCAATGGCTTGCAGAGTGGGTGTCTCCACTTCGGTGTAGCCGGCTTCGTCGAGCACTTGGCGCATGGTTTTCACGATGGTGGCACGCTTCAAGAAGGTGTCTTTCACGCCATCATTCACGATGAGGTCCACATAGCGCTGGCGATAGCGGAGTTCCGGGTCGTCGAAAGCATCGTAGGTTACACCGTCTTTCACCTTCACGATGGGCAACGGTTTCAGACTCTTGCTCAGCAAGCTGAGGGTGCGCGCATGCACACTGATTTCGCCCGTTTGGGTGCGGAACACGAATCCGGTCACGCCCACAAAGTCGCCAATGTCGAGCAATTTTTTAAACACCTCATTGTAGAGCGTTTTATCTTCGTCGGGACAAATCTCATCACGGTTCACATACACTTGGATGCGGCCCTTGGAGTCTTGCAATTCCATAAATGACGCCTTGCCCATAATGCGGCGGCTCATCACACGGCCAGCCATGCGCACCTGGCGAGGCTCGCTCTCGTCGCTGAAGTTGGCTTTTGCTTCATCGCTCCAAGCATCCACCACAAATTCATCAGCAGGGTAGGGCTCAATGCCCATTTCACGCAAACGGTTCAAACTGTTGCGTCGCACAATTTCTTGTTCGCTTAATTCCAGAATATTCATATATTTTGAGTTGCTATTATTTTCAATCTGCAAAGATAATGATAAATAGTGATTTGGGGAAATTTCACAGCTGCCCCGCCTTCGTTTTTTTCTCACTTTACTGCCATTCTCTTATTATTTCTTTAAAAATCGCATATTCGTGCACTTTTCCGATCTATTTTTTTACTGTTTATTTTGTAAAAAAAGTAGAATAATTACTACCTTTACGTTTGTAAATGATATATAACTTAAATTTTAATGAAGGTTTATAAGGTGATTGAAGTCCTGCGGATGTTGAAGCGTGATGGATGGCTGCAAGTAGCGCAGCGTGGGAGCCATCTGCAGTTTAAGCATCCCACTAAGGCTGGAAAAAAGTGACCGTAAAAGGTAAAAATAGCGATGAGTTAGACCAATTTACGCTCAATAGTATATGGAAGCAAGCCGAATGGAAATAACAAGAATGATTAAAGATTAAATAAATATAATAATATGGAAAAGATAATTGTTAATGTGTCGTGGTGCAATAAGAATTTTGCTGCCAGTTTTGGAGACAATGTGCCTGGTGTTGTGGTTTTTACAGCTGCCACATTCGACGAACTCCAACGTGAGGCTCGCGAAACATTAAACTTCCATGTGCATGGAATGCTCAGCGATGGCGACGAGGTGCCGGAATGGCTGATAGATGGTGACTACGAATTTGTGTTTGTGTATACTGATACTGCGTCGCTTTTGCGTAGTAGCGAGCGCTTTGCCTCTATGGCAGCCATTAGCAGGGCCACCGGCATAAATCAGCGGCAATTGAGTCATTATGCCACCGGGCTGAAGCAACCTCGCCCAAAGCAACGTCAACGCATTGTGGAAGGACTACATAAAATAGGGCGCGAACTGATGAATTTTATGTAGGGTTATCTGCTACGCAGTATAAATATCTGTCTTACCTTCCAAGAATAATCAGTTTTATAGCCCTCTATGTTTTTTACCTAAAATTTAGCGCAAAGAGGAAACCTTATAGTTATAAGAATGGTGTCATATAGAAAGGAATGAATTTGAGAGTGCCCTCTTTGCGCATATCTTTCCCGTGAATTACATACGACTGCTGAATGCGTGAAGAAAACTTTTTTATAAAATTGGTGATAGAAGCATGCTCTTTTGATTGTGACGACTTTACCTCAATAACACTCACCTTACCACCTCGGGTATCAAGAAGTCAACTTCATATTTTCGTTTGCCATTTTCCGTAGGCCAAGTGTGATAATATAGTTTCTTGCCTGCTGCTACGAGCATTTGTGAAACTATATTTTCATACACATATCCAACATCGGCGGTGAGCTTGTTGGTGAGGAATTTTTGGTAAATGATATTGCTTGTGAACTCGGAGTCCCAAAAAGCAAGGGTTACAAACAGACCTGTATCACCACAATATAACTTGAAGCAATCGGGATTGATGTGCAGAGCAAGTCCTGCACTTGGGTCATTAGAGTGGTAGGCAATGTTTGATGTCATAGACTCTCTCAGTATGGAAAGTGGGGTGGTCAGTCTGTCGGCTCGTCCTCCCTCTATCACACTCCCTACTTTGTATCTTGAGGCGTTGGTGTTGAGCTGTGCTGGAATAGCATGAAACAGCAATGATGTTTTACCTGACGGATCCAACTCATAGAAGTCGGTGTCGTATAGGTTAATGATGTTTCTCTTCACCTGGTCCACTCGGCTTAAATCTTGGGTGTTGAGATACGCATTCACGGCTTGAGGCATACCACCCACGAGCACATATAGGCGAAAATCTCTGAAGAGTTTGCTGTTTAGGGCATCGCCAAGAGTCGACCATTTTTTAAAAATGTTTCTTACGATAGGCATTGTGCTGGAGTCGCCCATTGCCCATCTAAATTCCTCATAGTCCATCGGGTACATTGTAACACGTCGTTCTTCGCTGGGAATGAGAATTTTGGTCCCATCGGCCTTAGGACGTTTTTTCATTTTGATGCCAAGTAGCGAGCCGGTTTCTATGTAGTGATAGCGACCATCTTTCACTAAGTGCTTGATTGCTTGTCGAGCTAAAGGGCACTTTTGTATTTCGTCGAAAATTATGAGTGATTTTCCCGGGACCAAACCCACTCCATAGTTTATTTGTAGGGTAGTAAATAGATAATCGAGATTGGAAATATCTAAGAAGGCGTCTTTCACTTTCTTACTTGCAATAGAGAAATCGATTAAGAGATAGCTCTCATATTCATTTTTTGCAAATTCCTCCACAATGGTTGATTTGCCAACTCGCCTGGCACCTTCTAAAAGCAGGGCTGTGCTACCGTTATCCTGGTTTTTCCAATCGAGGAGTTTTTGCTATATTTTTCGCTTGAATACTCTTTGAGGAATAATTGATAATTAGGGAATTTCAGTTAATTCCCCAAAATTTCGTGACGGCAAGTGGCTGAG
>JBJECV010000106.1:0-9667 GCA_051871435.1 Sodaliphilus sp. | reverse complement strand
TTTTGTTAATCCAATAATCACGGATCAGTAGAAAATTAGTGGGGGCAACCACACTTTTTCTACTGATCCATAATCACCCGTAATTATTTTCTACCGAGCCTAATTTTGGAGCCGTGCCCAATATTTGTGGGGGGGGTGGTTGGACATAAAAAAAACTCGGCTAAAAGCCGAGTCGTCTTTTTAAGGGGTGGGCGTTGACGGATTCGAACCGCCGACCCTCTGCTTGTAAGGCAGATGCTCTAAACCAGCTGAGCTAAACGCCCTTTTTGCGAATTGCGATGCAAAATTAGTACATTATTTTGAATTACACAAATTTTTACTCCTGTTTTTTAAATTTTCTCCACACACTCGCTTCATAATGGATGTGCCGTGGCGAAAGTGGAGTTATGTTTGGGTGATTTGTTAATTTTTTTGTAATTTTGCAGAAGATAATAACCAAATGCATCCACACATTATTATATATGGGATGATGGGTGGAATTGTGCAAAAAAAAAATGATTTGAGTTTAGATGATGAGTTTGAGTCCCCTTACCGCTGTTTCGCCTATCGATGGCCGCTATCACAGCAAGACCGAGGCTTTGTCGGCCTATTTTTCAGAGTGTGCATTGATTCGCTACCGCGTGAAAGTGGAAGTAGAGTATTTTATTGCCCTGAGCGAATTGCCATTGCCACAGCTGGCAGGCATCAGCGAAGAGCAAAAAGCGCAGTTGCGCAGCATCTACCACGATTTTAGCGAGCAAGATGCCCTCCGCGTGAAGGAGATTGAGAGCGTCACCAATCACGATGTGAAGGCGGTGGAGTATTTTTTGAAGGAAAAATTCGATGCCCTTGGCTTGGACGCTCAAAAAGAATTTATCCACTTCGGGCTCACTTCGCAAGATATCAACAACACATCGGTGCCGATGGCAATTAAGGATGCCACCCACCAGGTGCTCATCCCTGCCATTGAGCAAGTGGTGGCATGGCTCAATGAGCACACCGAACTGTGGTACGACATTCCAATGCTTGCCAAAACCCACGGTCAGCCGGCTTCGCCCACTCGCTTGGGCAAGGAGCTGAAAGTGTTTGCCTACCGCCTCGAGCAGCAGTTAGCACAACTGAAAGCGGTGCCGGTGAGCGGCAAGTTTGGCGGCGCCACGGGAAATTTCAACGCCCACCTCATTGCATTCCCAAGCTACGATTGGCGCGCCTTTGCCAACGATTTCCTCTCCCGCTATCTCGGCATTGAGCGCGAACAGTGGACCACCCAAATTTCCAACTACGACAATTTAGGCGCACTGCTCGATGCCATGAAGCGCATTGGAACCATCTTCATTGACCTCGACCGCGACTTCTGGATGTACATTTCCATGAATTATTTCAAGCAAAAAATTAAAGCGGGCGAAGTGGGCTCAAGCGCCATGCCCCACAAGGTGAACCCCATCGATTTTGAAAATAGCGAAGGAAATATGGGCATTGCCAACAGCATCCTGCAATTTTTGAGCACCAAGTTGCCGGTTTCGCGCTTGCAGCGCGACCTCACCGACTCCACAGTGCTCCGCAATGTGGGGGTGCCGATGGGCCACATGATGATTGCCATTGCTTCCACTCTGAAGGGGCTCAACAAATTAATTCTCAACAGCGAAGCCATCAACCAAGACCTCGACAGCATGTGGAGCGTGGTGGCTGAAGCCATGCAAACCATCCTTCGCCGCGAAGGCTACCCCAAGCCCTACGAAACGCTCAAAGCGCTCACTCGCACCAACGAGGTGGTGGATGCCCGCCGCATTTCCGAATTTGTCGACACGCTCAATGTGAGTGAGCAGGTGAAAGCCGAATTGCGTAGCATCACTCCCCACACCTACACCGGCTATTGATTTCCGCCACCTGCGCAGAGGACTCGCTAATCAGCAAAAAAAATTACAAATTCTGTAAAAAAATGCCCTTTTTTTATAGAATTTGAGAAAAAATATTTTAACTTTGTCACCGAATTAGAGAATACTCTATGAAGAATAAATGTTCTATGATTTTGTGAACCTAATTTTTTAAGGTGTTATGCCTTTAGGCTATTGATTTACTTGGCACGCTAACTAAGCCAAATAACAAGGACAAAACGATGCAAGCGCTATGGTGTGTGTGGCGCAATGCATAATAAATATAAAATGTGTTTCAAACCTTCATTTCAATGATGAATTGAAAAGGCGTGCATAGATATTGATAGTAACAAATTTGTGGTGAACCAACCGCACAACGTTTAGGATATTTAAAAAAACGGAAATAACATTTTCTACAAACAACAATAATGCCGAGAGGCCCAATAAAAACATTTTTTCACGACTTAATATTTGTAAGACGATGGAAGAGAATTTAGAAAAAAAATCAAAACGACCAAGGATTGGCGGACTTATGCCACCAATCGAGGAAAATTCCTCACGCTATGAAAATGCAGGCCAAGAAGGCCAAGGACAGGGAGGGTACAACAACAGTTATCAACAAGGTGGCGGCTACCAACAGCAAGGCGGTTATCGCCAGCAACAAGGCGGTTATCGCCAGCAGCAAGGCGGTTATCGCCAGCAGCAAGGCGGTTATCGCCAACAGCAAGGCGGTTATCGCCAACAGCAAGGTGGTTATCGCCAACAACAAGGTGGTTATCGCCAACAACAAGGTGGTTATCGCCAGCAACAAGGCGGTTATCGCCAGCAACAAGGCGGATACCAACAGCAAGGCGGATATCGCCAGCAGCAGGGTAGCTATCGCCAGCAACAAGGCGGATATCGCCAACAGCAGGGTGGCTATCGCCAGCAACAAGGCGGATACAAAAAACGCCCGCAAAATCAACCTCGCCCACAAATGCGATTCGTGCCACGTCCACAGCCCGTGGAATACGTGGAACCCATCATCGACCCAACAGCAGAAGTTCGCTTAAACAAATTTATGGCTAATGCAGGCATCTGCTCTCGCCGTGAAGCCGACGAATTGATTACCAAAGGATTGGTGAAAGTGAACGGCGTGGCTGTGACAGAACTTGGTGTGAAAATCACTGCAAAAGACACTGTGGAATACAACGACAAAATCGTGACCAGCGAGCGCAAAGTGTATCTCTTGCTCAATAAGCCAAAAGATTGCGTTACCACCAGCGACGACCCCAACGGACGCAAAACCGTGATGGACCTCGTGAAGGGTGCCTGCGAAGAGCGCATCTACCCCGTGGGACGCCTCGACCGAAACACCACCGGCGTGCTCTTGCTTACCAACGACGGCGACCTCGCCTCCAAACTCACACACCCCAAATACGTGAAGAAAAAAATCTACCAAGTGTGGGTAGATAAGCCCATTAGCGAAGAAGATATGCAACACATTGCCGACGGTGTGGAACTCGACGACGGACCCATCCATGCCGACGCAGTGAGCTACGTTTCGCCCACCGACCGCAAGCAAGCCGGCATCGAAATTCACTCCGGACGCAACCGAGTGGTGCGCCGCATTTTCGAAGCATTGGGCTACCATGTGGTGAAGCTCGACCGCGTGTATTTCGCCGGACTCACAAAAAAGAACCTGCCCCGCGGACGCTGGCGCTACCTCACTCAAGAAGAAGTGAACTTCTTGAAACAAAACTCATTTGAATAATTATCACTCAAGCGCGTTTTTTACCAATATCATACAATGGAAATAAAACGAACAAAAATAGTGGACATCTTCAACCCCGCACTCATCGGCACCGATGTGTGCGTGAAGGGGTGGGTGCGTACGCGTCGCGGCAACAAGCAGGTGCAATTCATCGCACTCAACGATGGCTCCACCATTAAAAACGTACAAATTGTGGTGGACCCCACCACCATCGATGAAGCTTTGCTCAAAGACATCACCACCGGTGCATGCCTCTGCGCAATAGGCAAACTCGTGGAAAGTCAGGGCGCCGGACAAAGCGTGGAAATTCAATGCCAAAACATTGAGCTCTACGGCACTTGCCCCAACGACTACCCTATGCAAAAAAAAGGACAATCCTTTGAATATATGCGGAAGCACGCACACATGCGCCTGCGCACCAACACCTTTGGAGCAGTGTTCCGCATTCGCCACCACATGGCTATGGCTGTGCACCGCTACTTCAGCGACCACGGTTTCTTCTACTTCCACTCACCCATCATCACCGCAAGCGACTGCGAAGGCGCTGGCGAAATGTTTCAGGTGACCACCAAAAACCTCTACAAGCTGGAAAAAGACCAAAACGGTAGCATCAAATACGACGACGATTTCTTCGGAAAAATGACTTCGCTCACCGTGAGCGGACAGCTTGAAGGCGAACTCGGCGCCACAGCACTCGGCGCCATCTACACCTTCGGACCCACTTTCCGCGCCGAAAACAGCAACACGCCCCGACACTTGGCGGAATTTTGGATGATCGAACCCGAAGTGGCGTTCCTCGAGCTTCACGGATTGATGGACTTGGAAGAAGATTTTATTAAGTACTGCGTGCGCTGGGCTCTCGAACACTGCCAAGACGACCTCGAATTCCTCAACAAAATGATTGACAAAGGACTCATCGAGCGATTGCAAGGCGTGCTCAACGACGATTTCGTGAGATTGCCCTACACAGAAGGCATCAAAATCCTGGAAGAAGCCGAACGCAACGGCGTGAAATTCGAATTCCCCATCAGCTGGGGCGGAGACCTCGCCAGCGAACACGAACGCTATTTGGTGGAAACCCACTTCAAGAAACCCGTGATTCTCTACAACTATCCGCGCGAAATCAAAGCCTTCTATATGAAGCAAAACGATGAGCCAGAAGAGCGACGAACCGTGCAAGGCACCGACGTACTCTTCCCGCAAATCGGCGAAATTATCGGCGGATCGGTGCGTGAAGAAAGTATGGAAAAACTCAACAGCGAAATCCTCCGCCGACACATCCCCACAAAAGACATGTGGTGGTATCTCGACACCCGCAAATACGGCACTTGCCCACACGCAGGGTTCGGACTCGGTTTCGAACGCCTCATCTTGTTCGTGACTGGGATGCAAAACATTCGCGACGTGATTCCATTCCCACGCACGCCCAAAAACGCAGAATTCTAAATTCAATTCCAAAAAATAATACCTTCGCATACTACCTCACTGCCGACAGCGAGGTAGTATTTTTTTTGCACGCCATCCGGCATTTCGATGAGCACAGAGCGCACCATTGCAAAGGGGTTGCAATGGGACGATTCGTTTGCAACCCACCACCCATCCCACACATCCCAGCAAATTGCCACCCGCCGCAGTCCCGGGTATTCCACATATTCCACCCGCCGAAGTGCCAAGTATTCCACATATTCCACCCGCCGAAGTCCCGGGTATTCCACATATTCCACCCGCCGAAGGGCCAAGTACTCCACATATTCCACCCGCCGAAGGGCCAAGTACTCCACATATTCCACCCGCCGAAGGGCCAAGTATTCCACATATTCCACCCGCCGAAGGGCCATCGGAGATGGCGTATTGTGGTTAACTCCATGCAAGCGAAGGCGCAGCCGAGCGCAGCTTGGAGAAAGCAAACCGGATGGTATGAGCCTTGGAGAGGGTCGGTTGTGGCAAATCCTCTCAAAGGTGTTTCGCCCCTTACATGATGCCCTATGTAATCGTGTAAGCAAAGGGGCTGCTGGTGGTTATATCCTGGTTATTAAGCACTTAAAAACGTGCGCTCCTCCATGGTGAGGGTTGCATACCTACGGTCTGCGCCCCCCAATGGTTATCCAAGTATTTCGTAGGCGAGCGTCAGCGAGCCAATTCCGGGTGCTCAGAGACCTCCGAGTACTCCAATCCACTTCACCGCCCTCGGTTCAATGGTGGCGCCCACTAATTTTTCTGCTAAACCGATTCGCACCAATCAAAAAAATCCTGCTCGAGTAATTCCCGGCAGGATTAGTAAATTATGATTTTCAATCGTAGTTGCTTAGCTATTCAGCAACGAAAGAGGATTGTGCTATCACTTTTTGCACTCGGCTTTGCAGCAATCCTTCTTAGCAGCTTCACATTGCTTTTTGCCTTCCTTACATTCTTTCTTATCGCCTTGGCAGCAATCCTTCTTTGCGGCTTCGCATTGCTTTTTGCACTCGGCTTTACATTCTTTCTTATCGCCTTGGCAGCAATCCTTCTTAGCGGCTTCGCATTGCTTTTTGCACTCGGCTTTACATTCTTTCTTATCGCCTTGGCAACAATCCTTCTTTGCGGCTTCGCATTGCTTCATATTAGTCTCACACTTTTGCATATTGGCCTCACATTGCTTCATATTGGCCTCGCACTTTTGCATATTGGCCTCGCACTTTTGCATATTGGCCTCACATTGCTTCATATTGGCCTCGCACTTTTGCATATTGGCCTCACATTGCTTCATATTGGCTTCGCACTTTTGCATATTAGCTTCGCATTGCTTCATATTAGCCTCGCACTTTTTTACATTGGCTTGGCATTGCTTTTGGTCGGCTTTTGAGAGAGCTGCGGGGTCTTTCCCTTCATCGAAATCGGTGGGTTTGCCCTTTCCCTTTTTGTGCAATTCGTCGCGTTTGGCTTTTTGTTCCGGCGTAAGCAGTTGTTCAATTTTTTCGGCATTTTGTTTTTTGCGCTTCATCACCATTTGCCGCACTTGATTTTCGTAGTTAGCTTCATCAGTAAGGATTTCGCGCACTTTAGCCTGTTGTTCGTCGGTAAGATTAAGCTCACGAGTCATTTTTTCGATGCGTTTTTCCACCATTTGTTCGGGTGTCATTTCACCGTAATTTCCGGGTTTAGACTTTCTTTCCGGATGTTGTGCACTTACTGCCGTTGTGGCAAGCAATGCCACCAAAAGGGTAAAAACTAATTGTTTCATCATCATATACATTATTAAATATTAATATCGCGTTATTCGCCCGATGGGCTCATAAATCAATTACAAACTTAGCACAATTAATTGTAAAATAAAAGTATTTTAAATGATATTATTTACTAATTGTAGCAAAAAAGTGTTACGAAGCATTTCGTCGGAGCGAGATTGAGGGCGCTATAATGTTAAAACATTGTCAATTTTCTAAAAAAAGCTATTCCCGGGAGGTAAAAAGAGGGAATATTTGAAAAAAAATTGCTAACTTTGCATTTAGTTTAAACAATTTTGCGCAATGGATTTAAATAAAGTACTTTTTATTTCTCAAGAAATAGCTCCTTACTTGCCCGAATCGCCAATGTCGGTGTTGAGCAGGGAATTGCCTCAAGCAGTGCAAGAAAGCGGTTTGGAGGTGCGTACTTTTATGCCTAAATACGGATTTATCAACGAGCGCCGCAATCAGCTACACGAAGTGATTCGCCTCTCGGGGATGAACATTTCCATTGACGATACCGACCATCCGCTCATCATTAAGGTGGCCACCTTGCAGCCGGTGCGCATGCAAGTGTATTTCATCTTCAACGAAGACTACTTCAATAAGAGCATCTGCAAAGAATTGGAAACGGTGAGCTCACCCTCCGACAACGATGAGCGTAGCATTTTCTTCGTGAGAGGTACGCTCGAAACCGTGAAAAAGCTGCGCTGGGTGCCGGAAGTGATACACTGCACAGGTATGATCACTGCTCTTGCACCACTCTATATCAAAGACTTTTATGCCGACGACCCCTCCTATCAGGGAGCAAAAGTGGTGTATTCGCTCACCGACGACGATTTCAGCGAGCCGTTCGACGCAAGGCTCTACGAAAAGCTGAAATTCGACGGCATGAAAGAAGACAACATTGCTTGGACAAAAGGCCAATCGCTCGATAAAGTGGGACTCACCAAATTGGCTTTGCAACATTGCGACGGCGTGGTGCAAGCCACCGAGCACGTGAGCGATGAAATTTTGGCTTTGGTAAAGGAATCAGGCGTGCCCTTCCTCCCCTACCAAAGCGATGTGGTGAAAAATGCCGACGCTATGAAGGCTTTCTACGAATCATTATAACGATATATTTACGCGCTACATACCACGCTATATTATATGAATGTGAATCTAAAAAAATCGGTAATTTGGATATTCGCCCTGCTAATGATGCTGGGTGCATATTCTTGTTCCGACGAAAATATAGGACACTCCATCACCGACACCAAGTCGTCGATTATCGAAGACTCGGCCTTCGTGATGACCGGGGTGAGTGTGCCCAACACCAAACTCCAAGCGCGCACCAGCACGCAATTGGTGGGCGACATCAATTGCGGCGGCTACGGACGCCTCAAGAGCGATGTGGTGTGCCAGCTGATGCCTGCCAATCGCCTCGACACCATCGGCACCAATGTGGATTTGATTGATTCCTGCCGATTGGTGCTCAGCTTAAAAGCTGCCGACGGCTTCACCGGCGACTCGTTAGCACCAATGCGCATGACGGTGTATGAGCTGGAGAAAACACTCCCCGAGCCCATCTACAGCGATTTCTCAGCTGAGGGCTACTACAACCCCGCAAAGCCCATTGCATCCGTATCGTATTCGCCGGCAAGCGCTAAGCAATATTCCGAATATTCCTACTCCGACGGCACCACCGCCACTTGGCGCGAAATCTCCATCCCAATGCCCGTGGAATATGCCAAACGCATGCACAACCTCTATCTCGCCAACCCCGCGGCTTTCAGCGACCCGGAAGAATTTAAAAAACACTTTCGCGGACTCTATATCACCAATAGCTATGGCTCCGGACGCGTGATGAACTACTACGCCACCGACTTGGAAGTGTACTACCGCCAGCACACCACCGTGCGCGACACCGTCGACACCATCCAAGTGAGCCAACAAGTGTACGCCGCTTCCACACCGGAAGTGATTACAAACAACAACCTCTCGCTCTCCGTCGACGAAAGGGTGAAGGAAATGGTGGCAAACGGCGAAGCCATTGTGATGGGACCTTCGGGCTACGAAGTGAATGTGCGATTCCCAATTCAAGACATTATCAACACCTATAAGGCAAACACTGCCGATGGATTGTCGGTAATCAACTCGCTACAGCTCACCATACCCGTGGAGCAAATCACCAACGACTACAACATTGCACCACCGGCCTACTTGCTGATGGTGAAAAAAGATAAGAAAAACGATTTCTTTGAGGGCGACAGCCTTACCAACAACAAAGACTCGTTTTATGCCACCTACAATTCGGCAACAAAAGAATACGTGTTTAGCGGTTTACGACCCTACATCCTCAATATTCTCAACAACAAAGGTGGCATTGCCACCGAGGAGGACATCAACCTCACACTCACCCCTATCGATGTGGTGAGCTACACGCAAACTTCCAACTACTACTATTACTACGGCACAACGCAAACCGTGGTAACAAAAATATCACCTGCCGTGTCGCAACCAGCCATTGCAAAACTGCGACTCGACAAGGCAAAAATAAAAGTGGTGTATAGCAAGCAATCCGTTTACTAACCGCCTGAAAGCGAGCACAAGTAAACGCTACACGCTTGCCTCCACAAACGCAAACGGTGCATCACGAAGCACCGCAACAGCCGCAATAGCTCAGTTGGTAGAGCATTTCATTCGTAACGAAAAGGTCACGGGTTCGAGCCCCGTTCGCGGCTCAAAAACCTCCGGAATCCCCTCCGGAGGTTTTTTTTGCAACAATACCGTTTTGGGATTGACCGCACCCCACCTCCCACCGTAGTAACTATTCAGCTATGCAATAATATGGGCGCACTGATTGTGGGGATGCTGTT
>JBJECV010000105.1:0-9685 GCA_051871435.1 Sodaliphilus sp. | reverse complement strand
GTTGGCGTTTTCGCCGGCTTTAGTGTGGTTGCCCCCACACTATTTCTACTGATCCCAAAAATGCCATCAAAGGGACGGTTTTTGATGGCATTTTCTCCGGCTTTGGTATGGTGCCCCACTATTTTTCTACTGAGCCAGAATTAATTGTGTGTCGATCACTTGGTAATGGGTGGTGGAATACAGGGGAAATCGGGGATTTGCATCGCGTTGCCATCGTGTGGTATTGCAATTGGCTGTGGCTTAGAGGCTTCGTACCCATTACATGCCGGAGGCATGAGGAATGAAATGTCACAAATTTAGACTCCAATTTTGCGGATTGATAAATTTGGATTATCTTTGCATTACTTAAAAGTGTAACAAGATGCACTTTTAAGTAACGATATGATTATACAACGACCGATATATCTAAAGAAATTGATCAGTAGCCGGCACAATGGTATGATTAAAATTATTACCGGTGTCCGTCGCTGCGGCAAATCGTATTTACTAAATAATATATATGCATCGTGGCTCAAGGAACAGGGTGTGCCCGATAATCATATTATCAGCATTAACCTGGAGGACAGGCGCAACAAGTCGCTCCGAGACCCCGATGCATTGCTCGCACACATCGACTCGAAGATACTTGATGATGCGATGCATTACGTTGTAGTGGATGAGATTCAACATGTTCCGGAATTCGAAGACGTACTCAACAGTTATCTTCAAATGAGCAATGTTGATGTCTACGTTACCGGTAGCAATGCGTGTTTTCTTTCGAAAGATGTTATAACCACTTTTCGAGGTCGTGGCTATGAAATAAAGGTGCATCCTCTAAGTTTCGGCGAATACTTTCCGATAAGTGGGATGTCGATGATAAATGCTCTTCGTCAGCATTTAATTTTTGGAGGGCTTCCTCAAGTAGTTCAACTTAAAACTGAAGAGGAAAAGTCGGAGTTCTTGCGTGAACTGATGGAGCACACCTACAAAAAGGACATTGTTGAGCGTTATAAAATCAAAAATACAGATTTACTTGACGATTTGCTCAACATTCTTGCGTCTTCAATAGGTGGTTTGACAAATCCCACAAAACTTGCAAATACTTTTGAAAGTGTTAAGCATGAAAAGGTAAGCAACAAGACGATTTCGTCGTATATTGACTATTTGTGCGACTCGTTCGTTATGGAACGGGCAAGCAGATACGACATCAAGGGTAAACGCTATATCGAAAGCCCTTTCAAATACTATTTTGAAGATGAAGGTCTACGCAATGCCCGACTCAATTTCCGACAAATAGAGTATACACATTTATTGGAAAATCTAATATATAATGAACTTCGTATAAGGGGATTTAATGTTGATGTAGGTGTTGTACCGGTTCATCGCAGAACAGACGACAACAAGCAAATACGCGTACAGTTGGAGGTTGATTTTGTGTGCAACCTTGGTAGTCGACGCTATTATATCCAGTCGGCATACCGTATGCCCGACGAAGATAAAATGAAGCAAGAGGAAGCGTCGCTACGCAACATCAACGATTCATTTAAGAAAATAATCGTAATCGGTGAAGAAACCCCGGTAATCCGTACCGAATCTGGCACCACAATCATCAGTATCTACGACTTCTTGATAAAAGAAAATTCATTGGAGTTATAACCTCAACAAAATCTTGGTGTTGTCACGCGTTCAAGTGTTTCATACGCCGTCTCCGATGGCACGAGGGCGTGTGAAACACTCGTGAAACTTGAAAACAGCTTCGCCATCAAAGGGACGGTTTTTGATGGCATTTTTACACCTACCTGAGGGTGGATTTTTTTGGGGGTTAGCTCTTTGTGAAACTGCGAAAATGCCATCAAGAACCGTCCCTTTGATGGCACTTTTTGCAAAAAGGGTTTTGGTTTTGGTTTTGGTTTTCGTTCTTTTTTGGTTTTTTAATTTTTCACTCCAAGCAATTTGGCGTAACTTTGTAATCTTTAAGCATAGCATTCTGCTGAAGTCGGAATTTTTCACTTTGGCACGCTTATTGCTTACTTTATTTATATTGACTATTAATCATTGATCAATGACAGATAACAAAGCATTAATTCAGGCCATTATTGAGGGCGCCCAAGAGAAGAAGGCACACCAAATTGTGCACGTGGATATGAGCGAAATAGAAAGCGCTTCCACCGAGGATTTCGTGATATGCACCGGCAATAGCACCATGCAGGTGGATGCTGTGGCGGATAGCGTGCGCGAATATGTGGAAGAAAAGCTGGGTGTTCGCCCCTTCAACTACGATGGCTATCAAAATTCGCAGTGGATAGTGATTGACTACGGTGATGTGTATGTGCACGTGTTTTTGCCCGATGTGCGCGAACGCTATCGTTTGGAAGAACTTTGGGCTGATGCCGTGGTTCACGAAATAGAAGACATCTACTAATCATTTTAATTCCTCTTTCTGAATGGGTTTATTAGGAAAAAACGATAAAGCGAAGGGCAGTGGATTTTCCTTTAATATCTACTGGCTCTACGCCATAGTGATAGTGGTGCTGCTGGCGGTGTATTACACCGGCGACAATTCCGCGAAAAAAGAAGTAGGGTGGACTGAATTTGATGGCTGGGTGCAGAAAAAAGCCATTAGCCGCATTGTGGTTCATTCCAATCAGAATGAAGCGGAAGCCGAGGTGCTGAAGGCTTTTGCCTCGCAAGTGGCAGGACCTAATTATCAGCCCACTGATGGCGGTAAGGTGGTGATTACCACCACCATTCCCAATGTGGACAAGTTTGAAGAGCGCGTGGAGCAATGGCGCAAGGCGGGTGTGTTCGACGGCAAGGTGGAATACGACAACCATAGTTCGTTCGGCACCTTGTTTTGGTCGTTTGCCCCGTTTTTGCTGTTGCTATTCTTCTTCATCTTTATGTTCCGCCGTATGGGCGGCGGAGGCGGAGGCGGCGTGTTCAGCGTAGGCAAAGCACGTGCCAAGCTCCACAATAAGAACAAAGACAAAGACATCACCTTTGCCGATGTGGCAGGTATGGAGCGCGAAAAGAAGGAAGTGAGCGAAGTGGTGGAATTTCTGAAGCACCCCAATCGCTACACCGACTTGGGCGGCACCATCCCCAAAGGCGTGCTGCTTGTAGGCCCTCCGGGCACCGGTAAAACTCTGCTCGCCAAGGCAGTAGCCGGCGAAGCCAACGTGCCATTCTTCTCCATGTCGGGAAGCGACTTTGTGGAGATGTTTGTGGGTGTGGGTGCTTCGCGTGTGCGCGACCTCTTTGAAAAAGCGAAAGAAAAGTCGCCCTGCATCATCTTTATCGACGAAATCGACGCCATTGGTAAGGCGCGCAGCGCAAAACACGAATTTTCGCACAACGATGAGCGCGAAAATACGCTCAATCAGCTCCTTACCGAAATGGATGGCTTCGACAATAACAGCGGCATCATCGTGCTCGCAGCCACCAACCGTGCTGATGTGCTCGACAAGGCACTGCTACGCGCCGGGCGCTTCGACCGCCAAATTTATATGGGCAATCCTTCGCTGACGGACCGCATAGGCATTTTCCAAGTGCATCTGAAGAAAGTGAAGATTGATGGCAGTGTGGATTTAGACAAATTGGCACGTATGACAGCCGGTCTGTCGGGTGCCGACATTGCCAATATCTGCAACGAGGCATCGCTCTTGGCTGCGCGCCAGGGCAAGAAGGCGGTGCAGCATCCCGATTTCGTAGCGGCGATAGACCGCGTGACACGCCAACTCGACAAACCAACGCGCATGACCGACACCGTGACATTTGAACATGTGGCAGGCATGCAGCGACCCAAGCGTGAGATGCGCGAGATCATCAAATTTTTGCACAATCCGGAGCAATTCACGCGCCTCGGAGGCGTGATTCCGCGCGGTGTTCTGCTTGTAGGTCCTCCGGGTTCGGGTAAAACGATGCTCGCCAAGGCGGTAGCAGGCGAAGCCAATGTGCCGTTTTTCTCCACCAGTGCATCGGAATTTCAAGGCGAATTTATGGGCTCAGGCGTGAGTCGGGTGCGCGAACTTTTCCGAAATGCCAAGGAAAAGGCGCCGTGCATTATCTTTATCGACGAAATTGATGCCATCGGCAGCCGGCAAAATCGCAATGGCGAACGCGAAATCACACTCAATCAGCTGCTCGTGGAAATGGACGGCTACAGCACCAATAATGGCGTGATTGTGATGGCTGCCACCAACCGCTTGGAACTTATCGACAAGGCGCTTATTCGTCCGGGCCGCTTCGACCGTCAGATATATGTGGGCTTCCCCGAACGGCAAGACCGTGTGGAAATCTTCAACCTCTACCTACACCGCATCGCTTTCGATGATAAGAATGTGGATGTGGAGGAATTGGCACGTCGCTCTTCGGGCTTTAGCGCAGCCGAAATTGCCAATGTGTGCAACGATGCCGCTATTTTGGCGGCGTCGAAGGGCGAGGAAGTAGTGCGTCAAGAACATCTGCTGGAGTCCATCGAAAAGGTGCGCCAAGGATTGGATTTTGGCACCAAACTCGCCAATAATGTCACGTTCGACGATGTGGCGGGCGTGAAGAAATCGAAAGGCAAAATTTTGCAAATTGTGGATTTCTTGAAACGCCCCGACTACTACACCCGATTGGGCGCTAAAATACCCCGCGGCGTGTTGCTCTCCGGTCCGTCGGGCACGGGCAAAACGCTCATCGCCAAAGCGATGGCAAATAGTGCCGATGTGCCGTTTATCTCGGTTACCGGTCCCGATTTGGCAAATATCTACAGCGACCCCGTTTCGCGTTTGCACACCCTCTTTAAAGAGGCGCGCGAAATATCGCCGTGCATCATCTTTATCGATGAAATAGAGGCAATTGGCGCCACCACCGACCAATTCGGCACCACCCAAAGTCGCACGCCGGCGCTCTCGCAGTTGCTCCTCGAAATGGACGGTATGGGCAATAATAGCGGCGTGATTGTGCTGGCGGTGTGCAACCATCAAGACCGCCTCGACAAGTCGCTGTTGCGTGCCGGTCGCCTCGATCGCCATATCTATGTGGCGCAACCCGATTTGGATGAACGCGCTCAAATTTTCGAACTCTATCTGAAGGATGTGAAGCTCGCCAACGATGTGGATTTAACCAAGTTGGCGGAAATCACTTCGGGCTTGAGTGGCGCCGACATCTCGAAGGTGTGCAACGATGCCGCCTTCACTGCCACTGTGGCAGATGAAGAAACCGTGAAATTCTCTTACTTTGAGCAGGCTATCGAAAATGTGAGAAAGGGCTTGGAAGATAAGAGTATGGAATTGGGCACCATTAAATTTGCCGACGTGGCGGGCATGGAAGAAGCCAAACAGGAGGTGACGGAAATAGTGGATTTCTTGAAGCATCCCGAAAAATATAGCCATCTGGGTGGCAGAATTCCGAAAGGCGCACTGCTGGTGGGTCCTCCGGGCACCGGTAAAACGATGCTCGCCAAGGCGGTAGCAGGCGAAGCCAATGTGCCATTCTTCTCGCGCTCGGGTTCCGAATTTGTGGAAATGTATGTGGGCGTGGGTGCATCGCGTGTGCGCGAACTCTTTGCCGAAGCCAAGGAAAAGGCGCCCTGCGTGGTGTTTATCGATGAAATAGATGCCGTGGGCACGAAGCGCTCGAATTTGGGCTACAATTCCGAACACGACCAAACGCTCAACCAATTGCTCACCGAAATGGATGGTATTGATGGCGCTTCGGGCGTGGTGGTGCTCGCTGCCACCAACCGCGAAGATATGCTCGACGATGCCTTGAAGCGTCCGGGGCGTTTCGACCGCCATATCCACATCACGCTGCCCTCGCTCTTCGACCGCGAAGCCATCTTTAAGGTGCATCTGAAGAAAGTGAAGGTGGATGAATCGGTGGATTTGGCTGATTTGGCAAGACAAACCACCGGTATGAGTGGCGCCGAAATAGCCAATGTGTGCAACGAGGCTGCCATCATTGCCGCGCGTGCAGGCCACACCACTGTCACCATCGAAGATTTCAACGAAGCCATCGATAAGGTGACCATGGGATTGGAGAATAAATCGCTGTTGATGACGCGTGAGGATGTCTACGAAACCGCCGTGCACGAAGCCGGACACACCACAGCCATCTGGTTATTAGAGCACGTGGAACCTTTGGTGAAAATTTCTATCGTGCCTCGTGGTCAAGCCTTAGGCGTGAATATGCTCCTGCCCGAAGAAAAGGTGGGCATGAAGAAGGAGGCATTCCTCGACAAGATTTGCACCTTTATGGGCGGTCGCGCCGCCGAAGAACTGTTCCTCGGCACCATCGGCACCGGCGCACTCAATGATATGCAACAAGCCACACGCATTGCTCGCAGCATGGTGATGTATTATGGTATGAGCGAAAAAATGCCAAACGTGTCGTACTACGACCCGCAAGGTACCCTCGGCGACCGACCCTACAGCGACGAACGTGCACGTCTCATCGACGAGGAAACTTCGCGCATCGTGAATGAGCAATACGCTCGCGCCAAAAAACTCATTTCCGAACACGCCGAGCAGCACCACAAGGTGGTGGACGCACTGATGGAAAAAGAAGTCATTTTCCCCGCCGATGTGGAAGCCATCTTCGGCAAGCGCCCCTGGAAGAGCCGCACCGAAAAGCTCGAAGAAATAGCCGCTCAGCGCCGCCAAGCAGCTGCAAAAGCCAAAGCCGCTGCTTCGAATACGGTTGAGCCGGCTGAGCCCGCGTCAGAGCAGAGCCCTGCGGGTGAGCCGGCCGAGCCGGAAACCCCGCCGCCCTTCCAAGGCGAATCACCAACAGAATAAAAGTAACTCCACTGTGTAGTGTGGAAACTCAAAATAGCAAATGCGCGACTTTTTTTTGAAAGCCGCGCATTCACTATTCTATCCCTAAGCTAAATGAGAAATGGTTAGTGCCCGTGGTGGCGTCGACCCTCACTCACCAGTTGCCCCAATTCAAATTTATTCAGCAAGCCGGATTGAGCTTTCCACTGACACGTGCCTTGTTTGTCTTTAATGAACACAATGGTGGTGGGAATACTGTTGAAATTAAGTTCCTCCATTAGTTGCGGATTTTTATCAATATCAATTCGAAGAAATATCACATCGGTTGCCCTATACGACATGGCATTGAAAATGGGCGCATATTGTTTGCATGGTCCACACCAAGTAGCATAGCAATCCACAATAATCGGGCGATTGTTTGTGTCGATGATGCGGTTCATTTCTTCGTACGACACTTCCTTCACTTGAGCCATGGCAACCAATGCTCCAAGTGTGAGCATGAGCAAGAGAAGATACTTTTTCATGTTATTTAAAAATTTTGATGGATACGCCCACGGTCACATCCCAGAGTAAATCAGGTTCGTCGGCATCTAAATCTCCAAATCCAAAACCCACTGCGCCAAACACACCGAATCGCTTGGCCTCACCAAAAAAATGGTCCCATTCAAATTGCGCAGCAAGCACGGGGTCTTTATAATATGCCGTTTTTGCAGCATAAATGTCGATACTTAGAATGTTTTTGGTGTCTTCTTCATATCCACTGAGAAGGGCATCTGTAGCGTAATATCCCAAACCGGCATGCCAAGTCATATCCTTGGAATATTCGCCATTGAAGATGTATTCTTTGCCCACACCGCCAAACGCGTTGAAGCCGGTGATGCCGGGAAAACACGTTTTGAGCCTTACAAATTCGCCGTTTAAGTGCGATGCTCCGGCAAAGAATCCCAAATATGGTATGCCTGCGCCATGATAACGGCTGGTTTTTTGTACCAAGTTGCTCATGTTGTTTGTCACTTCTGTCGTGGTTTCAGTTAATGCCTTTCCTGTAGCATATTTCACATCTTGTGCCATTGCGCCCACAGATGCCGACATGAGTAAGCCTAAGGCTAAAATATTATATTTTGTCATCATTCGTTTCTATTTGTTTATTGTGATTATGAATATTTAGAAGTCGCAAGTGCCATATTTTTTCTTGAAACAATATTGCACATTCCTCACTTCCTCCCTGTCGCCGGCCGAATTTGTTTTGGTTTTATGGGCAGTTACTTCGAAAGCGTAAGTGTCGATATAGCGATTAGGTAAATTTGAATATCCCTCTAATGTAACGATGATTGTGTGATCGAAAGGGTTGTTAACTGTTATATCATAACCTCTTGTCAGTTTGTTGTACTCCACCGAGTAGGTGACCACCTTTCCCATTGCGTTCCTATATTCATTTACCGGCACAGCTCTGTAGCGCTCGCCTTTGGTGTAGGCCTGCATTGCCAAAGGCAACATGAGTATAGCCATCATTAAAATTACAGTTTGCGTTTCATAAATTTGAATTTTTTTAAAATGTTAATGATATATGATTACTTTGGTGCAAAGATAGGTTGATGCTAATATTCGATGCCGGGAAAAGGTGTGAATTATCACCACAATAAGCGTGGAAATATTCAACAATTAAGAATTATTTTGTGTTCCTGATTAGCCAAATCAAAAAATATTCGCTATATTTGCGATGCAATCCATGGTGGATTGTGAAGCGTTATTGACCCATTCCTTCTGAATCAAATTCTCGCAAAATTTGTAATTGGAATAAGGAATTGGCAACGATGCTCGCGTTCGTGTATAAGTTTCCGAACTTGTATATGGCGTGGGTGACGTATGCTTATCCATTCCAAAGGCAATGCGAGAAGCCTGATTCGGGGATAAGTGAATATGTCCCCACGCTTTTCGCGTTTTAAATCATCTTGAATGGAGGGACGCAAGATGGCAGTATTTATGTGTATGAAAAGCATTTTTAAGAAAATGATGGTGGCGCTCTCCATTTCTTTATTCGCCGCATCAATGGCTTACTCTGCAACCGAAACGAAATCAGGGTCGCCACGGTCTCAAACAGAACAGAAAAAAGAAAGACCTGATTGCAGAGAATGCAAGGGCAAAGGGTATTTTACTTGCAATATGTGCGGTGGCGACGGAGAGAGAGATTGCACTTTCTGTGGTGGCAAAGGTTATGTTGTGAAGCGCGATGGTAGTAAAGAGACATGCGCTAATTGCCAAGGCGAGAAAACATTCAAGTGTGGCTATTGTGATAGAGGAGAAAGAGAATGTAGGGCTTGCCACGGTACAGGAAAGGTAAGATACATAGGTGAATAACCTACTTGTAGGATGCAGTATCAGTCGTTCAGCAATCGTCTCTTTATTGCTGAACGACTTTTCCTCCAATGGTCTATCGGAATGAAATACAACAATTGTTCACATATTCATATCGGCAAGTTGATTGCAGAGCGCTTGGCAATGTGCGGCATGACGTATGCCGATTTTGCGCGCAAGTTGTATATAGATAGAACCACAGTGTATAGTATTATTCGCTCCAAGAGTATTGATATTGAAAGGTTGATTAAGATATCGAATATCCTGGAATATGATTTTATTTCAGAAGTTTATCAAAATAAGCATCTGCCACCACACCATTGCATCACCATTTCTAAAGAACTTGTCCACCAATTAGCACAAGAAGGCAGTGCACAAGTGAAGCTGGTGGTTGATGAGCCGGAAACACACAGTAAAGATTTGAATTTGCGTTAACAAAGGGATGGTTCTTGTTAACGCCGATGTGTGGTTTTGCTCTTGTTTTGAAACGCTTGGAAGCCGTGCACACCTACGTGGTGGGGGTGCACACCTCCGGCATGCGTGCCTCCGGGCGGCATCGGTTACCGGCATTTCGATGAACCCTCCGC
>JBJECV010000104.1:0-9693 GCA_051871435.1 Sodaliphilus sp. | reverse complement strand
TTCATCTCATACCGGCCTACACACATCGCATCCCTAACGGGATGCCCACCATCCGAATGCCCATTTCGTGAGTGTGAGGTATTACCTTATTGACTCAAAAATTTCAAAGAGCTCTGGGGCAAAGATACGGTGGGAGGTGGGAGGTGGGGTGTGGTCAATCCCAATACGGCAAGATGGTGTGCGGGAGATTTTTTGTGTTGATGAGATTATTGCATCCACCTGAAGCGCGCTTCAAGAGTTATGGCTTTGCATATTGCCCCCACACTTTTTCTACTGAGCCCGTTTCATGCCTCAAAAGAAGAAAAGCAACAAAGCATCCTTAAATAAAAGAGCCGTAGTATATAATTTGGATTGTTTTGGATTAATTTGGACCAATTTGCACAGTTCGAAATTTATAGTTAACTTTGTGATGATGAAAGAATCTTGTATAGAAAAATTTGAACTTTTATGAATAGCAATTTGTTACTGTCGGCTTTTCGATTCGGGATTCTTTTGCTTTAATTTATTTATCCATTTATTAAATTTTTAATTTATGAAACCTACTCTTAATTTTTTTGAAGCAATCAAAATTTGCTTTTCAAAGTATGCCACTTTTAGTGGTCGTACCCGTCGCTCTGAATTTTGGTGGTTTTATCTGCTGGGCGGTATTCTGAATGTGGCGTTTACCGGCTTATCGAAATGGAAAATGGCTAAGATTGCAGCCATTGAAAGTGCGGCATTCTCAGGTGCGGACTACAACAGCTTGATGGCACAAGCCGAATCGGTGGATTCCATTTTCTTTCCATGTGCCATTATTTTGGGTGTGATTGGATTGATTTTATTCATCCCAATGCTTGCTGCATGGGTGCGCCGCCTGCACGATGTGGGCAAGAGCGGCCATTGGTTGTGGCTCATTTTGCTGTGTGGCGTGGGTGGTTTGGTTCCGCTCATCATGTGCATTAGCGACAGCCAGCCCGGCGAAAACCAATATGGCCCCAATCCTAAGGAATAAAGCCGAAATCACAGCCAGGGCATAAACACTTGCCCGCTGAAAGAAAGCAAAACGTACCACGGCATCCCGAAGAGGGTGTCGCGGTCGTAATTTGTTAATATTGTTATGCGTGGTGTTATTCCGGATCAGTAGAAAAAGTGTGGGGATTGGAAGATAAATACAATAGTTTCGGGCTTGCTTGCTGCATATGCCGGGCGCACATTATTTTGCAAACTAATAATCCAAAATATTCGTATTATCAGTTCGTAAAATCCACCAATAAACATCGCTTTTTCTGTACGGCGTGAAGACGGGGCCGGGGGCTATGTGGTGTGGATTTTCAGGGGGCCGGCTGTTCATTCTTGAGGAATCGAAAAGGTGACCGGGAGGGTGTATTTCACATCCACGGGTATGCCATCTTCCGTGCCGGGTATGAATTTGGGCAAACTTTCAATCACCTTAATCACCGGTTGGTTGAGTATGGGGTGAGGAGTGGTGACCACTTTAATCGACCGTACGTCGCCGGTGGCTGTAACCATAAATTCCACCACGCATTTGCCTTGTAATTTCATGTGAACAGCATTCTCCGGATACTCCATATTTTCAGCAATAAATTGCATGAGGGCTTTTTCGCCTCCGGGGAAGTAGGGCATTTTACACTCATGGGTAACCCCATTTTCATCTTCAATCAAATGCGGAACATTCGGATTAGGCACCGTGATACGGAAGGCTATGGGAAGCGCATACCACACATCCACCGGTTTGCCGGCTTGCATACCCGGCTTAAATTTGAGCAGACGCACCACTCTGATGACTTCGGCATCACATTCTTCGCTCACGGAGCGCAGCACTTTCACCTCGCCCACTTCGCCCGCCTTAGTAATCACAAAGCGCAACACGCATTTGCCTTGTATGCCGGCTTTTAGCGCTGATTCGGGATATTGCAGGTGTTGACCAATAAAATTCATCATCGCCTTTTCTCCGCCTTCAAATTGAGGCATCACTTCGGCAGAATTATAGATTACGTCGTCAGTAGAGATATCGTCTTGAGCATTTGTGCACAAAAATGCGCATACACAAAGTAAGATAAAAGAGAGCCGTTTCATATTTACATGAGATTATGTGTTGAGCAAATTTAAGCATTATTCGTGGAATATGAAGCAATATCTGTAAGAAAATGTGTATCCGCTTTTTTTTTCTTCAAAAGCCACATTTTCGGCGCAAAAGCATTATCTTTGCATTAAAAAAAACGGGGCTCTTATTCAATGCCCGCAATTAAAAACGCCCTTCGGATAAGGAATAACATAAAAAAACGATGGATAGATTGGAATTGAACATATTGGGGTGTGGGTCGGCGAAGCCTTCGCTGCAGCATTTGCCTTCGTGCCAGGTGCTGAATGTGCGCGACAATTTGATGATGATTGATTGCGGCGAGGGCGCCCAACTTGAGATGTGCCGCAGGCGGCTGAAATTGTCGCGGTTGACACACATTTTCATTTCGCATTTGCATGGCGACCACTGCTTTGGCCTTCCGGGATTGCTTTCCACGCTGTCGATGGTGGAGAAGTCGAGCAGCGTAACGGTGCACATTTTTGAAGACGGCGCCGAGCATTTTCGCCGAATCATTGACTATTTTTGCCGGGATAGGAGCTACGAACTCATATTCGACGTCATCACGCGTAAGCCACGCTTGGTGTATGAAGATGATGCGATTAGCGTAAACACCTTTCGGCTCTATCATCGCGTTCCGGCAGTGGGATTCTTGTTTAGGGAAAAACCTAAGTTGCGCCACATTAATCCCGACGCCACACGGCAGTGGAATGTGCCGTATCATTTCTACAACAGTCTGCGCCAGGGGATGGATTTCGTAACGGAAGCCGGTGTGGTGATTCCAAACCACGTACTCACCACCGATGCCGACTCGGCAATTAGCTATGCATACGCTTCCGACACCTCCTACAATCCCCGCGTGACGGAGGCTGTGGCCGGCGTGGATTGGCTCTACCACGAAGCCACCTACGGCGACGAGAGTGCTGAATCGGCACGAAATCGCTTTCATAGCACGGCACGTGATGCAGCTCGGGTGGCAAAAGAGGCAGGCGTGAAGCAGCTCATCTTGGGGCACTATAGTAGCCGCTATACCGACCTAACGCCGTTGCTCAGCCAGGCACAGGAAGTGTTCCCCGCTACACGCCTCGCCCACGAAGGCGATTGCATCAACTTAGCGAAAAATACAGATTAAACCCAAGAGTTTGAATCACGGCCCTTTCATTTAAAAGAAGAAGAGTGTGAGGCTATGAGATTTGTGAGCCCCACTGTGCCACGCAATTTCGTTGCATGGGTCCCCGGCAAGCGCAGGTGTTTTTCGGCGAAGCCGACTTTTTCTCCGTTTCAAAAGAAAATCAAGCATCCAATTAAATAAAAGAATCCGGGATTTTGGGAATATTGGGGCGGATTTTGGTCAATAACACCAAAATTTTGAAAAAAACACAAAATAATGGTGGAAATATTTGCATTTTCGCTATTGCAGTTTTACCTTTGCAACAAGTTTTTTCATAGAATTAGATTTTTAAGGTTTAAAGTTAGCGATAGTTGTGAAACTATCGCTAATTTTTCTTTATCGGTGGTCCATAACAGCCGAATTGAAGGCGAAATTTGGTTTTGTGAAAAAAAAGCGCTATATTCGCATTTGTCAAAAAAAATATCTACACCTCACGACATGAAACCAATTACCAGCATACTCCTTATAGCTGCCATCGTGTGCTATGTGTTCCTTCCTTTCCTCTCGATGGACCTGGCGGGAAGCATCACCGGACTGAGCTATTCAGCCGGACTGATTACCGAAAACTTTAGCCTAACGAAAACCATCTTCGCGCTGCTACCCTTTATAGCTTGCTTTGGCGGCATTATGCTCAACTACAACAAGCACCGCCTGTGGAGCATCGGCACCGCAGCATTTATAGTGCTCGGAATTTCTTTTTTTAGCCTCTACAACTTTTTCTACCAAAGTTGGACGCTCCATCACGACCCCGAACTCATTGGCGACCAAGCCGCCGTTATCGAGGGATTTACCATTAAAGAACTCTGCATCGGCTACTATGCCGCCAGCACCCTGATGTGGCTCGCACTCCTATCGTGCATCATCTCTATGCTCCCCTTTAAATTTAATCAAACACTCGAGCAATCCATCGACCAAACCTTGGAAAAAAGCATCAACAAAGGCAAAAAAGGCTTCTCGAAAGTGCACCACGAAATCCAAGAAGAACTCTCCTCCATTGAATCAAAAGTGAAATCGCCCGCCAAACCGGCAGAGCAAAAACCGGAGGAAAGCAAAGAAGCCTCCCCCGAGTCGCCACACAGCGCCTACATGCCCCCACAAGCCTCCACCCCACCCCAAACCGACGACCATTCCGCCTACATGCCCAAATAATAAAGCAACCCCACCCCTCAGGTAGGGACACCCCTCCGGCAATAATTGCCGCAAGCCACTATACTACAGCAAATTACACCTACATCGTAGGGGCGCAATACTTTGCGCCCGCCCCTCAAATCCCCCACCCACCGCCGTCGGAGACGGCTTATTGTCGTTAACTCCATGCAAGCGGAGGCGCAGCCGGAGCGCAGCTTCGAGATTGCCAAAGCCAAGGGTATGAGCCTACGAGAGGGTCGGTTGTGGTACCCCTCCACCTGCGTTTCACAATGGGATATGCTTTTCGTTTATTGAGTTAGTTTTGGCAAAATTCCACCCACCGGGACATGCCTTTGGAATGTAATAGGCGCAGAAACACTGAAACACAGATGATTAGAAACCTACACCGGCGCATCAAAACTTACCGTCCATACGTTCCCCGGTTTGTTTCGCAACCATTACATCTGCGGGGACAAAGGGTGGTGTGGGCAAAAAAAATTGACAGTGGGATGTGGGGGCACTGTCAATTTTTGTATTTGGAGGGTTTGTGGTTAGCGGATGGCTTGGAGGGCTTGCTCTAAGTCGGCGATGATGTCGGCCACATCTTCAATGCCCACCGACAGGCGGATGAGGTCGGGGGCGATGCCAGCTTCGCGGAGCTGCTGCTCGGTGAGTTGGCGATGGGTGTGGCTGGCGGGATGTAGCACGCACGATTTGGCATCTGCCACATGGGTGACGATAGAAATCAATTTCAGTGCGTCCATAAATTTGATGGCTTGTTCGCGGCTACCCTTCAGCCCGAACGCCATCACACCGCATCCGCCTTGGGGCAGATATTTTTGGTGGAGTGCGTGGTGCTTGCTCGTGGGCAGCCCTGAATAATTCACCCAAGCCACCTCGGGGCGCTCGCTCAGCCATTGAGCCACTTGCAGCGCATTGTCGGCGTGGCGACGCATACGCAAGTGCAGACTTTCGAGCCCGATATTAAGGATATAGGCATCTTGTGGACTTTGGCTACATCCGAAATCGCGCATTAGTTGGGCGGTGGCTTTCACGATAAACGCCATTTTGCCGAAATCTTTGGCGTAGGTAAGCCCGTGGTAACTTTCGTCGGGCGTGCACAAACCCGGGAACTTCTCGGCGTGTGCCATCCAATCGAAATTACCGCTGTCGACCACCACGCCGCCCACGCAAGAGCCGTGGCCGTCCATATATTTGGTGGTGGAATGGGTCACGATGTCGGCGCCCCACTCTATCGGGCGGCAATGTACGGGAGTGGCAAAAGTGTTGTCCACAATCAGCGGAATGCCCGCTTCGTGTGCAAGGCGAGCATAGCGCTCAATATCAAACACTTCGCAACCCGGATTAGAGATGGTTTCGCCAAACACCAACTTGGTGTTTGGGCGAATGAGTGCTTTAAACTGCGCATCGGAAACGGAATCGGGGTCGAAGAAAGTGCATTCGATGCCCATTTTCTTCATCGTCACGCCAAAGAGGTTGAATGTGCCGCCATAAATATTGCAAGTGGCGAGCATATGGTCGCCGGCTTGGCAAAGATTGAAAGTGGCGAAGAAATTGGCGGCTTGTCCGCTGGAAGTGAGCATCCCCGCCACGCCGCCTTCGAGGGCGGCAATTTTGGCAGCCACGGCATCGTTGGTGGGATTTTGCAGGCGGGTGTAGAAATAGCCGGAGTCTTGGAGGTCGAACAGGCGCGCCATTTGCTCCGAAGTGTCGTATTTAAAGGTGGTGGACTGGTAGATGGGTAGTGCACGCGATTCGCCTTTGGCGGGAGTCCATCCGGCGTGAACACATTCAGTGGATTTCTTCATAACAGAGTAGAAATTAATTTTGAGAAGACAAACTGTAGAGTAAACAAATCCGGAGGAGAAATGGCTGATTTCCGCTCCGGATGATGTGATATTTCAAGTTTCGCAAGTAAAAAATGGTGGGTGAAGATTGTTATCACCGCTGGGGTCTTCGCCAAGCAATGACTATCGTCTTAACTTCTAACGAGCGAAGCGAGTGATAACTTCTTTAACTTCTTAACTTCCAAATATTAAATCTTTCGAAACCTGAGTTGAAATTCTTTTTCAGAAGGATTATGCTTCAGCCTCAACTATTTTGCAAATTTCCACGATGGTTTGCATGGCTTTTTCCATTACTTGCACCGACACGTATTCGTAGCGGCCGTGCATATTCATGCCGCCGGCAAAAATATTGGGGCAAGGCAGTCCTTTGAACGAGAGTTGAGCGCCATCTGTTCCGCCGCGAATGGGTTGCACAATGGGAGTGACATCGGCATTTTTCATTGCCTTTTCAGCCACTTCAATGATGTGCATCACCGGCTCGATTTTTTCGCGCATATTATAGTATTGGTCTTTGATTTCGATGGAAGCGCAGTTGGGGAACTCGCTGTTCACCTTGTGGCAAAGATGCTGGAGCTCGCGTTTGCGGCTTTCGAAGCGCGCACGGTCGTGGTCGCGCACAATGTAGGTGAGCACGGTTTTTTCCACATTACCCTCAAAGCCGATAAGGTGGTAAAATCCCTCGTAGCCTTCGGTGTGCTCAGGCGTTTCCCAGCGGGGAATCATCACGGCAAATTGGTTAGCCACGCGGATGGAGTTGAGCATTTTATGCTTCGCCATACCCGGGTGCACATTCAGCCCGGTGAAAGTGATTTTTGCCGAAGCGGCGTTGAAGTTTTCAAATTCGAGTTCGCCGGGATAGCCGCCATCCATGGTGTAAGCCCAATCGGCGCCGAATTTTTCCACATCGAAGTGGTGAGCACCCATACCGATTTCTTCGTCGGGATTGAAAGCGATGCGAATGTCGCCGTGCTTGATTTCGGGATGTGCTTGCAAATATTCGATAGCGCTGATAATTTCGGCGATGCCGGCTTTATCGTCGGCGCCCAGCAGTGTGGTGCCGTCGGTCACCACCAAATCGTGGCCCACGAAATCGTTCATTTCGGGGAATTGTTGAGGGTCGAGAACGATGCCTTTTTCTTCATTGAGCACAATGGCTCCGCCTTCATATTTCACCACACGAGGCTTCACATTGTGACCGCTCATGTCGGGCGACGTGTCGAGGTGAGCGATAAAGCCGATGGTGGGCACTTTTTTGTCGGTGTTGGAGGGCAGTGTGGCCATCAAATAGCCATTGTCGTCGAGCGAAATATTGCTCAGCCCCATGCCCTTCAGCTCCTTTTTGAGCTGCTGTGCAAACACCATCTGGCCGGGAGTGGATGGCGTGAGGTTGGTGAGTTCGTCACTTTGAGTGTCGTACTTCACATACTGGAGAAATCGGTCTACTACTTTCATATTGTGATGATTATTATTGCGCCCGTGATACCACAAGGGCGTGCGGGGCAGTGGTTTTTATTATATATGCTTTATTTTGAGCAAAGTTAATAATAATTTTTGTAATTTTGTGGAGAAAAGGAGGCATTTTATAAGATGGCAATTCGTAAAAAACGTAAATTCCTCTCTACCGACCGATGGAAGCTGCATTTGCTCACGGCTTTTTGGGCCATTTTTGTGGCGGCGATGCTTTGGGTGGCAGGCTCGCGGTATTGTGCACAGCCGCCAAGCATTGCCACCGATGAAGCCGCGCTTGCCGCGCTTTGCCAAGCGCAATTGCCTGCCGGCGAGGCCGACACGGCTTTGCACTTTCGCGCATTCACGGTGCACTTCAATTCGGCACGCCATTTGCCCAACTATGTGTGCTACCGGCTCACGCATCGGCACACCACCGACAGCGAGCAGCGGCGCCGGTTGGCGTTTTTTTCTTGTGAAGGGGTGAAAGGATGTCCCACCCTCGCCGACTATCAGCAAAGCGGCTACGACCGCGGCCACATGGCGCCTGCCGCCGATTTTCTCCACGACAGCATCGCCTTGGCGCAAACTTACGCCTTGGTGAATATTTGTCCGCAAACCAATGCGCTCAATTCCGGCGCTTGGCGGCAATTGGAAGAAAAAGTGCGCGAATGGGTGCAGCGCGATAGCTTGCTCATCGTGTGGGCAGGACCCATTTTCGATAGCCATGGCGCCACTATCGGGCAAACCACCAAGATGCAAGTGCCGAGCCACTATTTCAAAGTGGTGCTCGCGCCTTGCGGCAAGCCGGCAAGCGCCATCGCTTTTATTTTGCCCAACGATGAGCCCAAAGCATCGTTGGCACAATATGCCGTGAGTGTGCAAGAGGTGGAGCGCCGCACCGGTATCCGCTTTTTCACCACCCTCCCTCCCCAAGAACAGCAGCGGCTAAAATCCGCCACCAACGATAACGAATGGTTTCATTTCTAAACACATAGCATCATGAAAAAAATCACAGCATTTATATCAGCAGTCGTAATTCTGCTTGCCGGCATCGGCTTTTTTGCCTTTAAACTCTCATCGAGCAACACCGAAGCGTCGGCGGAAGTGCTCAACTACGATGGCGCCACCGCCGCCAATTCGCTCTTGGATGTGCGCATCCCTGCCGGTGTGGCAAATGTGCGCCTGGCTCACACGGCATATATCAGCTATTTCAACACCGAGCACCGCATACCTAACTGCGTGATCTACGAACTCACCGCCACACAAGTGGCGCAATGCGATGCTCCATCGGCAGAAAAACGCAAAAATTACCAATTCAATCCCGACCCGCTTTGCTCGGCATCGCCGCAGTGGAGCGACTACAAGCACAGCGGCTACGACCGCGGCCACATGGCGCCTGCCAACGACATGAAGTGGAGCAAAACTTCGATGGAGGAATCGTTTTATATGACCAATATTTGCCCGCAACTGCATGCGCTCAACGATGGGTGCTGGCGAAAACTCGAATTAGCCGTCCATCGCTGGGCTAAGCGCGACAAGCGACTGATTATTGCCTCCGGACCCGTGCTCAAAAATGTGATGCACACCATCGGTCCCGACCGCAACATATCAGTGCCGGCAGCTTTCTATAAAGTGGTGTATGCCCCCAATCAAGGTAGAGCCATCGCCTTCATTTTCAACAATGAAGAAATTCGCGGCGGCTACGCCTCTCACGCCGTGAGCGTCGACTATGTGGAACGCGTAACAGGCCTCGACTTCTTCTCCTCCCTCGACGACGCCCTCGAAAACCAAATCGAATCACACTCCGCCATAGAAATGTGGAATTAGAGAGGGTAATATGAAAAAAATAATTCTGCTGATTTTTGGTATTGCTCTGCTTCATTCTGCGCTCTATGGGCAAGATGCGCTTACACCTTTCAATGCCGATGTGGTTGGCCCACAACCCGCCACAGCACAATTTCAACGCTTTGAGATGCCACAACCTTCTCTATCCACAG
>JBJECV010000103.1:0-9703 GCA_051871435.1 Sodaliphilus sp. | reverse complement strand
TCCGGCTGCGCCTCCGCTTGCATGGAGTTAACCACAATACGCCATCTCCGACGGCGGTGCCGGGTGTTGTGGCCTTGAAGTGGAACAGAGGACTCGGAGAACTCGGTGGAGCCGGAATTGGCTCGCTGACGCTCGCCTACGAAAATGCATGAGAAACCGGATGGACACGGCTCTTTCATTTAAATAACTGGGAACCGTCTACACACTATTTACCTACCATTTGCAGCAGGCGTGTTTTTTTCGGCGAAGCCGACTTTTTTTCGCGAAGCGACTTTTTTCTTCGGGTGGCGGGGATGTGAGTGGGGTGCCAGCCCTCACGTCCTCGCCGCACGACTTTTTTGTTCGTTTCATGCCACAAAGAAAAAAAGGAAAACAATTTCAATATTCTTAAATGAAAGAGCCGTGGTGGGTGGATGATTTTTTCTCAAAATTCATTTTGTGGATTTAAAAAAATATCGCTAACTTTGCGGCAACAATACGAAATGTGAGGTTCTCCAAGCGGAGATTAAAAGGGAATCAGGTGAAAATCCTGAACAGTCCCGCTGCTGTAAGTTTCCCCACTATGAGTATCGTTTCAAAAAGAATGCCACTGGTTAGTAATTTTTTCGCTCTGATTGCGACTACATCATTACCGGGAAGGCTTGAAACGATGGAAACAAGTCAGAAGACCTACCTCTACATGTAGCCTTGTGATGGTTCACGTGGATATGAACCGAGGCCCAACACTAAAATGATGTAGTCGCCCAAAAATCCGACACAGCTATTTCATTTTGTGCGCTCTTTGCCACTCTCTATTGAGTGTGCATTGTTCCTCGCATAGTAGAGCCACGCGAACTTTTAAAACGATAATTATTAGAGAATTAACAATCTATTTTATTATTCACATTAAAAGTTCAACAACAATGAGAACAATTAACATCTTGCTTTGTGCGCTTCTTTGCACAGCCACAATGCTGGCACAGCCCAATGTGCCTCGTTCCAAAGAAATTAAAAAAGCGCCTGCCAACGCAAGTTCATTTTCGATGAGCGACATTCAAAATTGGTCGGGCGAAGGTAGCAACAGCGCGGCTTTGGTTATCAAATGGGTAAATTCTGAAAATTCTTTGGTGTTTGGCTATCACTTCGACGGTGAAAAGACCGGGGCGGATATGCTTAACGAGGTGGTAGGAAATAATCCACGCCTTTATATGCTTTATGCCGATTCGCAATATGGCTTTGCTATCGGAGGACTTGGATGGGATGCCGACGACAACGGCTTTACTCTCCTTGATGGAAACAAAGATATAGCAGAACCTGATGCTCAAGGCATTCTCGCTATCAGCAGTTATAGCTTCGACGGCTATTCTTCCGGCAGTGATTCCGACTATTGGAACAGCGGATGGTATAACGGCTATTGGAGTTACTATCTGTCGAGCAATTCCGCTGCTTCTCCCGGTTATGCTTCAACGGGTTGCTCGGGGCGTAAACTCAGCGATGGCTGTTGGGACATGTGGCTCTATTCTTCATTCAGCGGAGAGAGTAATGATTGGGGGCCATTGGTATCAGCTCCATCCAACCAAACCCACACCTTTGTGAACGATGTGGAAGCATCAAAAACCGTGGCCGGTATCAAATATATCAATCTTACCGGACAAATGAGCAATACACCGTTCAGCGGTATTAATATTGTGGTTACATCCTACACTGATGGAACTTCAAGAAGCGAAAAAATAATTAGATAATTAAAAACAATATTTGTGATGAAAAAGTTTTATCTCATTTTAGTTTGCGCATTATTAACTATATGTGGCTTTGCACAGCAATACACTAATGGTGTATTCCTGTTAAATGAAGACTGGTTTGGCCATAATTCCAGCACGGTAAACTTCTTTTCCTACACCACAGGAGCGATACAATATCGTGTGTTTCAAAAAGAAAACGAAGGAAAGACCCTTGGCAATACCACTCAATTTATGGCACAAGATGCTTCCAACATTTATTTTTGCTCCAAGCAAAACTATGGCAGCACCGGCGGACGCTTTGATGTGGTGGACGCAAAAACTCTCAAATTAAAACAAAGCATAGCTTCCTTCAATGGTGGTGGCGACACACGCGCATGCTATCCATTGAGCGACACTAAAGTGTATGTAGGCTCCACCGAAGGCATCTATATCTACAATCCCATATCGGGTAAAATCACATCTGCACCCATTGAAGGCACAGGAAGTAGCGAACCCGGGGAAATGGTGATTGCCAATGGAAAACTCTTTGTTTGCGCTATGGGAAGCGGTGTGTATGTAATCAACACATCAACTGATATATTGGAAACCACTATTCAGGTGAGCGATGCTTGCACCATTTTTAAAGTAAACGATGAAGTATGGGTGGCTACAAACAGTTGCACATGGGGCACCCCCGGATCTTCCGACACCGAACAATTTGTGGAAATTGACACCGAAAGTTTGGTAGCCAACACTCCTGTGGAAGTGGGTATTGCATGTCAAAACTCCTCATTTGCATGGAAAAAGACATCGCCTGCCATCGACGCTCAAAATAAGGTGCTCTACTATGCTCCTGTGGATTGCGCTAATTATATCAGCAAATATGATATGGTGTCGGGTGATTTCACCCAAAACTTTATCACTCTGCCCGACGGACAAAATATGTATGGAAGTGTGTGTGACATTGACCCCAACACCGGAAACCTTGTGGTGCTTACTTTTGAACAATGGGGCTCTCAAAACTATTACCTACACATTTACGACAAAGAGGGAAAGGAAGTGGGCGAACAAATCCAACTCGAGCAAAACTATTGGTTCCCCGCTATGGTGATGTTTACACAACCTGAAACAATTCCCTCCGGCATTACCGATGCCTGCACAAACAAGAGCGTAGCATCCGTAAGGTACGTGAACCTCGCCGGTGTGAGCAGCCACGAGCCATTCAGCGGTGTAAACATTGTGGTAACCACCTACACCGACGGCACGCAATCAGCCGTGAAAGTGATAAAATAGAGCCTCCTAGCGAAATCATAGTATTAATATAAATAACACTTCAATGGCACCCATCCGCGATTGGACAGGTGCCATTATCATATCATCGCCCCACAAAAAAGCGAGAGAAAAACACGAATGAGGCGGGAGGAGGAGGCACGGCTCTTTCATTTAAGGATGCTTTGAATATGTTTGCTTTTCTTCCTTCGTGGCATGAAACGAAGAAAAAAAGTCGGCTTCGCCGAAAAAAAAACACGCCTGCTGAAAAGCCTTTAGCCATTAGCCGCCGTTAATTATGAATTATGAATTATGAATTAAGTGTTGGCGCAATTTCTCTGTATTATTTGTGGTGGTGTGGGAAAAAGTTTGTATCTTTGTGGCATCGATTTGGTGTTGCGCCGAAGAAGTGCGCGCAATGAAAAGGGAATCAGGTGAGAATCCTGAACAGACGGTGCTGCTGTATGCTTCCAAATCAAGCCCTTAGCCCGTTCACTGCCCCATAAGTGGGTGGGAAGGACGGCTAACCGACGGGTGGAAGCGAGTCAGAAGACCTGCCAAATTTAGAATAAGACCCGTTCGTTCGATGTTGAGAAAAATTATCATATCCGCAGTTTTGGTGTGCTGTGCCCTCGCTATAAAGGCCCAGCGGCTCGATAGTGTTCGCATCTCGCGGCTCGATTCGATGCAATATTTAGAGAATGTGGTGATTTATGCCACAAAGCCTTATCAAGAAGTAATCCCCGCCCAAACCCTCAGCGGCACGCGTTTGAAGGGGCTGAACAGCCACAGTGTGGCAGATGCCATCCGCTATTTTTCGGGGGTGCAAATTAAAGACTACGGCGGCGTGGGCGGCGTGAAAACGGTGGATATCCGTTCGATGGGTACCAACCACATGGGCGTGTTTTACGATGGCATCCAATTGGGCAATGCTCAAAACGGGCAAATCGACTTAGGCAAATTTTCGCTCGATAATATCGACGAGATTTCGCTCTACAATGGGCAGAAGAGCCAAATTTTTCAGCCGGCGCGCGATTTTGGTTCAGCCGGTACTATCTACATCCGCACCCATCGTCCCCGCTTTGAGGAGGGGAAGAACGACAACTTCAACCTCACGATGCGCACCGGTTCGTTTGGCTTGGCGAATCCGTCGATACGCTGGGAGCATCGGTTTTCGAAGCAGCTGAGTATGAATTTCAACACCGAATACACTTACGCCACGGGGCAATACCACTTCCGCTATCGCAAAAAATTCAGCGACGGCACTCCGGCTTGGGACACCACAGCGGTGCGCAAAAATGGCGATGTGAAGGCCCTACGCATGGAGGGCGGCTTGTTTGGCAACATTCCCAACGGTGTGTGGAACCTCAAATTCTACTACTACGACAGCGAGCGAGGCATACCCGGCGCCATCGTTAACAATGTGTGGAAAACCTCCCAGCGCCAGTGGGACCGCAACTTCTTCGTGCAAGGCACCTTCAATAAAGAAATGAGCAGGCGCTATCAACTGATGGTGAATGCCAAATATGCGCGCGACTATATGCGCTACCTCAACCCCGACACCACATTGCTCTACCTCGACAACCGATTTTGGCAAGACGAAATCTACCTTTCGCTCGCCAATAAATTCAACATTCTGAAAGATTGGGAAGCCGACCTGTCGGTGGATTATCAATGGAATTACCTCAATTCCACCTTAGTGAATTTTGCCTACCCCAATCGGCACACCACCTTGGTGGCACTTGCCACCGCCTACACTTATAGGCGCTTCAAAACGCAAGCCTCGCTGCTCTACACCATGGTGAACGACCGTGCCACATCGCGCTCAGCGGGCGAAGTGATGGCAAGGCATAGCACGTGGATGCACAAATTCACCCCGGCGGTGTTTTTCAGCTATCAGCCCTTGGAAGAGCACGATTTCTATTTGCGGGCATTTTATAAACGCATCTTCCGTATGCCCACCTTCAACGACCTCTACTACACCGACATTGGCAACGCGTCGCTCAATCCCGAGTATGTGGACCAATATAATGTGGGCTTCCAGTGGCAAACCATCCAAGCCCACGGTTTCTACCGCGGGGTGCGCATCAGCGCCGACGCTTACTATAATTACGTGACCGACAAAATTATTGCCGTGCCCAAAGGCACCGGTATGTATCGCTGGATGATGATGAACATCGGCAAAGTGAAGATTCGCGGCGTGGACGTGACGGCACGCACCACCCTCAATTTCCCCGCCGATGTGATGGTGGACGTGAGCCTCAACTACACCTACCAAAAGGCGCAAGACTACACCAACCCTGATGATTGCGGCGACGGTGGCACCTACAAAGGGCAGATAGCCTACATACCATGGCATAGCGGTAGCGCCACGGTGAATGCCGTGTGGCGCGATGTGTCGGTCAACTACAGTTTCATTTACGTGGGCGAACGCTATCACAATAGCAGCAACATTGCCGCCAACCACGAGCAACCGTGGTACACCCACGACATCAGCGCCAACTACAGTTTCCATATTGGGAAGGTAAATATGAAACTCACCGCTGAAGTCAACAATCTTTTCAACCAACAATACGACGTGGTGCTCAATTACCCCATGCCCGGACGCAACTATAAATTCATCCTTAAATTCGATTTCTAATGAAGCGATATATTTACATACTATTGGCCACCCTTTTGTCGGTGCTCTCAAGCTGCCGCAACGAGGATATCATCTTCATTCCCGAAGAAGTGCCCACCACGCAACCGGAATACACCGATGTAGAAGGATTTTATCTGCTGTGCGAAGGGAATATGGGTTCTAATAAAGCATCGCTTGATTGGTTTGATGCTGCCACCGGCAAATATTATCGCAACATCTACGCCAATGCCAATCCCTACGAAGTGAAAGAGCTGGGCGATGTGGGCAATGATGTGGCGATATATGGTTCAAAACTGTGGGTGGTGGTGAACTGCTCCAACAAAGTGATGGTGCTCGACAAGCATACGGCAAAAATACAGGGGCAAGTGAATATTCCCAATTGCCGCTACATCAAATTCCACAAAGGCTACGCCTATGTCACCAGTTATGCCGGACCCGTGCAAATCGACCCTGACTACAAACAACAAGGCTTTGTGGCAAAAATAGATACTGCCACGCTTCAAGAGGTGGGCCGCTGCATAGTGGGCTTCCAGCCCGACCAACTCGAAATAGTGAATGGAAAAATATATGTGGCCAACTCAGGTGGATATATGGTGCCGAACTACGAAAACACGCTCTCGGTGATTGATATTGCCACGTTCAAAGAAGAGCGACGCATACCCATCGCCATCAATTTGAGTCTGTGCAAAGCCGACCGACATGGCGTGCTTTGGGTGGTGTCGAGGGGCGACTACTACGAAACGGAATCACGCCTCTTTGCCTACGACACCCGCAAAGACCGCTTGGTGGCAACGCTCGATGTGCCGGTGAGCAATTTCTGGCTCGATGGCGACAGCCTTTATGTGGTGTCGGCACAGTGGAGTTATGTGACAATGAGCAATGATGTGACGTATGCAATTGTGGACGTAAATTCAATGAAAGTGCTTACACGCAACTTCATTACAGATAACACCGAAAAACTGATTCAAATTCCATATAGTGTGGCAGTGAATCCTATCACCAAAGATATTTATGTGGCGGATGCTAAAGACTATATCACACCCGGACACTTGTACTGCTTCGGGCAAGACGGTAAGAAAAAATGGGATGTGCGCACCGGCGACATTCCCGGTCATTTCGTATTTTTAGGTAAAAACATAAACGAACAATAAGTTATGAAGAAGTATTATTTAATGCTTGTTTTGTCGCTATGGCTGAGCCCTTATGCTCTGGCTGAAAATGAGCCATTTCTGACAAAGGTGTATGATTTTTTGCCGGCTCCCGGGCAGTTTGTGAACGCCATTCCGACGGCTGAAGCAGGCAACACGAAAGCCGACATCTTGGCTCGAGTGGCAGAAGCTATTTGCGGCAGATATGAGGAAAACGACTGGGGGCAAACTGAAATGATTTACAAGCCCGCTATGGTGAGTCTTGGCAGCTATGGCGGTTATGTGGTGGTGGGCTTCGACCACCCGGTGGTGAATGTGCCGGGCGTGTGCGATTTCCAGATATTTGGAAATGCTTTTTTGGCGACCGGCTCTACTTCAGGAGGAAGCAGCGAGCCGGGCATCGTGATGGTGAGTTACGACATCAATGGTAACGGCATACCCGATGACCCCTGGTATGAACTTGCCGGAAGTGAATACAATTTGTGGAAAACTCAGCATAACTACACCATCACCTACTACAAACCCGATGAAAATAAAGAGAAAACTCCCGACCCCAACAACAAGTCGATTACCGACCTCACCTACGTGCGCTGGACCAGCAACGATATAAACCCCGACAGCGTGAGCGGCTATGTGTATAAAAACTCTTTTCACGCTCAAAGCTACTGGCCTCAGTGGGCAGAAGGGGAAACACTTACCTTTTCCGGCTCAAAGCTGTGTAACAATGCCTCCGATCAGAGTGGCAAAGGCACTTATTGGGTGCAAGAGTGTAAGGACTGGGGCTATGTGGACAATCGTCCCGACTACGACCCGTATGCCACCGCATCGGATGCCGACACCTCCACCATGAATATGGGTTTCAATATCGATTGGGCTGTGGATGCTGATGGGGTGCCGGTGCACCTGCCGATGGTGCATTTCATCAAGATTTACAATGCTATGAACCAGTATTGCGGCTGGCTTGGCGAAACCTCCACAGAAGTGGCAGGCGGCGTGGACTACCACCCCGAAGAAGCGCTTCCGCAAGTGACGGCAGGCGACGTGAACGGTTCCGGAGTGGTGGATGTGAGCGATGTGACCGCCGAAGTGAACCTCATACTCGGCACCAAACCGGCAGGCTACAACCCCGTGGTGGTAGACCTCAATGGCGACCAAAAAATTGACGTGTCGGATATTACCGCCCTCGTGAACGTAATTTTGGAATAAAAACAGAAGGGGGGCAACCGTCCTCACTGCTTTTGAATTATATTCAACAATTTAAAATAACATTCAGCATGAAAAAAATTACTACCTTTTTGATGTCGGCGCTTGCCGTAGCCACTATGTCGGCCACCGACTATGTGCTCGATTTGAGCAACCCCTCCTATCCGGAGCAAATCAGTTTTGTGGCCAATGGCAACGCCCAAGTGTGGAGCGAAACCTACAATGAGGACGAATACATCCTGGAGTTTGCACCCTATATCTTCAACCACCTCGAAACCGGCTCCAGCTGGGGCGGCTCGTACTGGGATGGCTTCACCGTGGTGAAATGCTCCGACAATGGCACCCAAACCGACTGGATTACGAACCAATGGGGCAATATGGCAGGCGGCGGTATCAGTGCCACCGGCGCCGTAGACGCCAATGCGCCCTACCTGTTTGCTTATTGCGCCGACTTCATGGGCCCCGGCGTGTGCAAAATGATTTACGACGACGAGAAAACCTACTATCCCAAGGGCATGTATGTAAACATTGCCGCTAATGCCTACTACGCTTGCAAAGATGGCGCCTCTCCCGCCCGCGCTTTCAATCAAGAAGGCGATTCGTTCGCCCTGGAAGTGTATGGCAACGATGCCACCGGCACTAAGAAATCGGTGAACGTGGAACTCGCCGGCTATCACAACGGACAATTCTCCGCCCTCACCTCCTGGACTTGGGTGGACCTCACCTCTCTCGGAGCTGTGGAAGACCTCACCTTCGTGCTCACTTCCACCGACAATAGCACATTCGGCGCCAACACGCCCCTATATTTCGCTATGGACAAGCTCACCGTGAGCGACGAGCCCGGTGAACAGACCGCCGTGCACGATGTAGACGCCGCCAAAGCCATCGCTTCGGTGAAATACGTGAACCTCGCCGGACAAATGAGCGCCACACCATTCAGTGGCATCAACGTGAAGGTAACCACCTACACCGACGGCACCACACGCACCGAAAAATTCCAAAAATAAGATTTCTCCTTTCTATCTACAATAGCAAATCTATCTCGCAAGGCATCTGCCCCACCCCATAAGCAGATGCCCTGCATTTTTTTTGCCCCCATTAGACTGCTATCCAAAAAAATCAAAGAAATATCAACCATTCGTGCCATAATCAAAAAAATATAACCCGCTTTAAAAAGACATCCCACTCATTATCTCGTCTACTGGTTGACTCTAAAAAATGCAAGTTGCTGTTTTGGGATTGCACATTCCACTGTATACATATTATATTTGCATCAAAATATTCAATTCAAAATATCAAAATACTATGACACATACCCACAATCCATTCCCACAGCTAAAAAGCTCGTTAACACATCCCCCAAGCACCAAAAGTGTTTCAAGTGTTTCAGGTGTTTCAGGTGTTTCAAGTGTTTCAAGTGTTTCAAGTATTTCAAGTGTTTCAAGTGTTTCAAGTGTTTCACCTGTTACTATTACTTTAGCTGTTTCACGCTGAAGGGCCATCGGAGATGGCGTATTGTGGTTAACTCCATGCAAGCGGAGGCGCAGCCGAGCGCAGCTTGGAGATTGTCACAGCGAAGAAAATGAGCCTCGGGTCGGTTGTGGCAAGTCATCACCAAGGTGATTCAGGTGTTCCACATACTTCACCCCCCCTTCCCTTCAGGTAGGGACCGGGGGGATAGGCTTTAGGGATGGGATGTGTGTAGGCCGGTATGAGATGAACACGGAGCGAAGCGAAGTGGT
>JBJECV010000102.1:0-9738 GCA_051871435.1 Sodaliphilus sp. | reverse complement strand
TGCCGAGGTCTTTGCAGATGGTGTTGATTTTGGCTTCTGCCCAATCATTTTTAGCGTCGTAGTTGGCGGCGCTATCGAGGGTGTCGTGCACTTCGATGTAGAATTTGATTTTGGGTTCTGTGCCGGATGGGCGGATCGACACCTTGGTGCCGTCGGCGGTGTAGTATTGGAGCACATTAGAGGTGCAAGGCATCTCCAATTTAGTGATTTCGCCGGTGGTTACGTTCTTTTCTTCCAGCAATTGGTAGTCCTTGATTTTCACTACGGGCGAGCCGGCGATTTCCTTTTGCGGATTTTCGCGGAAATTCTTCATCATAGCCACGATTTCTTCGGCGCCCGATTTTCCGGTGCGAACCACCGATATGCCGCGTTCTTTACTGTAGCCGTAGGTGGTGTAGATGTCGATAAGCATATCGTTCATGGTCATACCCTTTTCCTTAGCCCATGCAGCGATTTCCGCCATCAGCGAGATAGAGGAAACGGCGTCTTTATCGCGGCAGAATTCTTCGGGGAGGAAGCCGTAGCTTTCTTCGCCGCCACCCAAATAGCGCGCTTTACCTTCATTTTCGCGCATCACGGTAGCAATCCACTTAAATCCGGTGTAGCAATCGTAGAGCTTCATATTTTGCTTTTCAGCCACCTTGGCAATGAGGTCGGAAGTAACGATAGTTTTCACGATGTATTCATTGCCGGTGAGTGTGCCGAGTTCCTTGTTGCGAGCGAGCAGATAGTAGTGGAAAATCAATTGAATTTGGTTGCCATTCACCAATTCGTATTTGCCCTTCGTGTTTTTGAGCACCAAGCCGATGCGGTCGGCGTCGGGGTCAGAAGCCATCACGATGTCGGCATCCACTTCTTCCGCCTTTTTGATAGCCATCGCCATAGCTGAAGCATTTTCCGGGTTAGGAGAATCCACAGTGGGGAAGTCGCCGCTTTGCACGTCTTGTTCGGGCACATGGATAATGTTGCGGAATCCCCAACGCTCAAGCGAGCGAGGAATCATTGTTTTGCCGGTGCCGTGGATAGGAGTGTACACAATCTTCAAATCGCTGTGCTTTTTGATGATTTCAGGGCTCAACGAGAGTTTTGCAATTTCTTCGATGTATTGGTTATCCACATTTTCGCCGATAATTTCAATCAGCTCGGGGTTGCCGTTGAATTTAATTTCCGACACATCTTTAATGCGGTTCACATAGTCGATAGTGTTCACATCGTGAGGCGACACCATTTGTGCGCCATCGTCCCAATAAGCCTTATAGCCATTATATTCCTTAGGATTGTGTGAAGCCGTGATATTTACACCGCTTTGGCATCCGAGCAAGCGGATAGCGTAGGACAATTCAGGAGTGGGGCGGCAGCTATCGAAGAGATACACCTTAATACCATTGGCAGAGAACACATTAGCCACTGTTTCGGCAAATTTGCGGCTATTGTTGCGCACATCGTGTCCCACCACCACCTTGATTTGGTCGAGGTGAGGGAAAGCATCTTTCAGATAGTTCGCCAAACCTTGAGTGGCAGAGCCCACAGTGTAGATGTTCATGCGATTGGTGCCTGCGCCCATAATGCCGCGCAAACCGCCGGTGCCGAATTCCAAAGTTTTGTAAAACGATTCCACCAAGTCGGTTTTGTCGTCGTTGTCGAGCATCTTTTTCACTTCGGCTTTTGTTTCCGGGTCGTAACCTTCACCCAGCCAGATTTGGGCTTTTTCGGTTACTTCTTTCAAAAGTTTTTCGTCGATCATAAAATTGTAGTTTTATTGTAATGTGTAATTAATTGAATGCTTGCGGAATGTAATGTTTTAGCTAAAGAATTGCTTAAACACCTTAATCATATTAATGTGGTCGGCCACCGAGCCTGTTTCCCTCACCGAGTGCATAGCCAAGAGCGGGTTACCCACATCCACTCCGGCGATATCCATTTGTCCGGTGAGAATGTTGCCCAAGGTGGAGCCTCCGGCTACATCGCTGTGGTTGACAAAATATTGGAAAGGCGCTCCGGCTTCCATGCACAGCGATTTGAAGATGGCAGCCGAATGAGCATCGCTCATATACTTGCAATTGGCATTGATTTTGATGCACGGACCGCCGCCCAAAGCGGGATGATTGGTGGGGTCGTATTTTTCGGCATAATTGGGATGGAAAGCGTGAGCATTGTCGGCAGAAACGAGGAACGACTTCGCCAACGCGCGGCAATAGGCATCGTAGTTGCCCCCTTGGCTTTCCACCATGCGCTGAATCACATTTGCCAGCACCGGCGAACCGGCACCTTGCTTGGTGCCGCTACCGGTTTCCTCATTATCGAAGATAGCCGCCACGCAAGTGGCATTTTCATCTTTCACATCGATAATTGCCTCGAGGGCAGCATGCACCATACTTAAATCGTCGAGGCGTCCGGCTGAAATAAATTCGTTGTTCAAGCCAAAAGTGGTGGCTTTATCGGTGTTGTAGACCAGTAAATCGAAGTCAATGATGTCGCCCATCTCCACTTGCAATTTATCAGCCACCAACCGCAACAGCATATTTTCCGCTTCGAGCGTGCTGTTCACCTTAGCGATGATTGGTAGCATATCTTTTTGTTTGCTGATTTTATTACCCTCATTCACTGCTCGATTGAAATGGATGGCAAGGTGAGAGATGGAGAAAAGTGGGCGGTCGATTTTCACGAGTCGGGTGCGAGGATGCAAAGCATCATTGCCCTTGAGCAGCACACGACCGGCGAGCGACAGCGGGCGGTCGAACCAAGTGTAGAGGATGGGTCCGCCATACACCTCGGTGTTGAGCTTCACGATGCCGCCTTCGCAGAGCATTTCGGCGTGGGGCTTCACCCTAAAGCAAGGAGAATCGCTGTGTGCGGCAATGATTTTCAGCCCGGATTCGGCAATGGGTAGAAAACCCACCGAAAAGGCAAAAATAGCAGAGTGGTTTTTGGTAACGAAGAATTTTTCTCCGGGTAGGGCAGAGAGTGCATCTTCGAGTGACTTTTCGGAGAAGCCATTATTGATAAGCATTTCGCGGGCAGTGTTCACTGCAAAGAAATTGCAGGGACTGCTGTCGAGGAAATTGAGCAAAGATTTAATTTGATGTTCCATAGGGCGGAAAGGTGTTAGAGGGGGTGATTATATATTATTCTGTGGGAGAGAGGAAGGCGGCATGCAAGGCGCGGAGCACATTGCAAAGCGTTTGCCCCCAAAATTCCCGGAATTCGTATTTACAAACGGCAATCAATTCCAGCTGCGCTTCGGTGGTGGCATCTTTCACTGAAGCGATGAAATTGAAAAATTCTTGGTAGAGGTCAGCAAGATTTTCGCTGATAGACGAAGCGATGGGCGAATCGCTGTATTTCATATCTTCGACAAACACCTCCAAATACACATCCTCTTCAGCCATCAGTCGGCTAATGGAATCGCGCACCTGATTGTAGACATCTTCGGTGAGATAGGGCTCGATGCCATATTCGCTGAAAGGAGATTCTTGCTGCACATCGGAGGCCACAATATAGATGCGAGGCAGAATTTTCAGCATTTCGGCAATAAATTCACCGCGCGAAGCCGACTCGGCATGCTCCAGCGCTTGGCAAAATTCATTGGTGAGCGCGATAAACGAGAGGCTGTTGGGGTCGAGTTGTTGGGGATTATTCATGAACGTATAATTTGTTTCTTAAGATATAACTATACACATCGTGGGGGAGATAAAACGACATATTATCCATTCGGGCGATGCCCTCGCGAATTTCTGACGACGACACTTCCACGATAGGTGCATCAATGATGTGCACGGATGCCTTCAGCTCATCCGGCACATGGATATCAAAGCCATGGCGCGGATAGATGAGGATGGGGAAGTGTTGCAAAATTTCTTCATAGCGATTCCACCGATGGAATGCCGCCCAATTGTCGGCACCAATCACGAGCGAGAACTCATGCTCCGGGAATTTTTCGCGCAGAGCATTGAGCGTGTCGATGGTGTAGGATGGGCGCGGGAGCGAAAATTCAAATCCCGAAGTTTCTACATTGTCGATACGGCGCGTAACCATATCCACCATGCGCAGGCGCTGCGTGTTGTAGTGCTCGCCTTGAGCCACTTTAAAAGGATTTAATGGCGAAACCATCAGCCACAAGCGGTCGATGCCACAGTGCTGAATCACATAGTTGGCAATGATGGCATGCCCGATGTGAATGGGATTGAAAGTTCCTCCAAAAATTCCTATTTTCATAGCTATGGAAGTTTATTGATTGATAAAATCTGTGATGATTGCTCTCACTTGTGCCACTGCGGAGGCAAGGTCGTCGTTGACCACCACCTTATCGTATTTGTCGGCAAACGAGAGCTCGTAGGCAGCCTTATCCACCCGACGTTGGATTTCCTCCTCGCTGTCGGTGGCACGTGAAAGCAGGCGGTGGCGGAGTTCATCAATGCTTGGCGGCATAATGAAAATGGATAAGGCTTGTGCGCCGTAGATTTTCTTCACATTCACGCCGCCAGCCACATCCACATCCATAATGGGATGATGGCCCTTATCGCAGATTCTTTGGATTTCGCTTTTGAGGGTGCCATAGAATCTGCCTTCATACACTTGCTCGTATTCGGCAAACTCCCCGCGAGCGATGCGCTCCTTGAAATCGGCTTCTGTAAGGAAATAATATTCCACGCCATCTTTTTCGGTGCCCCGCGGCGGTCGCGTGGTGGCAGAGATGGAAAATTCGAGTTTTAGCGCTTCATTGTGTATGATTTGGCTAATGATGCTCGACTTTCCGGAGCCGGATGGGGCGGATAATATAATGAGTTTGACTGCTGCCATAGTGCGGGATTATAATGCGTTTAACACTTGCTCCTTGATTTGCTCTAGATGGTCCTTCATATCCACCACTATTTTTTGGAGTTCGGCTTGGTTGGCTTTCGAGCCCATCGTATTGATTTCTCTACCCATTTCTTGTGCAATGAAACCGAGTTTTTTGCCTTGGCTTGTGGCATCGGCTATGGTTTGCAAGAAATAGTCGAGGTGGTTTTGGAGTCGCAATTTTTCTTCGGTAATGTCTAATTTTTCGATATAGAAAATCAGTTCTTGCTCAAATCTATTGTTATCCACTGCGAGTCCTTCCACCTTTTGGAGCGATTCGTAGATGCGTTCTTTGATTTTTTCCACGCGGCATTGCTCGTAAGGTTCCACCTCATTGAGTAATGCTTGAATGGCATTGATTTTTTCATTAAAGAACGCATTGAGGCGCTCACCCTCTTGGCTACGGAAAGCGATGAGGGCTTCGAGTGCTTCTTGAGTGACTTGCTTCACTGCCTCGATTTCCTCGTCGGAAACGTCGTTGGCGCTCAAGTCGCTTTTCAGAGCGTCGGGCAATCGAAGCAGGGTGGCATACCAATCGTCGGGCGCGGGGAGGCCCAATTCGGTAGCCACATTTTCGAGCTGTGCTTTGTATTGCTTCAGCACCGAAAGATTGAAACTTATAGAGGTGGCACCTTCGATAGGTTCGCAAAAAATGTAGAGATCCACTTTGCCTCTATTGAGTTGCTTAGCCACCATATTGCGCAAATCTAATTCTATGGCGCGGAAACCTTGAGGCACCCGCACCGATAAATCAAGCTGTTTACTGTTCAACGATTTGACTTCGGCAGTGATTTTCTTATTGTTAACCACCTTAACCGCCTTGCCAAATCCGGTCATGGATTGAATCATTGTAGTTTCTAAAATTTATTTCTACGCAAATTTACCACTATTATTTAAATTAAGGAGGGATAAAAGGAAGATTTTTGCTAATTTTGCAAAGAAAAAAATCACGACATGGCAAATATTTTAAATATTGAGACTTCCACAAGTGTGTGTTCGGTGGCGCTAACCTCCGATGGAGAGGTGCTGGAACACGTGGAAAACTATGAAGGGCAAACCCATGCCACGATGCTGGGCCCGTATATTAAGCGGATGCTCGACTATGCCACCTCGCGCGAGATGAAATTGGATGCGATAGCGGTGAGCATTGGCCCGGGGTCGTACACGGGTTTGCGAATCGGGCTGTCGGAAGCCAAAGGACTTGCCTTTGGAATGGATGTGCCGCTCATTGGTGTGAACACGCTCAAGTTATTGACCGTGACCACCATGTTTGCTCATTTTTTTGACGACGAATCCACGCTCTTTGTGCCCATGATAGATGCTCGGAGGATGGAAGTGTACACTGCCGTGTACGACAATGCCTTGCGCGACATTCTTCCGCCTCAGCCCATGATTATCGACGAGGACTCCTTTGCCCACCTTTTGCGCGACCATCACTTGGTGTTTTGCGGCAATGGTGCCGACAAGGTGAAAACGGTGATACAGCATCCCCATGCAGAGTTTATAGAAGGGGTGAAGCCCGTGGCACTGTCGATGTTGGCACTGTCGGAAAAAGCCTACAGAGAAAATGATTTCATCGATGTGGCATATTCCACTCCGCTTTATTTAAAAGAATTTCAAGCCACGAAATCGAAGAAAAAACTGTTTTGATTTTCTATAGTTTGAGTTTTTATCCTTACCTTTGTACTTTATTTACACAAGCAATAGCAAAAACACTATGCTCGATTATAATACACAACTAAAGAAATTGGCATTGCCGGAGTATGGACGCAATATTCAGCAAATGGTGGACCATTGTTGCTCCATAGCCGACAGAGAAGAGCGCACCCGCTGTGCTTACACCATTATTCGCTCTATGGGCAACTTGTTTCCGCAATTGCGCGATGAAGCCGACTATAAGCACAAGCTGTGGGACCACTTGGCTATTATGAGCGACTTTAAATTGGATATCGACTATCCGTGCGAAATAGTGAAAGAAGAAAATTTGGAGAGCAAGCCTAAGCCGCTTTCTTATCATTTGGAGAATATCAAACTGCGGCACTATGGCAAAACCATTGAGCGGATGATAGCTCGTGCGTGTGAGTATCCCGATGGCGAAGAGAAAGACGCCTTGGTGATGCTGCTTGCCAACCACATGAAAAAGCTCATTTTCCAAATCAGCAAAGAGGATGTGGACGATGCCAAGATTTTTAAGGATTTAGCCTATTATTCTAAAGGCAAAATTCAAATCAATGCCGGGGATAAAGTGCTCCATGAATTTAAGGAAGCACCTGCCCCTGCTAAAACCACTTCCAAGAAGAAAAAGAAAAAATAAACCAAGGCAATGATTACACGAGAAGAATTAGTGGAAATTGGCGTTTACAATAAGCCACATGGGGTGAATGGCGAAATCTCGGCAAGTGTGGACTGCGAGGTGGAACTCTTGCGCCGATTCTCGTGCCTTGTGAGCGATATAGATGGCATTTTCGTTCCTTTTTTTGTGGAATCTATCCGAAGAAAAGCGCATCAAAGTGCTTTGCTTCAGATAGAAGGAATAGGCAATGAAAAAGATGCCGCGATGCTGGTGAATAAGTGCATATTCGTGAAAAAAGACGAATTTAATGCCTTGGCAGAAGAATACGATTCCGACGAAATGCCTATCGACTACTTTATCGGCTACAGAGCCATCGTGAATGGAAAAGAGATGGGCGAGATAGTGAATTTCGACGATTCCACCGCCAATGTGCTGTTCACCATTCGGGATAGCCAAACCGGGAAAGACGTGCTTGTGCCGGCAGTGGAAGATTTTATTTGCGGCATCCTTCCTGAGCAGCAGGTGATAGAATTTCAGGTGCCCGACGATTTGCTGAATTTATAATAATTTTCTTGAAATAAACCCTACACTATGGAATTTGATGAAATTAAAGCGATAGCATATATTAAAGCACATGCCGGTGACCCCGCTATTGCAGCTTACGACGACGACGATATATTGCTGGTGATTGACACCATATTTGAGTATTTTGAAAAATATGACGAAAATATGGATTTCGACGACGATGTGGAGAAAGTGGCAGCCTATGTGAAACGCCAACTGGCAAAAGACAAAGACAATCAAATCAGTTTAGACCACGTGCTCCCCATCGTGAAAGCCGAAACCGCCTACGAGGAAACATTGGATTAAGAAGTAAACACGATAGTTAGGATAATAACGACGACAATGAAATATTTTAAATATTTACGGATGGCATTTGTGGTGGTGGCGCTTGCCGGTGCTATGATGTGCAGTGCTGCCGAAAACGACGATATTTTCGACCTTACCTTTAATGAAAATTTGAATTTGCCGAAAATCCAGAAAGCGGAAGTGGCAGAACGAATTCAAAATTTTCAAAACGATAGGGCAGTGGAATTGATTAAAAACAATTTGGAGGTGGAACTCACCCGCAATGGCGAAGTGATAATCGTGACTGTGCCCGCCGATGAATTGTTTGCACCCAACGACACCGTGCTGATAAAGAAAAGCAGCGATGTGCTGAGTAAATTTTTGAAGTTTACAAAAGCACCGGGTTTTTACAAACTGCTGTTGGTGATGCATAGCGACAACACCGGCACTCCCGACTACCTCAATCGGCTCACCGGAGCACGGTCGAATGCCGTGTATGAATGGTTTGAAGCCCACGGCAATGCTGATTGGGTGGTGCCCTACGCTTTTGGCGGTATTCAGCCCTTGCAAGACAACACTTCCATCGACAAACGCCGCCTCAATCGCAGGCTCGAAATTTATATCGTGCCCGGTGAAGAAATGATTGCACAAGCAAAAAAAGGCAAAGTGACACAAGTGGTGAAAAAACGAAAATAAACACAACTCAAAATATAAAATGGCAAAAGAATTAAAAGATTTAACCAAGAGAGCCGTCAACTACTCTCAATGGTATAACGAATTGGTGATTAAAGCCGACCTCGCAGAGCAGTCGGCAGTGCGTGGCTGTATGGTAATCAAGCCCTATGGCTATGCCATTTGGGAAAAGATGCAGCACCAATTGGATGCAATGTTTAAAGAAACCGGTGTGCAAAATGCCTATTTCCCTTTGCTTATTCCAAAATCATTCTTGAGCAAAGAAGCCGACCACGTGGAGGGATTTGCAAAAGAATGTGCAGTGGTGACCCATTATCGCTTGAAAAACAATCCCGACGGACAAGGTGTGGTGGTTGACCCTGAAGCACGCTTGGAAGAAGAACTCATTATTCGCCCCACCAGCGAAACCATTATATGGAACACTTATCGCAATTGGATTAACTCATATCGCGACCTGCCTCTGCTGGTGAATCAGTGGGCAAATGTGTTCCGATGGGAAATGCGTACACGTTTGTTCCTTCGCACCGCCGAATTCCTTTGGCAAGAAGGCCACACGGCGCATGCCACCAAAGAAGAAGCACAAGCCAAGGCTGTGGAAATGCTGAATGTGTATGGTGATTTCGCTGAAAAATATATGGCACTTCCCGTGGTGAAAGGCGTGAAAACCGCCAATGAGCGTTTTGCCGGTGCACTCGAAACCTACACCATCGAAGCTATGATGCAAGATGGTAAGGCGCTGCAAAGCGGCACATCGCACTTCTTGGGTCAGAACTTTGCCAAGGCTTTCGATGTGAAATTTATCAACAAAGAAAACCAGCTCGATTATGTGTGGGCCACTTCTTGGGGCGTGTCGACCCGCTTGATGGGCGCCTTGATTATGACACACAGCGACGACAATGGACTGGTGCTTCCTCCAAAATTGGCTCCTATTCAAGTGGTGATTGTGCCTATTTATCGTAGCCAAGAGCAACTCGATGCCGTGGATGCCAAGGTGGCACCCATTGTGGAAAACCTGAAGAAGATGGGCATTTCGGTGAAATACGACAACGCCGACAACAAGCGTC
>JBJECV010000101.1:0-9800 GCA_051871435.1 Sodaliphilus sp. | reverse complement strand
CTCACACGGTGGGTCGCTGCGCTCCCCACTCACATCCCCACCACCCGAAGAAAAAGCCGCTTCGCGGAGAAAAAAGTCGGCTTCGCCGAAAAAAACCGTGCCTAATGTTTTTTTGGGGTCAACAAGTCAACAAGTCAACGGGTTTTTGGGCCTCACACAGATCTCACTCTCACGGATTTAGGGATTTTAAGGGACGAATTTAGCGAATTTAGCTAATTTTGATTTGTGCCTCGCACGAATTTTGCGGATAAGAAAAGGTAGCTATTATAGCTGAATTAGCTACGATAGCTACCTCCTATTTATTTGATTGTCAACTCGTTGACTCGTTGGCTTGTTGACTTAAAAAAATGGGTTAGGCGTTTTCGGCTACTAAGGCTTCCATTTTTTCTAATGCGAGGCTGATGCCTTCGGGGTTTCGTCCGCCGGCTTGTGCGAAACCGGGTTGACCTCCGCCGCCGCCCTGGATGGCTTTTGCAGCTTCACGCACCATTTTTCCTGCGTTCAATCCCTTCTTCACGAGGTCGTCGCTCACCAAGATGGTGAGCGTGGGTTTGCCTGCCAAGCGTGTGGCAGCGAGGAGCACGGTGTTTTCGGGCGCATCAGCTTTCACCAGATATGCGGTGGTTTTCACCACATTCGGGTCGTAGACACCATAAATTTTGAGCACGCGAATGCCCGACACATCGGAAGCGTGGCTGTAGATTTCGTTCTTCAGATTCTTGGCGGCATCAGTGATGTAGCCCTCCACTTGCTTTTGGAGCGAAGTGTTTTCGTTGAGCGATTTCGCCACAGCCGACACCACATCAGGCGTGTTGTTGAGCAAAGCGCGGAGATTCTGCATCACATCTTCCAACTTGTAGAGCCGATTTTCCACAGCAGCTCCGGTGATGGCTTCAATGCGTCGGATACCGGCAGCGATACTGCTTTCGCTCACGATTTTCACCATACCGATATTGCCCGTGTTCGCCACGTGCGTGCCACCGCACAATTCCACCGAGTGACCGTACTTGATAACGCGCACACTGTCGCCATACTTTTCTCCAAATAGCGCCATAGCGCCCATAGCTTTCGCTTCAGCGATAGGCATATTGCGATGCTCCTCGCGGGCGATGGATTCGCGAATCATGGCATTAGCCACGCGTTCCACCTCGCGGATTTCTTCTTGCGTCATCTTTTGATAGTGAGAGAAATCGAAGCGCAGCATAGTGTCATCCACCATCGAGCCCTTTTGCTCCACATGGGTGCCCAGCACCTGACGGAGCGCATCGTGGAGCAAGTGGGTGGCGGTGTGGTTGCGCGCGATAGCCATACGTGCTTCCTTATCGATGCAAGCCTTAAAAGTGGCATTCACATCAGTCGGCAATTTTTTCACGATGTGCACCGGCAGATTGTTTTCGCGCTTAGTGGCAGTAACTTCCACTACCTCGCCATCGGCAGAGAGTGTGCCCTTGTCGCCCACCTGACCGCCCATTTCGGCATAGAACGGCGTGCGCGAGAGCACGATTTGATAATAGGAAGAATTTTTTTGTTTCACTTGACGGTAGCGTAGGATTTCGGCGTCACATTCCATCAAATCGTAGCCCACAAACTCCGTGGTGCCCTCGCGGAGGGTTACCCAGTCGGAAGTTTCCATTTGTGCGGCATTGCGCGCGCGCGCCTTTTGCTTCGCCATTTCGGCATTGAATTCCTCCTCGCTCACACTCATGCCATTCTCCTTAAGGATGAGTTCGGTGAGGTCGAGCGGGAAGCCGTAGGTGTCGTAGAGCGTGAACGCCTCCACGCCTGCGATGGTGCTCTTACCGGCCCTTTTAGCCTCTGCAATGATGCCCTCAATCATCTTGATGCCAGTGGCCAGCGTGCGCAAGAACGAATCCTCCTCCTCCTTAATCACATGCTTGATGAGAGAGGCTTGCGCCGGGAGTTCGGGATATGCTTCGCCCATAGAATCGATGAGCGTGTCGATTAATCGATACATAAACGCCTCCTTCAGGTTGAGGAACGTGAAGCCGTAGCGCACAGCGCGGCGCAGAATGCGGCGAATCACATAGCCCGCCTTGGCATTGCTCGGCAACTGACCGTCGGCAATGGAGAACGCGATGGCGCGCACGTGGTCGGCAATCACACGCATTGCCACATCTTGGTCGGCATTGTCGCCATATTTCACGCCGGCAATGGTGCCGATGGCTTGGATGAGGGGTTGGAACACATCAGTGTCGTAGTTGCTCTTGGTGCCTTGCATCACCATACACAAGCGTTCAAAGCCCATACCGGTGTCGATTACCTTAGCGGGTAGCGGGTGCAACGAGCCGTCGGCGTGGCGGTCGTATTGCATAAACACGAGGTTCCAGATTTCAATCACCAAAGGATTGTCCTTATTCACCAATTCTGCGCCCGGCACTTTTGCCTTTTCCGCCTCATCTCGCAAATCGATGTGGATTTCGCTCGAGGGACCGCAGGGACCGGTGTCGCCCATTTCCCAGAAATTGTCGTGCTTATTGCCATTGATAATATGGTCGGCAGGCAAGTGAGCTTCCCAAAACGAAGCCGCCTCATTGTCGCGTTCCAAGCCCTCCTCCGGGCTTCCTTCAAACACGGTGGCGTAAAGGTTTTTGGGGTCGATTTTCAGCACATCCACCAAAAATTCCCATGCCCAATTGATGGCATCTTCCTTGAAATAATCGCCAAACGACCAGTTGCCCAGCATTTCGAACATAGTGTGGTGGTAGGTGTCGTGTCCCACTTCCTCCAAATCGTTGTGCTTACCGCTCACGCGCAAACACTTTTGGCTATCGGTGGCACGGCTCCACTGTGCAGGCTTATTGCCCAAAATAATATCCTTGAACTGGTTCATGCCGGCATTGGTAAACATCAATGTCGGATCGTCTTTCACAACCATTGGAGCGGAGGGCACAATGTGGTGACCCTTGCTCTGAAAAAAGGTTTTAAACGATTCTCTAATTTCTTTTGCTGTTTGCATATTGAATATTGATATATAATGTGTAGCGAAGAGATTTTTTGAGCGAAAGAGTTGGGGATTAAAAACTTATTTCCTAACTTTACACCCAAATAAATGCAAAGTTACTGAGAAAATGCTTTTTATGCAAGAGCATAGGCGCTGAAACGACATTTTTAACGGCTCAAAAGTGTGAATATGGAAGAATTAAGCAAGCGATATTATAGGATTGGCGATGTGGCAAGCATCCTCAATATCCCCACGTCCACTCTGCGGTTCTGGGAGAAAGAATTCACCATTATCAAACCCGTACGGAATCAGAAAAATACGCGGCTGTATACGCCGAAAGATATTGAAACCATCAAGATGATACACTTTCTCGTGAAAGAGAAAGGGCTGAAGCTGGATGCCGCCCAAGCCATGATACGGCGGAACCGCGACGGCGTGTCGAAGCAATTTGAGGTGATAGAGCGGCTGAAAGCCATCAAAGCCCAATTGCAGACGCTCAGTCATTACCTTGGCAAGGTGAAAGAGTGATATTGCATTGCTCGAAAGCAAAATAACAGCGGCAGGTGCTCACGAAGGCTCCTGCCGCTACGATTTTAAAATAATTTTCTAACTATTTTTCCCTATTGCATATACTGGGTGATTAGATTTGTAATTCTTGTCATGTATTTCGTTTGCAGGGTGCTGTTAACGTTTGCAGCAATTTCGTTGATTGTATCACAGACTTTCTTGCCGGTGGGCGTGGCATAGAACGCATTGACATTCTTCAAATCTTGAAGGGTGAAATGCTTGGCATACTCCAAGGTGTATTCCTCGAGCAAATCGGGCCATAAATCACTGATTACGGCATCGGCAATGCGAGCGGAATTGGGAATGCCCATTTGGCTCCAGGTTTGGTCGAGCGTTTGAATCATCAGTGATTTTGTGTGTAATGCGTCGAGCATTTTCACCATTTCAGCTTTGTAGGAAGCCGAAACGGCTTGGGCTTTGGCAAACGAAGCGGCGGAGAAGACTAAAACCGCAATCATCAAAAATTTTCTCATCATCAATACTAAGTTAAAAATTTACTATTTCAATTATCTTGAGGGCTTTAGAGAGCCGGGAGAGCACACATTAGCTCTTCACTGTGATGATATAGACCGGCAAACTGATAATTATCTATCACCCGGTGGATTTTTTTTCGGGGCGGGGAGGGTGCGAAAAAAGAAGAGGCGCAACCTCCGGGTGTTTTCGTTTTGGGGAAAACGATTGAGGGGGTTGCGCTTCTTGGTATGGGGTGAAGCGTTGGCTTTGCTGCTACGGTTAGAAGGGAAGGTCGTCGACGCTGTTGGGTTCTTGTGCAAAGTCTTGTGGCACAGCGGGGGATGCAGCTTCGGCAGGGTGGGGTGCTACGGGAGCGGCAGCGGGGGCTGCTACGGGTTGTGCCATGGGAGCGCCGCCCACCACGCCGGGCGCTGGAGCGCCGGCTGCTGCGTTCTCGTCGAGGGTTTCAGCTTTCCAGCCTCGGATGCTGGTGTACCAGCGTTCGTTATATTCGCGGCTTTCAATGTCGAAGCTCAATTTCACCATTTGTCCCACTTCGAGGTTGTATTGGTTGGCGCGTTCGCCAAAGAAATCGAAGTGCACCTTTTTGGGGAAGTTTTCTTGAGTTTCGAGCACGTATTCTTGTTTCGACCAATTGTTACCATTTTTTGAAACGCCGGATTGCATCGGCAATTTAATTATAATTTTACCAGTAATTTCCATAAATAGAATTTAAAAAATGTGTTGTGAACTATGTTTTGTTTTCAATGCACAAAGGTAAGCATATAAATTGAATCTTTCATCATTTTTTTGCGAAAAAAATGGCCACCTCTGATATCGCATCAGAAGTGGCCGAAAAGCAAAACTTAATAAAATACTACTCCATTTTTTGCATTGCGTTCAGGAAATAAGCTTCACTTTTAATCATGTTTCGTGCTTGTAGCACCATGGTTTTGGTTTCGCTTAAAATATTGAGGAACAATGCACTTGCGCGAGAGCTCGATGTCGCATCGGTTCGCACTCTCTTGATATGGTTTTTGATAATTTCAGCAATGGTATTGAACAAATCGTCTCTTTTGTGCATCACTTCATCGAGTTGGCTAAAATCGTTTTTCGCCAGCATGGCGGAGATTTGTTTGAATATATCGTCCACCTTATCGTTGATGAGCTTCAAGTCGTGGATTTGTTCGCTTGAGAGCCCGCGGTGATTGTTGTTAATGTGACTGTAGGCAGGGCGAGTGGTGTGTAGCAAAGCTTTCGACACCTCGCACACATAATCTACGATTTGCACATAGTAGTGAGCGGTTTCGATATGCTGCTCTTGCAGTTTCTTCACGGTGGAAGAGATATCGTATTTTCTGCGATTGGCTTCGGCGTACATTTTTTCGCTTTGTGCCACGGTTTCTTTCAATCCCTTGCGGTTTTCGGTGAAGAGCGACACGAGCACACGGTTGTAGATGTTGGAAGTTTGGTCCATGGTGTTCACCACCAATTGGGTGCAATTCACGAGCACATCTTCGGGCGCATCGTCTTTGGTGATGAGGGGTTCATTGTGGTCGTCGGTTTCCTTATCGTTGTTGCCGATAAATCGCTTAATGAGCAGATAGCCGGCAAGTAGCACCACGGCAGCAAGGGAATATCCGCCACCTATCATCAGCAGAAGCGCTATGAAGAACGCCATCAGGAACGCCACGAAAGCCGTTACGAACCAGCCCATAATCACTACCATCACACCTGAGATGCGATACACGGCACTGTCTCTGCCCCACACGCGGTCGGCCAACGACGAACCCATCGACACCATAAACACTACGTAGGTGGTGGACAGCGGCAATTTGAGCGAGGTGCCGATGCAAATGAGGATGGAAGCTGCGGCGAGATTTACCACGGCACGGATGTGGTCGAAATTGCCGGTGCCCCGGTGTTCCTCGGCGAGCGGTTCGAATCGCTTATTGATAGCGGCTTGCCACTTTTTGGGGAGCACTCTTTCATAGAATTGATTCAATTTCACCGAATAGCGCACGAGGCCTCGAGAGAACGGTGTGGAATTGAAGCGCTCGTCTTCTTCTTGTTGCGAGGCAAGGGTAAGTTCGGTTTTCGACACTTTTTTGGCATCTTTGGAGAAGAACAAAGTGGCAGCCATCACCACGCCAGCAATGGCAAGATAGCCGATATTCACCATTTTGGGGTTGTTGAGCCCGTCCATCATGATCGACATGCCGCCGTCTTGCGCCAATTTATAGGCATCGAAGCCGGCAAGCGGCACACCCACGAAGTTCACCAAGTCGTTGCCGGCGAAAGCGAGAGCCAAGGCGAAAGTGCCGCTGAGGATGGTGATTTTAAGGATACTTACCCCCACTTTGCTCAGCACGAACAGGATGGCTGATACCACCACCCATACGCCAAAGAGCAGAGGCCAGAAATTGGTGGAGATGAAGCCGGAAATATCTTCAGTGATCAGTCCGGAATTTTTCAAACCTTTAAACATGGCAAAATAGATGATGCCCACAATGGCAATGGCGCACCACATACTGCCCCAGCGGCTGAATTGGCGAGCGTAGCGGAAGGTGAACAGCAAGCGGGAGAAATACATCACCACCGAGCCCACCAAGAAAGAGAGTACCACCGACACCAAAATGGCAGAGATCATACCTAAAGCCTTAGCGCTATTCACATATTCGCTAAATCCGGCTTGAATGTTGCCATCGTAGAGTTTGAACAGGGTAACAGCCACAGCAGCACCGAGCAATTCGAAAATCATCGACACGGTGGTGGAAGTGGGCAGACCCAATTTGTTGAAGTTGTCGAGCAGCAGCACATCGGTGAGCATCACGCCCACATAGAGAAACATGATTTCGGTGAAAGTAAACATTTCGGGGTGGAACACGCCATTGCGCGCCACTTCCATCATGCCGTGAGAAGTGAGCACACCCACCAAGATACCCACAGCGGCCACACAGATAATCGTTCGGTAGGAAGCGATTTTGGAGCCGATGGACGAGTTGAGGAAGTTGATAGCGTCGTTCGACACACCCACTATCAAATCCACGATTGCCAAAATGGCAAGAATCACTACAATTACAGTAAATACAGGACTCATAATTTCATTATTTTGAATTATTATTTTCTTGAGAAAGAGGACAGCAAGGGCTATGAAGAGCTGTTGATGCCCTCTCATGCAGGTAATAAACCACTAAAAAAATTACCGAATTATTTTGCTAAAGAGAATTCGAATTCCAATCCGCCGCCATTGCGATTTCGTACCGTGATAGTGCCTTGATGGAAGACAACGGCATTTTTCACAATCGATAGCCCAAGGCCGGTGCCTCCTTTCGATCGGCTACGGCCGGTGTCCACGCGGTAGAACCGCTCAAATAGGCGCGGCAAATGCTCCGAGTCGACTCCCACGCCATTGTCGGCGAAGACGAACACATAGTAGTCGGGGCTTACATCCTTCAATTTGATTATTATATCGCGTCCGCCGCTATAGTGAACGGCATTGGTCATCAAATTGCGGAAAATGGATTCCAACAGCGAGGGGTTGCCATGCAAAGGCAAATGTTTCGGTACCTCCACGTGCACCCTCATTTGCTCTTGCGGGGGATATACTTTCATTTCTGCAGCCACCGTGCGGATAATTTCAGCCACATCCACTTCGGCGCACTCTATTTTTTCGGGAGCATCGGTGATACGCGTGATGGTGGAAATATCGGCAAGCAAAAGCGAGAGACGCTTCACATTGTCGTAGGCAGTGTCCACCAATTGCTTTTTGGTGGCATCGGGCAGGGCGTCGGCATTATTTTCAAGCGTTTCGAGGCAGGCTTGAATCACGTGCACGGGCGTTTTAATTTCGTGATTGATATTGTTGGTGAGTTGGTGTTTGATGCGGTCTTTTTCCGCTTGTTCAAACATTGCATTCCGCAAATTCTTATCACGCTGCTCCGCGGTGAGTTTCATCGTTTTGTAGAGGTTCACCACGTGAGCCGATATTTCGCCGAGTTCATCGTTAGGAAAACGCTTAGTGTCGTAGTCGTCGATTTCATCGTATTCCGCTGCTTCCACAAATTTGCGCAAATTTTTCACGCTCCGGCTCACCCGATATGTGGCAAACCATGCCAGCACCGTCATCAGTAGTGCAATGGCGATAATCAGATAGCTGTTCACCGGGTCGGCTTTGAGCGTGTCGGCAAGTGTGTGATTGTAGGGCAGTGCGGTGCGCACCACCATCTTGTCGCCACGAGTAGCGGAATAGAAATATTGTCGTGCATTGGTAGAGGAAATGCGTCGCTTAGTGAATCCTTGCCCCTTTGCCATGGCATCGAGCACCTCTTGCCTATTGGCGTGGTTTTCCTTCACATGTGCGCCATTGGTGTCGAAAATCAGATTACCGGAGAAATCGATAATCGACACGCGAAGCGAATCGTCGGCATCGATTTCTTTGAGGAATTGCGGAGTGATGGAGCCACCTTTTGCGAGGTGGTCGAGAATCCGCACATTTTGCATTTGCAATCGGCTGTGGAGCACTTCGGTTTTGAAGTCCACTTCACGGGAATACTGCAAAGCGAAAAACACCAGCGCTAACGACCATGTGAAAAACATGATTAGCAAAAAGATGCGCGTGTGCACACTAATCCTTGGTTTTGAAACAATAACCAAGTCCTTGACGGGAGATGATTCTGTCGCCATATTTTCCGAGTTTTTTGCGTAAACGCCCGATATTCACATCCACCGTGCGGTCGATAACGCACACATCGGCTGTCCACACTCTGTGTAGAATTTCCGCACGTGAATACACCTTATCGGGATTTTGTAAAAAGAATGCCAACAAATCGAACTCCGTGATGGTGAGCGACACCGGCTTGTGGTCGATGCTACACTCGCGTGTGGCGGTATTAAGCGAGAGCGTGCCGAAAGATAGGGCTTCGCTTCCTATATACCTGCCGCTGCGTCGGAGCACGCTCTTGAGCCGGGCAATCAGTTCACGCATAGAAAAAGGTTTGCGAATGTAGTCGTCGGCTCCGGTATCGAATCCTTCGAGCAAATCTTCTTCCGTGTCTTTGGCTGTGCAGAAAATGATGGGAATATTCTTCAAGTCGGTGCGGCTTCGAATCACTTTAGCCAATTCAAATCCCGACATGTGTTCCATCATCACATCCAGCAAAAATAAATCGTAGCGCTCCAATTTCATTCGCAGTGCAGATTCAGCAGAATTGGCTGTATCCACACTGAAGCCCTCCATTTCCAAGTTTAATTTCAGCACGTAGCAAATGGATTGCTCATCGTCTACAATTAATATTTTCGGCATATCAGCCATGTTGGTCACTCTTTTTTGATTTTTTCTGTTGCAAAATTAATGGAAAAAACCGGCAGAATTATAACAAACCTGTAACAATTCACCTCCTAATAGCCCTAAAACGCAAATTGTTACAATTTTGTTACATTTGCGGCTTGTGTTTGATTTGCGATGCAAGTTAGGGAAAAAGTTTCGGATTTGCAATATCCACGTGGAAAAACTGCGTTTGATGCCTACTGAGGCTGATGGCTCTTGGCTTCCTGCTGATGGCTTTTGGCTCTTCCCCTTTGTGGCATGAAACGGAGAAAAAAGTCGGCTTCGCCGAAGAAAAAGCCGCGCCTGATGGCAAAAGCCATTAGCCATTAGCTTTTACCCTTTAGCTATCAACTATGGGAACATAATGTGATTGTGCATTATGAATTAAGCATTGTGCATTAAGAAGTGGTTGGGCTTCGCAAAAAACTGTGCCTAATGCCATCAAAGGGACGGTTCTTCTATGTTGTAAACCAAGGGATTTTGGTAATT
>JBJECV010000100.1:0-9891 GCA_051871435.1 Sodaliphilus sp. | reverse complement strand
ACTTCTATAAATTCATCATGGAGAGGCTTGACGCAAAGAAGTTCGGACTCAAAGCAACAAGCCGCATCAAGGCGTTTGTTTTCAAGTTCATCTCTGTGCCAGCCAAGTGGATTAAGACATCAAGGCAGTATGTGCTGAATATCTATTCATGCAACAATGCTTATGCCAATGTGTTCCAGAATGACTTTGGATAACACCTACAACTTATGGGTGTGATTCTGCGTATTGCCTCAAGTCGCATTGTGGGGTAAGGGGGAGGTATATGTCTTTATGGTGACATTCGATGCGCTGTGCCCCTTTTTCACTCATGATGCAGATTCTTTTCACTTCTCTATCATATTATGCGCATAGTTACGGATTTGAGGTTCGCTATAAAATTAGCCATATTTTTTCGAAATGCTAACGATAAACGCGTAACAATTTTGAAACAATTTGCAGTCGGCGTTTATGATGTGTGGAAAAGGTGCTATCATATTAAATGAAGGGGGATGTGGGGTGGTTATTTGGGTGGGAATGTTGCAAGAACGGAGGAAAAGCATTAATTTTGTAAATTGAATAAAAAAAACTATCTGACAGTGAGTAACAACGCTATATCAAATTTCAAAGATAAGCACCCGGTGCTGGTGCATTTCTGCTTAGTGATTATCACTTTGGTGGCATGCTTGTATGCCGGCTACATTTCGCTCGACATTTTCACCGACCATGGCAATCAAACTCAGGTGCCTGATGTGAGGTGGAAATTGGTGGACCAAGCTATTGAAATGCTGGAAGATGCCGGGCTGTCGTACACCATCGACTCTATCTACAACGAAGACTACGCCCCCGGTGTGGTGACCGACCAAATTCCGATTCCGGGTTCGTCGGTGAAAACGGCGCGCCCCATTTTGCTGACCATCAACTGCTTGTTTCCTCCTCAAGTGGAAATTCCGAAAGACATTACCGAAATGGCAGGCACCGATGGCATTACCACGCTGAAAACGCTCGGTTTCCGCCATATCACCACCGACACCGTGCCCAGCGAAATGCAGGGCTTGATTATGGGTGTGAAGGTGAACGGGCGCTCTGTGGTGGGCGGCACCAAGGCAGCACTCAATTCCAAGATTGTGGTCAGCATTGGCGACGGCTCGGTGGAAGTGATTGAATTCGACCCTTTGGGCTATGCCGAACGCGATTCGCTCATTCAAGCAAAAATCAAGTCGGGCGAACTGCAAGTGGTGACCGACTCGATGGGCAACAAAAGTATCGTTCCACGCTCACGTCGTTGATATGGCAGAAGATTTCATAGATATAGAAGAGTCATTCAGCGCGTGCCATTCGTCGATTCAATCCGATTTTAGCGAACCGGATTTCAGCGAAAATGGCAGAGACTTTTGGGAGCACTACCGCTACGAGGTGGAGCGCGGACAAGTGTTGCTGCGCATCGACAAATATTTGGTGGAGCGCATCAAAGGCACGTCGCGCAACCGTATTCAAAATGCCGCAGAAGCCCAATGCATCCGCGTGAACGGCCGACCGGTGAAGTCGAACTATCGCGTACATCCCGGCGAAATCATCACCGTGGTGATGGACCGCCCACGCTACGAAAATGAAATCATTGCGCAAGACATTCCGCTCAACATTGTGTATGAAGACAGTGCGCTACTGGTGGTAAACAAGCCGGCAGGCATGTGTGTGCACCCCGGCCACGGCAACTACGACGGCACCCTGGTGAATGCCCTTGCTTGGCACTTTAAAGACAACCCCGACTACGATGTAACCGACCCGCGAATGGGCTTGGTGCACCGCATTGATAAAGACACCTCCGGGCTTTTGGTGGTGGCTAAAACCCCCGACGCCAAAACGTCGCTCGGCAAGCAATTTTTCAACAAAACCACCAAGCGGCAGTATGTGGCAGTGGTGTGGGGCACCATGAAGGATGCCGACGGCACCATCGTGGGCCACGTGGGCCGGAGCCTGCGCGACAGGTTGCAAATGTGTGTGTTTCCCGACGGGGAGCACGGCAAGCACGCCGTAACCCACTACCACACTCTCGAAAACCTTGCCCATGTGGCTGTGGTGCGTTGCCAACTCGAAACCGGCAGAACCCACCAAATAAGGGTGCACATGAAGCACATCGGGCATCCGCTCTTCAACGATGAGCGCTACGGCGGCGACAAAGTGCTCCGCGGCAACACCTCGAGCCACTACGCGCAATTCATTCACCATTGCTTTGAAGTGTGTCCCCGCCAAGCGCTGCATGCCAAAACGCTGGGCTTCGTGCATCCCGTCACCCACCAAGAAATGAATTTCGACAGCGAGCTGCCTGCCGACATGGCAGAACTGATAGCGCGCTGGCGCAACTATGCGGAAAATCTTGCCGCAAAATAATGCAGTCCTCGCAAGTGCCGCCCCACAAAGGGGGGAGCACTTTTTTCGTTAATAAACGCCCCTGCAAAAGGAATGATTTAACATTCCTAACTAAATATTGTATAAATTAACTACATTTTTGCACCACTTTTGGAGCCAATGTAATAATTTTGCACTACTTAAAAAAATGACATTAAAACAACCGACAAATTAAAATATTTTCAACTATGGGAGATGCTATCAACATTAGAGAACTAAACGATTTGATTGCAAGCAAGCGCTATTTTATCGATGCCGTGAAGCGCGGCATGGACCAAACCATCGTGGGCCAAAAGCACCTCGTGGATTCACTCTTGATTGCCTTGCTTGCCGACGGACACATCTTATTAGAAGGTGTGCCGGGATTGGCAAAAACCCTTGCCATCAAAACCCTCGCATCCATTATCGACGCTAAATATAGCCGCATCCAATTCACCCCCGACTTGCTCCCCGCCGATGTGGTGGGCACCATGGTGTATAGCGTGCAGAAAGAGAAATTTGAAGTGAAAAAAGGTCCGGTGTTTGCCAATTTCGTGCTCGCCGATGAAATCAACCGAGCCCCTGCCAAAGTGCAAAGCGCCCTGCTCGAAGCCATGCAAGAGCGCCAAGTGACCATTGGCGACAACACTTTCCGCCTCGATTCACCCTTCTTGGTGATGGCCACCCAAAACCCTATTGAGCAAGAAGGCACCTACCCGCTGCCCGAAGCGCAAGTCGACCGTTTCTTAATGAAGGTGGTGATTGGCTATCCCAACAAAGAAGAAGAAAAGCAAATCATTAGCCAAAACATCAACCCCACCCCAAAAGAGGTGGAAGCACTGGTCACTCCCGCCGACATTGTGGACGTGCGCAATGTGGTGAGTCAAATCTACGTAGATGAAAAAATCAACAAATATATCGTCGACATCGTGTTTGCCACTCGCTTCCCCGCCGACTACGGCCTAAGCGAGCTCAAGAGCATCATTTCATTTGGCGCTTCACCGCGTGCCAGCATCAGCATGGCACTTGCCGCCCGTGCCTACGCCTTTATTTGCGGCCGCGGCTATGTGATTCCCGAAGATGTGCGCGCCGTGTGCCACGATGTGATGCGCCACCGCATCGGCTTGTCGTATGAAGCCGAGGCCAACAATATCAGCGCCGACGAAATCATCAGCCAAATTCTCGACAAAGTGGCAGTGCCCTAAGCCGAAAGTATAGAAACATCCTTTTTCACACAATCATACAGGTGAATGATGGAGCAAAGTGAATTATTCAAAAAGGTAAGGAAAATAGAAATCAAAGCGAAGGGGCTGTCGCAAAACATTTTTGCAGGCGAATACCACTCCGCTTTCAAAGGGCGCGGCATGACCTTCAGCGAGGTGCGCGAATACCAATACGGCGACGATGTGCGCGACATTGATTGGAATGTGACCGCTCGCCAAAATCACCCCTATGTGAAGGTGTATGAGGAGGAACGCGAACTCACCGTGATGCTCTTGGTGGATGTGTCGGGCAGTAGCGATTTCGGCGCCGAAGGAGAAATGAAGCGCGATTTGATGGCGGAAATTGCCGCCACCTTGGCTTTTTCCGCTATTGAAAACAACGATAAAGTGGGCATGATTCTTTATTCCAACAAAATTGAGAAATTCATTCCGCCCAAGAAAGGAAAAAAGCACATACTGCTGGTGATTAGCACTCTGCTCAATTTCCAACCCCAAAACAAGGGTACCAACCTTCGGCAAGCCCTCGAATTTCTTACCGATGGCATCAAAAAGCGCTGCACCGCATTTTTGGTGAGCGATTTCATCGATGATTCCAACTATGCCCAAGCCCTCTCCATTGCCAACAATAAGCACGACTTAATCGCTCTACAGGTGTACGACAAGCGAGAAATGCAACTGCCCGACGTGGGGCTTATGCGTGTGGTGGATGCCGAAACCGGCGCGGAAAAATGGGTGAACACCGGCGCAAAAAAGGTGCGCGAAGCCTATCAGCGCCGATGGTATGAGCGCCAAATGAAAATGAACGAACAAATGCAGCGCAGCAGAGTGGATGCGGTGTCGATTGCCACCGATGAAGACTACACCAAAGCACTCTTGTCGCTATTTAAGCGCAGAGGTATTGCGCGCTAAATCGAGCAGTAATTTTTTATCACTTTCTTACGAGTAAATATTGATGAACCGGAACACAATCACATATTTCTTAATTTGCCTACTGGCGGTGCTCTCCCCTATCGGGATGCGCGCCGGCAACGATAAGGCAATGATTTCTTCAGCCAAACTCACCAACCGCCAAATAGTGATGGGCGACACCACCACCATTCGCTTAGAGATTGCCCAAAACAAAGGCGAACGCCTGATGGCGGGCCTGGAAGTGAAAGATTCCATCAGCAGTGCAGTGGAAATAGGCGAACTCATCGCTTGCGACACCACCGATTTGGGCAACAATCGCTGGCAAATCAATGCCACCTACATAGTGCAAGCCTTCGATTCCGGCGAATGGCATATCAATCCCGTGCTACTATTGGACGCCGACACCATTCGATGCGACATCCCGCTGGTGATAAGAGTGAGCCCGGTGAAGGTGGACCCCAATGGCAATATCAAAGACTTTGCCCCGGTGCTGGAGCCCGACCGCAAATGGCTCGACTATGTGCCGATGTGGGTAACCGATTTGTGGTGGCTGTGGGCGCTGTTGGTGATGGCGGCCTTGGCATTGGTGGCTTACTTGAAGTGGTGGCGCAAAGGCAAAAATCCGCTCAAGCGCATCAAAAAGCGACTGCCACCCTACGAAGAAGCCATGAGCCGACTCCAATGGCTCAAGCAACAGCAACTCTGGGAAAAAGGCCGCGACAAAGACTACTACACCGCCCTCACCGACATTCTACGCGAATACATCGACCGCCGATTTGGCATCAATGCCGTGGAGATGACATCGTCGGAAATTATGGAAGCACTCAAGCACAATAGCGAAACCCGCTTGGTGAACGACAATCTCAACGAAATTCTCCGTATTGCCGATTTCGTGAAATTTGCCAACCAGCGCCCTCTCGCCGACGACAACGAACTTTCCTACCGCCATGCAATGAATTTTGTGGACTCCACCAAACCCTTACCCGAACCGGAAGCCAAACCAAAAGAAAAGGAGGATAAAAAATGATGAATCTTGCACATCCCGGCTATTTATGGCTGTTTCTTCTTTTTGTGCCACTGATTGCGTGGTGGGTGTGGAGCCGTAAAAAAGCCAACCCCAGCATGCGCATTTCCTCGGCAAGCGCCTTCCAATCGCTTCCCACCAGCTGGAAAGTGTATGCCTTGCACTTCTCGTTTGTGCTCAAACTCGTAGCCCTCGCTTGCCTCATTATTATATTATGCCGACCGCAATCCTACGACCGCTGGTCGGAAAGCGAAACCAATGGCACCGACATTGTGCTCTCTATCGACATCTCTGCCAGTATGCTCGCACGCGACTTGCAGCCCAATCGATTGGAAGCGGCGAAAGCAGTGGCAGCCGACTTTGTGGCTAAGCGCGAAAGCGACAACATTGGCATCGTGATTTTCTCCGGCGAAGGATTCACCCTCTTGCCCATGACCACCCAGCAGGCGATGCTCGTGAACACCATCAATAAAATCAACATCAATATGCTCGATGCCGACGGCACCGCCATTGGCGATGGCATAGCCACCGCCATCAATCGCATAGAAGGTGGCAAAGCCAAATCCAAAAGCATCATCCTGCTCACCGATGGCACCAACAATTCCGGCATCATCGCCCCGCTCACGGCTGCCGAAATTGCCCAGCAAAAAGGCATTCGCATCTACACCATCGGTATCGGCACCCACGGCACCGCCGACACCCCCTACGGCAGAGGATTTGGCGGAGAAGTGCTCTACAAACCCATGCCGGTAACCATCGACGAGCCGTCGCTTAAGAAAATAGCGCAAATGACCGGTGGCAAATATTTCCGAGCCACCGACAACGATGTGCTCACCAATGTGTTTGCCGAAATTGATAAATTAGAAAAAACGAAAATTGATACGAAAAATTTCAGCTTCACCCACGACAACTACCAGCCTTGGGCATGGGCGCTGCTCATTGTGGTGATGCTGATTGTGGTGATGCAATACACCGTGCTGCGCCGCATACCGTAACGCACATTGCCCGCCACCGTGTCAATAGTGATAACATAAAAAATTAAGCATTTATATCCTGACTATGTTCAGTTTTGCAAATCCCGAATATCTCTACTTGCTCCTACTGCTTCCCGTGGTGGCAGCCTTCTTTAGGCTGGCACAGCGCGCAAAAGCAAAGAAAATCGCCAAATTCGGGCGAACCCAAGTGGTGAAGCAGCTTATGCCGGAGCAATCACGCTACAAGCCCTGGATTCGCCTTGGCGTGGAACTCGCCATCGTGGCCACTATCGTGGTGATGCTTGCCCGACCACGGGGTGCTGCACAGCAAACCAGCACCACCCTGAAAGGCATCGAAGTGATGATTTGCCTCGATGTGTCGAATTCTATGAATTCGGCTTGTGCCGACGATATGCCCGAAGTGAGTCGCTTACAGCGCTCCAAGCAAGTGCTCGAAAAACTTATCAACCGCCTCACCGGCAATAAAGTGGGGCTCATCGTGTTTGCCGGCAATGCCTATATGCAAATGCCGCTCACCGGCGATGCGCAAAGCGCAAAAATGTATCTCAACAACATTTCCACCGACATCGCTCCCACACAAGGCACTGCCATTGGTGCCGCCATCAATATGGCATGCCAGTGCTTTTCGCAAAATCCGCGCACGGTGAAAAACATTATCGTGATTACCGATGGCGAAAATTTTGAAGACGATGCCGCCGATGCCGCCCACGAGGCACAGAAAAACGGTATCGCCGTGAATGTGGTGGGCATAGGTTCGGCTAATGGCACCCCTGTGGTGGATGCCGCAGGCAATGCGCTGACCGACGAGAGCGGCAACCCCGCCATTTCAAAACTCAACGAACAAGGCGCTATGGAAATTGCCAAAAGCGGTAAAGGACAATATCTGAACGGAGCATCCAACAGCGCCGTCGACGACCTTTATGAGCAATTGATGAAGCTCTCGAAAGCCGACCTCGAAAATGTTACCTATTCGAAAGAGAGTGAACTCTTCCCGGTGTTTGCCTGGATTGCTTTCGTGCTCATCATTGCCGAATTATTTATCATCAATCGCAAAAATCCATTGCTCAAGCGCTACACATTCTTTACTAAAAAACCGCAAAAGAAATGAAACCACTCATCTTCATCATATCTGCAATGCTCGCCGTGGCTTGCCTTTCGTCGTGTGGCAACGATGAAAAGGATTTATCCACCAAGCCGGAGCGAAACTTTATAGTGGAAGGCAATCAGCATTTCCATAATGGCGATTTTTCGGATGCCGAAGCCGCCTACAAAAAGGCTTTAACCGACAATCCGAATTCGGAAATGGCTGCTTTCAATCTTGCCACCACCTATCTGCGTGAGGCTCCGGAATTGAAAAATGACACCATCCCTAATCCGCAACAGCAAGGCAGCGATGGCCAAGAACCGAAAATGAGCGAACAACTGAATTCGGCGCTTGAAATACTCCAAAATTTGGCGCAAAACAGTCAAAATCCGGCAATCGTGAGTTTGGCATCCTACGATTTGGGAAATATCGCCTACCGACAGCAAAATTATCCACAAGCCATAGAATGCTACAAAGAGGCGCTACGAAAACAGCCAAAATTCAACGACGCCCGCTACAACCTCAGAATGGCACAACTCAAAAATAAAGACAATCAAAAAAATCAAAACAAAAACCAAGATAGGGACAAAAATAAAGATAAAGATAAAGACAAAGACAAGGACAAGGACAAAAATAAAGACAAAAATAAAGACAAAAATAAAGACAAGGATAAAGATAAAGATAAAGATAAACAAAATCAAAATCAGCAGAATAATCAGCAACAGCAGCAACAGCAGCAGAATAAGAATGGCATGAGCGGACAAAATATGGAACAAATATTGCGCTCTATGCAGAATCAAGAAAATGCTACCCAGCAGCGTGTGAATGCCGCTCGAGCCAAACAGCAAGCCGGCGAAAGAGCACGTACACAAAACAAATGGTAACGGTCTGTATTCCCCTACAGTTTCATCGCCTAATGGCAACTATACTATATTTTGAAAATGAAAATAATTAAACATATTCTCTTCATAGCATTGGCATTGCTTGGGTGCATCTCGGCTTTGGCCCAGCAACTCACATGCAAGGGATGCCAAAACATAGGTGGGGGCAAATTCCAACTTACCTATGAATTGACCAATGCCACAAGTGCGGGCAAGTTTACCCCACCGGTAGTAGACAATACCACGCTAATCTATACCACCGACGGAATACAAAAAAGTGGTATAGAGGTGAGTATTGTTAACGGTAAAGTGGTAAAAAATAACCGTAGCACCTCTTTCGAGTATCGTTGCACCTATCGAGCAAACAAAATGGGCAAACTAAAAGTGGGTCAAGCCTCTGTGATGGTAGGGAACAAAAAAATCACATCTAAGCCCACCACCATCACCATTGAGGACAATTCCGCCGCCCAGAGCAGAAGAAGCAACTCGATTCTGGGTCAATTGCAAGGTAGAGGTGTGGACCCCACCAATCCGTTCACGCAAAGTGTGGACAAAGATGTAACCGCCAACGATTTGTTTGTGAAAATCGAACTGTCGAAACCACGCGTCTACGAACAGCAAGCCGTGGTGTGCACAGTGAAACTCTTTACCAAATTTCCCATCAAAGAATTCTTCCCGCTCCAGCAACCGGAGTACAACGGATTCCTCATTGAAGATATCACCCCCAAGATGCCTGCCACCGCTCCCGTGGAGCAATACAACGGGCAAAACTATTACACTGCCGTGCTTCGCAAAAGCATTTTGTATCCACAAAAATCAGGCACTTTAACCATCAATTCGGGCGAATTTGATGTGGTGCCCGTGAAGCGACAAGTGTTTGTGGGACTCAATGTGGCGATTGCCGTGCCGGTGGATGGCAACAAACTGCGCATCAAAAGTAATGCCGCTTCGGTCAATATTATGCCTTTGCCCTCGCCGCGCCCGGCAGGATTCACCGGGGCTGTGGGCGAATTTTCCATCAAAGATGCCATCACCCCGAATCAGCAAAAAACCTTTGCCACCGGCACCTACACCCTCACGGTGAGCGGTAGCGGCAACATTAAATACATCAAAGCCCCTTCCATCGCTTTCCCCAAAGAATTCGACACCTTCGACCCGCAGAACAAAATCAACACTTCGTCGGATGGTAGCGATGTGAAAGGCAACATCACTTTCACCTATCAGTTCATTCCTCAGCAAGTGGGGCAATTCACCATTGGTGAAGGCGAGTTTGTGTATTTCAACCCTAACACCGAAAAATACGAAACTCTCACCCTCCCCTCCCACACGCTCCACATAGCCAAGGGAAAAGACCAACCCTCAAATTCCGCCGATACCAAGAAAATGACCGACATCTACCCCGTGCATAGCG
>JBJECV010000099.1:0-35930 GCA_051871435.1 Sodaliphilus sp. | reverse complement strand
CCATCCGGATGCTCGTCCACCATCCGGATACTCTCCCTCCATTCGGATACCCATTCCGTGAGAGTGTGAGGTCTTACCTTATTGACTCAAAAATTTCAAAGAACTCTGGGGCAAAGATAAGGTGGGTGCTGGAGTGTGGTCAATCCCAATACGGCAAGATGGCATCGGGAAATTTTTGTTTTGATGAGAATATTGCATCCACCTGAAGCGCGCTTCAAGAGTTATGGCTTTGGCATATTGCCCCCACACTTTTTCTACTGATGCGTTTTCTACGGAGCCGATAAGATGCAAAAAAGGCTCCAAAATGAATTGGAGCCTTTTTTGTGGGCAGGGACAGATTCGAACTGCCGAAGCCGTGAGGCAACAGATTTACAGTCTGCCTGTTTTAACCACTTACCTACCTACCCGTGCTTAATTAGCGATGCAAAGATAGGCAAAATTTTTTATCAACGCAAATATTTTTTCAAAATTCGTGCATTTTTGCTCCGAAATCGCCTTAATTATTGCCCCAATCAGCGAAATTCGTTACTTTTGTAACAGTAAATTGCACTTCTATCATTATGAAAAAAATATCGCTTTTCCATCTGTTGATGCTCTTGATGCTGGTCGTGGTGAGCACAAGCTGTAGCAAAACGTTTCGCATTGAGGGAAATATCCAAAATTTGGGCAACCAAAATCTGCTCTTTGTGTGGGCCACCGAAGATGGCGTGAAAAATGAGCGCCATGCTGCCACCAACAACCGATTTGACTTTGAAGGCGCCAGCGGAGAGCCTACCTTGGTGATGATTTATGATGCTCAAAACCAACTGCTTGCACATTTGGTGATGGAAAATGGCGACCATCTGAAAGTGAGGGGCGACGCCACGCAATCCTATTCCACCGAAGTGAAGGGCTCCGACATCAATGAGCGATGGTACGACTTCATTGCGCAGCATCGCAGCGAATATAAAGCCTTCGACCGCAAACCCTTAGACGCTGCCATCGAGAAATATGTGGAGGAAAACACCGACGACTTGCTATCCACACTCTTGGTGATGGCCGACTACAGCCAGCTCAACAATCGGCTGATTTCAAAACAGTTGCTCGACAAAATCGACAAAAGTGCAAAGCCCGATTGGCTGATGCACAGCTGGGAGCGATTGGTGGCAAATGCACCGAAAAGCACCTCCAAAATTGCCTCTCTCCTGCTTTGGGAAAACACCGGCGATTTCGGCGCCATCAGCACCAACACCGCCAAAGCCACCCTACTCTACCTTTGGGTCAACAATTCGTCGCACCCCAAAGAAATGAGCCCCATCAAGGCATTGGCAGAAGAATTTCCCGACGCGCACCAACTGCAAATTTGCGACATCTACATCGACGCCGACACCTCGTCGTGGCGAGGCTACACCAGCCGCGACGGCTCCACATGGCGACATTTTTGGGCGCCCGAAGGACCGCTCAACTCCCAGCTCAAGCCCCTCGCCATCGCCACCACCCCCCTCTATGTGGTAACCGATTCGCTTGGGAATGTGGTGTATAACGGCGCCGAAGCCAGCCAAGCCACCCAAAAAGCACGCACCCTCATCAAATAGCACCGCCCCCACACTTGCAAAATGCAAAAAGGTGCCGAGGCAAGAAATGGCATCAGTAGCTTTTACTCAAGTTTCGCAAATATTATTCCTTGGAAGTATTGTTCCTTAGAAGTTAAAGAAGTTAAGACGAATGTCTTTTTGCTTCCAACCACTAAACAGCTAACAGCTAATGGCTAATGGCTATTTGACGAATGGCAATACTTGGTGAAGAGCCAATGGGTGATAATAATTTTCAACTCCATATTCTCTATTGGCAAAACTTGAATAATTTTTATTTGCACAACAAAGGAAAAACACATATCTTTGTATCAATAATGATACTTTAACTCTACGCAATGAAAAAAATATTCGACACCTACACCATCTACGATTTCAGCGACAAAGACATCGTAATGGAAATTTGCCGCAGAATCAAGGCTGTGAGGATGAGCTGCTGTGTGTCGCAGCAAGAATTTGCCCACGAAGCAGGGGTATCGGTTATCACTATCAAACGGTTAGAGTCGGGCAAAGCAACCGACATTGCGCTAAGCACACTCCTAAAAATACTGCGTGCAAGCACAGCGCTGGAAGGCGTAGCCACTTTAGTGCCAAAAATGCCTCCGTCGCCCTTTCTAATTAACCCAAAAACCGGAAAAAAAGTAACCAGATGCAACAGCAAACGCAAATCAATATGACAAAACCGCCCATCATAGTAAGAGTGTGGCTTTGGGGCACATGCATTGGCCTGCTGGAGTGGGACGCCCGGCAGCATTGCTCGGTGTTTCAATTCACAAAAGCCTACCAAGAAATGCCCTACGACTTGTGCCCAATCACGCACCCGAAACGCAAAATGCTATCGGGGGCAGTATATGGTAATAGGGGGGAACTTTACCAGGGACTCCCGGAATTTATAGCGGATTCCCTACCCGACAAATGGGGGTCATCACTATTCGACAAATGGCTAACCGACAACAAGATACATATAACGGAATCATTGCCGCTTCTCAAATTATCCTACATCGGAAAAAGAGGGATGGGAGCATTGGAATTTGAACCTGAATGGGATGTAAACGATTTTCAAGGCTCTATCAATTTGAAAAACCTTGCTAACCTTGCTGCAAAAATATACAACGGCAGAGATGCTGCAGTAATATCACGAGAGGAAAACTTAACAATGAAAAAACTCATCCATCTCGGTACTTCGGCAGGAGGGATGCGACCCAAAGCAGTGATAGCATATCATCCTGACACCAAAGACATTCGTTCCGGACAAGTGGAGATGCCAAAAGGCTACAAATCATTCATCATAAAATTTAAAGAATCCTCAAAATCGCCCACATCGGAAATAGAAATGGTGTATAGCGAGATGGCAAAATTGGCTGGAATCAATATGATGCCTTGCCTCTTGAAAGAGGTAGATGGAAGAAAGCATTTCGCCACTGAGCGATTCGACCGGCGAGGAAACGAAAAACTGTTCACACAAACCCTTGCCGCCATTATGCCCGGAGCCGACGATTATATGAAACTGTGTTGGCTTGCTGACACCCTACACCTGCCTCAAGAAGATAAAGACCAAATATTTCTGAGAATGGTATTTAATTTTGTGGCAGGAGTATCCGACGACCACAACAAAAACATATCTTTCATCATGGATAAACAAGGTGTGTGGCGCCTATCGCCTGCCTACGACGTGACGTTTACAGCAAACACTTGGGAAGACCCTTCAGCCCACATCCATTCCATGGGAGTAATGGGCAAGAGGTCGGCACTCACCACCGGTGATTTATTGGACTTTGGCGACGACTTTGTGGAGGATCCAAAAGAAATGATTCTGCAGGTGATGAACGCTGTCGGGAAATTCGAAACACTGTGCCATAGCCACGGAGTGGATAAAGCCACTTGCAGGAGAATTAAAAAGGTGATCGACGGCTTGGTAACCGACGATATCCAATTGCTAAACGCCCCAAAAGAACGATAGCTTGCCGGAGCGTAGAGCAATATAAGATGCGCAAAATATCCGCAATTTTTACGCTATACTGCGGATATTTCATATAAATATCCGCAGTACAGTTGCAAAAATGCGAAAAAAATAGTATTTTTGCTCCATAACAAAAAAAACAAGAAAATATGTTCACCACCGTCAGCCAACAGCGCGACGAATGCCAAAGGCTACTCTCGTTGGCCTATATCAATAGGCAAACGCGCTACAACACCACCCTTCTTCTGAGTAGTCCGTTGATAAAACTCATCACCGGCCCACGACGTGCAGGCAAATCAATATTTGCCCTAATGATGCTCAAAGAAAAGCGATTTGCCTATCTCAACTTCGACGATATGAAACTGCTTTCGCGTTGGGACGAAGATATGGTGATGTCGGCATTGGTGCAAGTGTACCCGCAATATGAGTACCTACTGCTCGACGAAATCCAAAACCTCAAAGGCTGGGATATGTGGGTGGCAAAACTATATCGCAGAGGCATCAATCTGGTGATTACCGGCAGCAATGCCAAAATGCTCAGTAGCGAAATGGCAACGGTGCTCACAGGGCGATATATAGAAATGGAGATTCTTCCTTTCGCACTGTCGGAAGCATTGAGCTTTAAAGAAATGGCAGTTAACAAAAGCGCATTAAATCCTCAAGCACAAACACAAATCCTTTATGAAGAATACTTGCGCTTGGGCGGTTTTCCCGAAACACTCAAAGCAAGAGAAATAACCCAAAGTTATCTGCAATCACTCTTCACTGCCATCATCACAAAAGATGTGGCACAAAGGCATAATGTGAGAAAAGTGACCGAATTATTCAATCTTGCCAACTACTTGCTTACCAACTTCTGCAACCCGTTTACCACGCTGAAACTAAGCGACGACTTAGGAATGGGCAGTGAAAACACTGTCAAAAAATTCTGCAACTACCTTCACGAGCCCTATTTATTCTATTATCTTCCAAGATACAATGCAAAACTCAAGGCAATGATGAAAGCCCCACGCAAAGTGTATGTGGTCGACAATGGTTTTGTGCTCGGGGCTGCCTTCAATCTTAGCGAGAACCTCGAGCGATTGTTGGAAAACAATGTGTTTGTGGAACTTCGGCGCAGAGGGTACAACGAAGATACAACTCTATTTTATTATCGATCGCGCAACGAGAAAGAGGTGGATTTCGTAACGAGAAAAGGACCTCGTGTGGAACAACTCATCCAGGTGTGTTACGACATCAGCAACCCTCGAACGCTAAAACGCGAACTATCGGCATTAATGGAATGTGCTGAAGAACTACATTGCACCAACCTCTTGCTCATCACATTCAACGAAGAAAACTGCATCACGCAAAACAACTTAACCATACAAATACTGCCCTTCCTCAAATGGCAAAGCCGGGGCGCAACACAAATCGATAAATCGTGATAAAAAGAAGAACCGGCGAATGGAGCACTTGATAATATTCTTTAGAGCCTGATTCTCGAACACTTATCGCAGATAGGGCACCTATTTTCGCCAGCGGAAAGCGAGCTGCGGAGTAGGGGAGGGCGACACTCATCTTAATGCACAATGCATAATGCACAATGCATAATTAATTCATAATTCATAATGCTTAATTAATTCATCATTCATAATGCTTAATTAATTCATAATTCATAATGCACAATGCATAATTACCTTTTGCCCCTATAGCTAATGGCTAACGGCTTATATCTTTTCTGCGAAGCGGCTTTTTTATTCGAGCGACTTTTTTATTCGTTTCATGCCACAAAAGCTATCATCTGCCATCAAAGTTCAAAATTATTAAATAACTTAAGTTTCGGAAGTAAATGAAGGGTTTTGCAGCGGTGTAACCATCACTTTGCTCATCGCCGAGCAATGACTATCGTCTTAACTTCCAGCGAGCGAAGCGAGCGATAACTTCTTAAATTCTTAACTTCCAAAGATGAATACTTCCGAAACTTTAGTTAAATAAAAAAGCCTTGAGCAAAACGCACGATATTTGCTTGGATAATTGGCTGAGATTTGCTAAATTTGCATTATGTAAACCGTCATTTATATAAATCACCATTTACATTATGAAATTCTACAATCGTGAAAATGAGCTGAATATCATTCATCAAAACGAAGAGCAATCATATAAAAGTGCCGTGATGATGGTGCTCACCGGCAGGCGTAGGGTTGGAAAAACATCACTTATCAGAAAAGCGATGGAAGGCAAAGAATATGCCTATCTATTTGTTCCAAAAACATCGGAAGCCTTGCTTTGTGAGGGCTTCCAGCGCGAATTGGAAGAACAAATAGGACTTTCTGTATATGGAAAAATCAGCAGGTTTAGAGATTTATTCGAGGTGATCATGAAAGAATCTCAAAAGCGACATTTAACTATCGTGCTCGACGAATTTCAAACCCTCTACCACATCAACCAAAGCATATTTAGCGAAATTCAAAATATTTGGGACACCTACAAAGATAGGGCTAAAATCCACTTGATAGCATCTGGCAGCATACAAACTCTGATGAAACGCATCTTTGAAGATCAGTCGGAGCCCCTCTATGGACGCCCAACCTCAAAGATGATTTTACGCCCGTTCTCCACCGCAGTGATAAGAGAAATTATGAACGATGAAGCTCCCGGCTATCGCCCCAACGATTTGCTTTGCCTATATATGCTTACCGGTGGAGTGGCGAAATATATAGAACTGCTTGTGGATGCAAAGTGCTTGAGCAAGGAAAAGATGCTTAATTATGTGTGTCGGCAGGATTCTTATTTCTTAACCGAAGGAAAAGACATTCTAAATCAGGAATTTAGCAAAGAGCAAGGCACCTATTTTTCCATTCTTCAAATGATAGCATGCGGACGCACCAAACGCAGTGAAATAGACGCCTCGCTCCAAAAAGAAACCGGAACATATTTAACAATTTTGGAAAGCAAATTTGAGTTAATTCAACGCATCACCCCGATTTTAGCCAAAAGCAAGAGCAAAACCACCAACTACGAAATTCGCGACCACTTCCTCAGGTTTTGGTTTAGATTTATTCACCCCTACCAAGCGCTAATCGAAACACAACAATTCGATTTGCTTAAGCACAATATCACCCAACACTACAACGAATATTCCGGCAGAATTTTGGAACAGTATTTCCGAGATAAATTAATGGAATCGGGCAACTTTACACAAGTGGGAAGATGGTGGGACAGAAAAGGTGAAAATGAAATCGACATCATCGGAATCAACGAATTCTCCCACACCGGAATTGTGGCTGAGGTGAAAAGAAACAAACAAAAAATTGATTTAAAAACACTTACACAGAAAATGGAGGCGCTCCCCGCAAGGGAATTCAGCCCTTACCAACTGCAAACCATAGCACTTTCACCCGATGATATGTGAGGCTGAGCTTCCATATTCAATTGAGTGTAAATAGCGCTGAGGATACGTTTTTCGCGGGGGAGTGTTTTGGATTTCGACGAAAAATTGTAACTTTGTGTGTTTCGACTAACTCTTTTAAATCTCGATAGATTATGCTCAGCAAAACGATAGCCGCCGCGGTGCAAGGCATTGATGCCACAATGGTCACGATTGAAACCACCTTCGATTGGGGTACGCAAATCGTGATTGTGGGTCTGCCCGACGCTGCCGTGAAGGAGAGCACGGAGCGAGTGAGGTGCGCCATCAATGAGGCGGGCTTCACGTTCCCGAGCAAAACGGTGGTGGTGAACATGTCGCCTGCCGACATCAAAAAGGAAGGCGCGGCCTACGATTTGCCCATCGCCATCGGCACTTTGGCATCCGACGAGGTGGTGCCTGCCGATATGCTGAGCAAATACATGATTATGGGCGAATTGGGGCTCGACGGGTCGGTGCGCAAAATTAAAGGCGCTTTGCCTATGGCCATTTTGGCGCGCGAACTCCACCTCGAGGGCTTTATCCTGCCGAAAGAAAACGCGTCGGAAGCCGCTATTGTCAACAATCTGAAGGTGTATGGCGTGGACCACATTTCGCAAGTGGTGCAATTGCTCAAGGGCGAACTGCCGTTGGAGCCCACAGTGATCGACACACGCGCCGAATTTGCCAAAGCGCAAGGCAATTTCCCCTACGATTTCAGCGAAGTAAAGGGGCAAGACAATGTGAAACGCGCATTTGAGGTGGCTTGTGCCGGCGGGCACAACATTCTGCTCATCGGCAGTCCGGGTAGCGGTAAATCGATGATGGCGAAGCGTTTGCCCTCCATTTTGCCGCCGCTGAGCTTGGCGGAAGCACTCGAAACCACCAAAATCCACTCCGTGGCAGGTAGTCTGAAAACGGGCACCACCCTGCTCACCACGCGCCCTTATCGCGCACCGCACCACACCATCAGCCAAGTGGCATTGGTGGGCGGCGGCACCTATCCCACGCCCGGCGAAATCAGCCTGGCGCACAATGGCGTGCTATTCCTCGACGAATTGCCCGAATTTAATCGCAACGTGCTCGAAGTAATGCGCCAGCCTCTCGAAGACCGCCAAATCACCATATCACGCGCCAAATACAGCACCCTCTATCCTGCCTCGTTTATGCTCGTGGCAAGTATGAACCCCTGCCCCTGTGGCTACTACGGGCACCCCACCAAGTCGTGCGTGTGCTCGGCCTACCAGCGCCAGCACTATCTGAGCAAAATTTCCGGACCGCTGCTCGACCGTATCGACCTCCAAATTGAAGTGCAACCGGTGAATTTTGATGAATTGGCCGACAAAACGCCCGGCGAATCGTCGGAAAGCATCCGCCGACGCGTGATTCAAGCGCGAGCACTGCAAAATATGCGTTTCCAAAACACCCCCGGCATCCACTGCAATGCCCAAATGACCACCGCCATGCTCCACCAGTGGGCTGAACCCGACAGCGAAGGGGTGGAACAGCTGCGCAACGCCATCGAGCGCATGAACATGAGCGCCCGCGCCTACGACCGCATCCTAAAAGTGGCACGCACCATCGCCGACTTGGAAGGAAGCGTAAGCGTCCGCGCCCCCCACATCATGGAAGCCATAGGCTACCGAACCCTCGACCGAGGCAACTACTTCACCTTCTAATCACCCTGCCGGGGAAGTCAACAAGGCAACGAGTCAACAAGTCAACGAGCCAACGGCTCAATGCACCAACCAATGCGCGGAAAAAATAGATTTGAATTTATATTCACAGTTGAAGGAGAGTCATGGTCATCCGATGATCATTGGTTATTTATACCATATTCCGCGGTGCGCCAACTTCACCACACCACTCGCGAATATTACGTTAAATATATTTTGATAGACCTTACCGCCGGAGGGAAAGTATTGGATACGGCCAAGATTAAATTTGGGATGGAACGGCACTAACACCGACCCGGCTATGTATTTATTGGAATGAATTTGTCATACTCAAAGAGAATTTATAATTTTGTAAATAATATTTGTTTGAAAACCAATTTATTTTAATAAAATAATAATGAAATGAAAAATCTATGTTATGCTTTAGCACTTGTAGGGATTATGCTTACAAGTTGCGGGCCGAAAGAATTTAATCTTTCTACTCAGACCCCCCAAGAAGATGTTCAATGAGGAAGCTCAAACAGATTCTGTTGTGATTAATGGCAGCGATGGCAATTGTGAGATAGAATACACTCCGTAATGGCTTACCGCTGAAGTAAATGATTCTGTGGTCTACATCACCACAAAAGCTAACGACTCCGGGAAAATCAGGAAGGATGTTGTGGTGGTGAGATGCGGTGCCTCCAATATTTCCATCAACATTGAGCAGGGCATCAAGGCAACACATCTGGAGCTACCTAACGGCAACAAAATCAAATTAGGCAAAGAGGGTGGCACACAGGAGCTTGTGGTAGTGACCGACGGCTCTGTAAAAGTTGAGGCATTCGAGGGTGTTGACGCCAAGTATGATAACGGCAAACTAATTGTAAGCACACCCAAGAATGATGGCAATCGAATTAAAGGTGTCATCAAAATCTCCGCCGGCAAGTTTTCAAAAGAAGTTAACGTAACGGTAGATGGCAAAGTTTGCCCTACATGCAAGGGTACCGGAACAATCAGATGCAAAACTTGCGGAGGCAATGGCTACATACCTTGCGAGTATTCCGGATGGAATGGTTGTCCGTCATGTGGCGGCAGAGGATACTGCTACCGCGTTCCCGATACAGATTACCGTGAAGGGAGAGGTAAAGTAACTTGTCCAACTTGTAAAGGTAAAGGAATATGAAAAATTTAATGTATTTAGCTGTTCTGATGGCAATCAGCGCTGTTGCCGTAAGTTGCAATCGCGAGGCCACCTATCTTAAGAGTGACTCACAAGAAATCAAAATCGCTAAGGCCGGAGGCAAGGATAGCATGATTCTTCATAGCGACGGCCGAGATTTTCAGATTATAATCACGCCGGAATGGATGAATGCCACCCTTGTGGATTCAGTGCTCTATGTAAGTGTTGACGAAAATGAGACCAACAGCTCACGCTCCGGCAACATCGTGCTAAAAAATGGCAACCAAAAGTTATCACTTCTCGTAACGCAAGCCAGCACAGCCACTTATATGACTATTAAACGAAAATCCGTTACCATTGGTCAGAATGGAGAAGCCGATACATTGGCTGTTTTTACCGACGGATCAGATGTGCATATCGAGAATGTTAAAGATATTCATACCGAATTTAAGAATGGTGTGCTGACCGTGACGGGTAAGGGAAACAAGGGAGCAACCCGTAAGACCAAAGCCAAACTCGTGTGCGATGACATCTCGGTTGATTTGCTCGTGATAGAAACCGGCACATACTGCCCCAGATGCAAAGGCAACGGAAGAGTAACGTGCTATATATGTAGTGGCGAGGGCATAACTTACTGTCCGGTGCTCCCATGCAGGGAATGCAACGGATCCGGAAGAATAAGATGTCCTGGATGCAATGGCAAGGGCAAGTAAATTTCTAAAAAGAACTCTTAAAAAGGAGATTGGGTAACAGAAATCTAATCTCCTTTTTTCAATATCAAACGCAAAAAAATATTTAACTTCTTTGGTAGAGCGGTGGATGCTGTGCTGAAAATTTGTGGCTTGCCACAGATTTTCAGTGTGGAGGGTGGAAAAGATTTGTCGGAAATGTGGGTGGTTTGAGGATTATTCATTATCTTTGTAGTGAATAATATTTTGTTTGTTTTGCGTAATCATTCCATACTATGAATAATATAATAGCATTTAATATCGCCACTCCAAAGGATGTTGCGATGCAAATAGCTGCAAGGGTAAGGGCACGACGATTGGAATTAGACTTAACTCAGGAGGGAATGGCTGCAAGAGCCGGAGTGAAATTTGCCACCTACCGCCGATTTGAGCAGACGGGAGAAATCTCTCTGAAGGGCTTGCTTCAGGTGGGTTTCGCTTTGAATGCTCTGTCGGAATTTGATGCTCTCTTCACACAAAAACAGTATCAAACCCTCGATGATGTGCTGAATGAACAAAGTGTTACGCGTAAAAGAGGAAAAAAGAATGACTAGCATCAAACAGATAGAAGTGGTTTATCACAATCGTAGGGTGGGGCGCTTGGCGTTGACCAAAGACGGATTGTGTGCATTTGAGTACTCGACGGAATGGCTTAATGACGGCTTCTCCATATCTCCATTTGAATTGCCATTGCGTAGTGGTGTCTTCATCGCAAAGCCGGATCCGTTTGATGGCGGATTTGGGGTGTTTGACGACTGTTTGCCCGACGGCTGGGGATCACTGATTTTAGACCGATACTTGCAGCGGCAAGGGATCAATCCACGTGGTTTGTCTTTGCTTGACCGACTGGCTTTGGTAGGCTCAACGGGACGCGGAGCTTTAGAGTTTCGACCCGATAAAAGCCTGGTTTCTAAACAAGAGTATGCCAACTTTGAGAAATTGGCTTTGGAGGCAGAGCTGATACTTAACAGCGAGGCGTATGATGGCGAAGGGATTGAGGAGTTTCAATATAGAGGGGGTTCTCCCGGTGGCGCCAGACCTAAAATTTTCACGCGGTTTGATAAAAAAGAATGGCTGGTTAAGTTCCGGGCAAAAAGAGATTCCAAGCGAATTGGTGTAGAAGAGTATCATTATTCGCTTCTTGCCAAGAAGTGCGGCATTGAAATGCCCGAGACCAGACTATTCGAAGAAAAGTATTTTGCCGCTGAGCGTTTCGACCGTACTCCAAACGGGAAGTTGCATGTGGTGAGTGTTGCCGGGCTTATAGGGGCTGACTATCGTTTGCCAAGCATTGATTACACTCATATCTTTCAGATATGCGCTGCCATCACGCATAGTGTGGCTGAAATGTGGAAGGTGTATCGCCTGATGGTTTTCAATTATTTAATTGAAAATAAGGATGATCACGCTAAGAACTTCGCTTTCATCTATCGTGATGGTGACTGGCATTTTGCCCCTGCCTTCGACATCTTGCCAAGCGACGGAATAAACGGCTACCGCACAACTTCAATCAACGACAAACTCGAGCCATCGAAAGATGATATGATTGATGTGGCAGTGAAAGCCGGATTGGATAAGAAAGAAGCAAAGGATGTGTTTGAGCGTATGGAGCAATGCATCCGAACGTATGTATTTTGATGGCTACCGGGTGGATGATGGACTGAAAATTTGTGGCGTGCCACAGATTTTCAGTGTGGAGGGTGGAAAAGAATTGGCGAAAGTGGGGGAAATGATGAGAATTTATTCGTATATTTGTGGGTGGATGGGTTTATAAAATGCTTCGTGATACGATTGACAAGAAATAACGATGATTGACAAGAAATAACGATGATTGATAAGAAAAAACGACAGCAGATTATTGCGCTTATGAAGCGCGAAGTGGTGCCTGCCATTGGATGCACCGAACCTATGGCAGTGTCGCTGTGTGTGGCTAAAGCCACCGAAACATTAGGGTGCATCCCCGCAAAAATTGAGGCGCTACTCAGTGCCAATATCCTGAAAAATGCTATGGGCGTGGGCATTCCGGGCACGCACATGGTGGGGCTGCCGATTGCCGTGGCATTGGGCGCTTTGGTGGGGAAAAGCAGTTACGGACTGGAGGTGCTGCGCGACACCACCATCGCCGACTTGGAAGGCAGCGTAAGCGTCCGCCCCCCCCCACATCATGGAAGCCATAGGCTACCGCACCCTCGACCGAGGCAACTACTTCACATTCTAAATAACCCCATCACACCAATCGGCTATATGCGGTCACTCAACCTCCGGCGAAGGTGTTATATACCTGTGGTGGTGTGGTTATAAAGTATTGGGTGGAATCAATAGCCTAATTCGGAGAAATATTTTTTCTCCTCGTCTTTGGTGATGCGAAGGTAGGAACGCAAATCGGCAAGCACTTCCTTGTGGCGCGTTTGCAACCGGGCGCGGAAGTGGGTCACACCTTTTTTCCACGAGTCGTAGATGATGATATTTTTCCATCTCTTGCAATTGAGCACCATCTCCGAATCAATGCTTTTCATCAGCTTATCAAACACTTTAGTGGCATTTTGTGGGGCAAAAGTGTTTTGCAAATGATAGGATAGCCGTTGCAAAAACAAATCTCTGAATTCCGGATTCACGAGCAAGGCATTCACCAATCGGTTGTGACTATTCACGTGGGGCGACGAATTGTTCACACCGAGATAGTAGCCGGCAGTGCATTTGTCCAAAAAAGAGGCATCCAAATCGTAGAAAATCCAGCGCCATTTTTTATCGCTTTCCGCATCGGTGGAGCGGCAAGCACGCAAATTGCCTATATCAGTGTTGTAGGCATAGATTTCGGCAATTTTATAGTCGATATAATTTTCCAAATGTATGTTTTGTGCCACGTGCTGATATTCTTGCTCATTCTTCATATTGTGCGAGCGTGCATAGGTTTCCAGCACGTGATATGCATTATCCTGGTTGTGTTGGTAATAAATAGAGCCTATCATCTCCACAGAGTCTTTCGAACCGCCCAAATGGCGTGCCACAAAATCGTTGTTGATTTTCTCGCGAATGAAATACAAACCGAAATATTCGGCATTCACATAAAGCGCCACCGGGCGATAGTCTTGCACCAAAGCCGAGGGATTATACTCCGCCAGGAGGGAAGTGAAAAATTCGTCGCGACCCATCAAATTGGAAGCATCTTGCCCTCCGGCACGAAGCACAAAGGTCTTCAGTTCTTCCGGCTCTCCATCGCCGAAATAGTCATAGAGCAAGGATGAAGGTCCGTGAGTGCCGTTGAATTTTATGCGGAACGATTTTTTGGGGAGCATACGCGAAAATCCACCGAATATTTTCAACACGCATCCCTCGGAAAATCCTTCTTTCCCGTCGAACATTTCAATGTGTGCGCGCTTTTCCCAATTTTTCCAATAGTTGGCACCTTTATGAGGTATTTCTTCGTCGTAACCCGGTCCTTCCACATATATGCCGTTGCTATAATTGTACAAGTCGCCGTGATCCACGGTAATGTTCATCACCGCCACATCGTGGGGCTGACCGAGGATAAATGTGCTCGTCACCACCGGACTCGACAGCGTGGCACTGTCGCCTTCCGTATAGGCACGAAAAGTGGTGGACTTGCTGATATGTACGGGTTCTTTACTGATGGAGGAATTGGAGGAGGGTAGGGCACCTGTGGTGGTGTAGCGCACAGTTCCATCGGCTTTGAGCGTAATGCTCATCTCTTTTTGCTTGCCATACACGCCCGGAGTGTGCGAAAAAGTGGGTGCCTTGGCTATGAAGCGAAAGGGGCGAGAGCCCTCCTCTGCTCCGGTGGAACTAAAGAAAAAAAAACCTTTTTTCCCCTCGGTTCTTCCCATGGTGGAACCTTGCTTGCTCAGTGTGGCATTCACTCCATCGGCAAATTTGCCACCCTTATTCAATATCACCACCTGTTCATCCACCTTGAAGCACACCTTCACGGGGTCGTTGGCAGGGGCTTTTTTGCCCACGAATTCCACCTTATAGGTTTCGCCCGGTGCAAGTTTCACCGCCGGAAATTTCCATTTTTCGGGTTTGCTTGGATTGTCGGTCAGAGAATATTGCGCCAAATCGATGGGCGCCGACGACACGTTTTTCACCTCTGCCCAATTCTCTGTTCCGCCTTTTGTGAACACGCGCCAAATGAGCAAATCGCTCTTGCGCTGACTGTCGATAAGTTGGTTGTAGGCTTCGTAACCGGCTTTATCGTTGTTGGCGCCGGGCGTAAGATAATACGATTTCTCATATCCGCCGTTAGCCTGTCGGCAAAATCCTTCGTCGGGATTCAAAGCCCCGTATTCCACCTCAGCCATCACCATATCGTCGTCTCCCACCAATTGCACCTTGCCTCCCTCAGAAGCCAATTTAAAATTGGTGTGCATTTCTTTTTCGCTATTGTGCTTGGTCTTTCCCGAAGCAAACACCACCACACATTCGCCCGGCTTAATCGTTACATCGGGGAATTCCCAAGGGCCCACATCTTCGGGCGTGTCGCTCTTTTCTTCTTGCTTTTTTTGTGCTTTTTCTTCCTTTTTCGGGGTTTTTGAAGGCACAGCGGCTCTTTCATAAATCAGTGAAAAGCCCTTAAGCGATACCTCTTCATTCGATACATTTTTAATTTCTAACCAATCCGACGTCTTCCCTTTCACAGTGAGCAAGCCGGTTTGGTTCGATGCCACCAATTCGTTAATCACGAGCACCTTGTTGAAATCCTCATCTTTTTTCAATTCCGTCTTCGTGCAAGCAGAGAAGCCCAACACAAGGCTACACAAGGCCGCACCGCAGCATAATTGATTCAAATTCATTGTCAAGTTTAATAGTAAGAGTATGCGTTAATTGTTTTGATTTCTGAGCACATCGGGTCCAAGCATCTCGGTGATTAAATAATTCATATCCTCGCAAGAGGCTCCTATCGACAACCAATAATTATAAAAGCATTGTGCCAAATTATCGCCTTCACCACCGAAAGTTTTGATATATTTAATCCACCCCGACACATGACCGCGGGGGCGTTTATGATTCTTAAACGACGACAGTTCATAGTCGCGACCCAGGTCGATTTCATTCACTCCCAACAAACCCTCGATCAAAAAACTCAGCGTGCCGCAGCGGTCGCAACCTATGGCGCAATGCCAATTCACATTCTTACCCTCACGCATCCGTGCCACTATCCATGCCAAATCGCGAGGATAAACGTAGTTCTTGCCTTTCAAGCCTTTGGTGCCCGCTTGATGCGCAAGCACCATCAAATCCTTGTCGTCGCCCAATTTCGATTTCTTGAGTCGCGACTCCGAACGCAAATCCAATTCGGCACCCACATTCAAATTAGTGGCAAAATCGTGCCTGCCCACTGCTTTAATCGCATCCAAAGAGGCGCTGCGATAGAGTCTGCCGTATTTCACCGGCACTCCGTACTGCGTGGGCCATCCGCCTATGTCGCGAATATTGCGAGCATTTTCCACCCAAATCATCCTCACCTGACCAATGGTGCGAAATTTCCCTTCGCCACCACTGTCACCTTTCCGCTATGGAGCACTTCCTCCACTTTATAATGATACTCTTTCCCGGGTATCATATTCATGATTTCATAAACGGTGTCGGTGGGCGCAGGGTAGAAGGTCATTACATTCGTGAATTCGGGATAATCGCCGGTGGTGACCACAATTTCTGAAATATTGTCTGCATCTGTGGTGGGAGTCCATTTCACCACCTTACCGCTCGGACGATCAAGATTTTCGCCATAAATACCGGAATTGGCATAAGTGGATACCACCGACACGCCATAACTCGAAGTATTGGCATATGTGTCGTCGGCCATATAAGCCCTCACTGCAGGATTTTCTATATTCACCACTTCAATGGTGTCGTCGGCACAAAGTGCCATGCTCCACACCACCATCGCAAGCAACATTGCTGATATTCTCTTCATTCGGTATTAAGTTTTATTAAAAATCACTTGCAAAGGTAAACAAATACGAATACTGTGCCACTAATCTGTGTGTTAAACTTTAATAAACAGCATCATCCACTCGCTATGGCAAGCGTCACCACATAGCAAATGCCCATAGCCAAAATCACGATTTCTTTGCCTTTCCAATGTGAAATCTCACGGAACAATGTGAAATCTCACGGATTTTTCCTAAATTTGTGAACACAAGGCTTAAAATCCGTTCCGTGATATGATTGATAAGAAGAAACGACAGCAGATTATTGCGCTTATGAAGCGTGAAGTGGTGCCTGCCATTGGGTGTACGGAGCCGATGGCGGTGTCGCTGTGTGTGGCTAAAGCCACCGAAACGTTGGGGTGCATCCCCGCAAAAATTGAGGCGCTACTCAGTGCCAATATCCTGAAAAATGCTATGGGCGTGGGCATTCCGGGCACGCACATGGTGGGGCTGCCGATTGCCGTGGCATTGGGCGCTTTGGTGGGGAAAAGCAGTTACGGACTGGAGGTGCTGCGCGACACCACCGATGCCGATGTGAAGCGGGGCAAGCAATATGTGGAGGAAAAACGCATCCACATCGGGCTCAAAACCGACATCGGCGAAAAACTCTACATTGAGGTGACCGCCACCGACCTCGCCGGCCATAGCGCCACAGCCATCATTGCACGCGACCACACCCACTTTGTGAGCGTGGTGAAAGATGGCGAAGTGATAGTGAATGAGCCGCTCAAACCGCACACCTGCGATGCCGCAACCGCCTCCGACCCTGCGTGCGAACTCACACTGAAGCAGGTGTGGGACTTTGCCACCGGAGCTCCGCTGAAGGAATTGGAATTTATTAAAGAAGCACGCCAACTCAACGAAAACGCCTCGCGCGAATCGCTGAAGGGCAACTACGGTCACTCGTTGGGCAAAACTCTTTCGCGACCTTTGGGCAAAGGCATCATGGGCGACAGCATATTCAGCCACATCCTCTCAGCCACCTCGTCGGCTTGCGATGCCCGTATGGCAGGCGCGCCCATCCCTGTGATGAGCAACTCCGGCTCGGGCAACCAAGGCATTTCGTGCACCATGCCCGTGGTGGTGTTTGCCGAAGAAAACCACAACACCGACGAAGAACTCACCCGCGGCCTCATCCTTTCGCATCTCACCGCCATCTACATCAAGCAATCGCTCGGCAAACTCTCCGGGCTATGCGGCTGCGTGGTGGCGTCCACGGGGTCGGCTTGCGCCATCACCTACCTGATGGGCGGTGGCTACAAGCAAGTGGCTTACTCGGTGAAAAATATGATTGCCAACCTTGCCGGTATGGTGTGCGATGGCGCCAAACCGGCGTGCGCGCTGAAGGTGACCAGCGGCGTGTCGACAGCGGTGCTCTCAGCATTGCTCGCCATCCAAAACCGCCACGCCACCAGTGCGGAGGGGCTGATTGAGGAAGATGTGGACAAATGCATCCACAATCTCACACGCATCGGCGCCAACGGAATGAACGAAACCGACCGAATGGTGCTCGACATCATGACCCACAAACATCCGTCATGACGCATCAAGCGCTACCCATAGGCGATAGGCTCTGCCATTTCATCAGCACGCAACGCCCACCGCAATGCGTGGTGGTGAAACCGCTGTGCACCTTCGAGCGCCTGCGCTTGGAGGAAGAATACACCCTCACCGATGAGCTCGCCCCACACGGCTTTGCCATGGTGGCCTTTGAAGCGGAACGCGCCGACTTCACCCACACCGGATTCCCCGCCATGCTCCACTACATCGACACCGCCCTGCTTGCCGCCATAAAAGCGCGCTATGGCGATTTGCCCCTCATTGTGGGCGGATACTCGCTCGGCGGCTTGTTCGCCCTATGGTGCACCACACAGCGGCCGTATTTTAGCGCCGTGGCAGCATGTTCGCCCTCGCTATGGGCAGAAGGGTGGCAAACCTACTACGAGCAGCATCCCACCCGAGCACAATTCATCTACATGAGCATAGGCAAAGCCGAAGAGCGTACGCAAAAAATGCCCTACAAAACCGTGGGCGACAAATGCCGATGGCAGCACCGCAAGCACCTCGAGCAGGTGGGGGAGGACCACTGCGAACTGCGCTGGCACGAAGGCGACCACTTCACCAACAGCGAGCGCCGCAAAGCTCAAGCCTTCGCCCGCTGCATAGAAGCCGTTAACCTAATTCATAATTCATAATGCATAATTCATAATGCACAATTGGCGAAAGCAGAAGGCTAACGGCTATTTTTAAAAAAAATGCACTTGAATGGGCAATAAATTTGGCAGATATTGAATAAAATGCTAACTTTGCACTTGCTTTTACGGCACTCGGGGTGTAGCGCAGTTGGTTAGCGCGCCACGTTCGGGACGTGGAGGTCGGAAGTTCGAATCCTCTCACCCCGACCCATCAGCATCGTAGGATAGCTTCAGCGCATCCCACGATGCTTTTTTTTGCGCCATAGATTGCTTTTTGATAGCCAAAGTTGTATATTTGCAGTGAATTATCGGAAATAGCAGTTTATGGAAGCAAGAAAATTAAAGCGATGCCCGATTGGAATTCAATCGTTTGAGAAATTGAGAGATGGAAATTTTCTCTATGTTGATAAAACCGATTTGGTGTATGAATTGGCCAATGGCGACAGTCAATATGTGTTTTTGAGCCGTCCGAGGCGGTTTGGAAAGTCGCTTCTTGCATCCACCTTGCATAGCTATTTTGCAGGTTGCAAACACTTATTCCGGGGTTTGGCAATTGAGAAAATGGAAACGGAATGGGCCACTCACCCGGTTCTCCACTTCGATATGAGCACTGCTAAGCACGTGGATGAAGTGCGTTTGGAGCAAGAGCTCAACCTCAAGCTCCTCGATTATGAGCAAATGTATGGCAAAAACGAAGCCGAAATCAATAGCAACCAACGTTTGCAAGGCATCATTAAGCGCGCCTATGAGCAAACCGGCAATAAAGTGGTGGTGATTATTGATGAATATGATGCTCCTCTTCTCGATGTGGTGCACCAAGAAGCATGCTTGCCCAAATTGCGCAATGTGATGCGCAATTTCTATTCACCGCTTAAAGCCTGCGACTCGTATATTCGGTTTGCATTCCTCACAGGCATCACCAAATTCGAGCAATTGAGCATTTTTAGCGAATTAAACAACCTCACTGATGTGAGCATGGATAAAAAATTTGCTGCTATTTGCGGAATCACCAAGGAAGAACTTTCAGGAGTTCTTAAGCCCTATATCCAAGCATTGGCCCACGAAGAAGACGCCACCTGCGAGCAAATGGAGCAAGAGCTCACCAATCGCTACGACGGTTATCATTTCACGTGGCCCTCGCCCGATATTTTCAATCCGTTCAGCCTGCTTAATGCCCTGGGAAGGCTACGCTTAGATAATTATTGGTTTGCCAGTGGCACTCCCACCGCTTTGATTGAAATGATTCGTCGGTATCATGTACTGCCATCGCAAATCGGGCCACAAACTGTGGGTGCTGATGGCTTCGACGCACCCATTGAGGGAAGCACAAGTCTTACACCACTTCTTTATCAAAGCGGATATCTCACCATCAAACACTATCATCCCAAAATCGATGCCTACACTCTTGATATCCCCAACAATGAAGTGAGAATAGGACTGATGAAATCGCTTTTCCCCTCCTACACTCAGTCGAATTCCGGACAATGGAATCCATTATTAGGAACAATGGCAGAAAAGATAGAGAAGGATGATATTGATGGCGCTTTATGCTTACTTCAAACATTCCTCTCGACTATCCCTTATTGCGACAACGCAAATTCTGAGGGTCATTATCAGCAGATGATGTATGTGATTTTTTCACTAATGGGGTATTATCTCGATGTGGAAGTGCGTACTGCCACCGGGAGAGTGGATATGGTGATACATGCCCCAAAGGCTATTTACCTCATTGAATTGAAAATCAATCAATCAGCCGAAATCGCTATGCAGCAAATAGATTTAAAGCACTATGATAAGCGGTTTGCACTGTTGAATCTGCCGGTGGTGAAAGTGGGTGTGGATTTTAGCACCCACACTCGCACCCTCACCGGGTGGACCATTTCCCGCCAATAGGAAGAAAAATTCACCTATATTTCTGTTTTATAGCTGTTTAAATGGTTTGATATTTGCAAAACCCACATTTTTTCGAGGATAAGAGGGTGGGGGAGGGCTAAAAATTCCTTGGGGCATTAAGGTCCTTAAAGTCCTTAAGGTCGTTAAGGTCCTTAAAGACTTATTGGCTCGTTGGCTCGTTGCCTCAATTTTTCCCGGGGTTGTGAGTGGTAATTCGGGGAAAATGAGTAAATTTGCAGTTGCTTTGCCCCTTGCTTGGGCATTTTACCACGAAATATCAACAATTAGCATCATATTTTATATGGAGAAGAAGGAATTTAAACGCACTCTTGTGACTGCTGCGCTCCCTTATGCCAACGGTCCCGTTCACATTGGCCACTTGGCGGGCGTGTATGTGCCTGCCGACATTTATGTTCGCTACAAGCGTTTGCTGGGCGAAGAAGTGCTTTTTGTGGGCGGAAGCGATGAGCATGGTGTGCCCGTCACCATCCGTGCCCGCAAAGAGGGTTGCACGGTGCAAGATGTGGTAGACCGCTACCACAATCTGATTAAATCGAGTTTTGAGCGCTTTGGCATCTCTTTCGATGTGTATTCGCGCACCACTTCGGCGATACATCATCAGTTTGCCTCCGATTTTTTCAAGCATCTCTACGATGCCGGCAAATTTGTGGAAATGGAAAGCGAACAATTCTACGATGAAGCGTCGCAAGAGTTTCTCACCGACCGCAATATCAAAGGCGAATGCCCCGTGTGCCACGCCCAGGATGCCAATGGCGACCAATGCGAGAAATGCGGCTCCACTCTTTCTCCCGACGAATTAATCAACCCCGTGAATGCCATCAACGGCAATCCGCTGGTGAAGCGCGCCACCAAGCACTGGTATTTGCCGCTCAACGACTATCAACCGTGGCTCGAGCAGTGGATTCTCAACGAGCACAAAGAGTGGCGACCCAATGTGTACGGGCAATGCAAATCGTGGCTCGATGCCGACTTGCGTCCCCGCGCCGTGACCCGCGACTTGGATTGGGGTATCCCCGTGCCGGTGGAAGGCGCTGAAGGCAAGGTGCTCTATGTGTGGTTCGACGCGCCCATCGGCTATATTAGCAACACGAAAGAACTCTGCGATGCTCACCCCGAATTCGGCACCTGGCAAAAGTGGTGGCAAGACGCCGACACGCGCCTCATCCACTTCATCGGCAAAGACAATATCGTGTTTCACTGCATCGTGTTCCCCGCCATGCTCAAGGCACACGGCGACTACATTCTGCCCGATAATGTGCCCTCCAACGAGTTCCTTAACCTCGAAGGCGACAAAATTTCCACCAGCCGCAACTGGGCTATCTGGCTCAACGAATATCTCGACGAATTCCCGGGCAAGCAAGATGTGCTGCGCTATGTGCTCACCGCCAATGCGCCCGAAACCAAAGACAACGACTTCACGTGGCGCGATTTCCAAGCGTGCAACAACAATGAGCTGGTGGCGATTTTCGGCAACTTCGTGAACCGTGCCGTGGTGCTCACCCACAAATATTTCAATGGCATTCTCCCCGCAGCCGGCGCACTTACCGACTACGACCGCGACACCATCAAAGAGTTTGAAAATGTGAAGGATACGCTTAGCCACAACATTGAGCAATTCCACTTCCGCGAAGCACTTAAAGATGCCATGAACCTGGCACGCATCGGCAACAAATACCTCGCCGACACCGAGCCGTGGAAGGTGGCAAAAACAGATATGAAGCGCGTGGAAACAATCCTCAACGTGTCGCTCCAAATTTGCGCCAACCTCGCGATTGCCTTCGAGCCATTCCTTCCGTTCTCGGCAGAAAAGCTGCGTGGCATGCTCGCCATGAAGGAGGTGGATTGGAACAAACTCGGCTGCTTGGATATCCTCGCCGATGGCACACAATTGGAAAAACCCGTGCTCTTGTTTGAAAAAATCGACGACAGCGTGATTCAAGCCCAACTCGACAAACTGGAGCGCATCAAGCAAGAAAACATTCTCGCCAACTTCAAGCCCGAACCCGTAGCAAAAGAATGTACGTTCGACGACTTCCTCAAACTCGACATTCGCGTGGGCACCGTGATGGAATGTGAAAAGGTGAAAAAAGCCGACAAATTGCTCCAATTCCGCATCGACGACGGTATGGGATGCCGCACCATCGTGAGCGGTATCGCCAAATTCTACGAACCTGCCGACTTGATTGGCAAGCAAGTGTGCTTCATCGCCAACTTCCCGCCGCGCAAACTCAAAGGCGTGGAAAGCCAAGGCATGATTCTCAGCGCTGAAGACGCCGACGGCCGCCTCGTGGTCATCGGCCCCCAAGGCCCGGTAAAGCCCGGCGTAAAAGTAGGCTAAACCACGAATCAGTAGATAACCCGGAGGGCGAGGCAACAAGGCAACGAGGCAACAGGCCAACGAGTGACACGGTGTTCCAAGTGTTTCACAAATGCTGTTTCTCGCCGGAGGGCCATCGGAGATGGCGTATTGTGGTTAACTCCATGCAAGCGAAGGCGAAGCCGGAGCGCAGCTTGGAGAAAGCGAACCGGAGGGCATGAGCCTTGGAGAGGGTCGGTTGTGGCAAGTCGACACTAAGGTGTTTCACAAACCTCACTCCCTTCCCTTCAGGGAGGGGCAGGGGGTAGGCTTTTTTAGGGAGGGCCCGGGGGTAGGCATTTGCACCCGGGTGATAGCATACAAAACAAATTGCTCCCCTTTGGGATGAAGCCGATTGGCTTTTTTCCTAAGGGGAGCTTTCATGCTCCTTTCTTTGCAAAATGGGTGTGTGATTTGGATTAGAGAGGGGATTTCGTAAGGAGGTGTAGTTTAAGGTGTGTTGCGCAGCTGCTTTCTATATTCTGTTGGCGATATACCCAAATGTGTGCGACAGTATTTCCCAAAGAAAGAAGTGCTTGGAAATTCCAGTATGTAGGCTATTTCCTTGATAGATTTGTTGGTGCTTTTCAGCCAAAATCGGATATCCACCATCACATATTCATTAATCCATTTAAAAGCCGTTTTTCCGCTCACTTGCTTGCTCACAGTAGAGAGGTATTTGGGCGTGACGCAGAGTTGCTCGGCATACCACGAAAGGTTTCGAGGTTTGATTCTTGATTTGGAAAGGAGTTCGATAAATTTTTTAAAGAGCACATCCCCATGCTTAACGATGCGGTTAGCTTTGGGTTCACTATCAGTTTCCACATTTCCAATCATTTCATATAGCGCAGCCTTCACGAGCGCAGCCACAATTTCTTTGTGGTAGGGGCTGTGTTTCTGTTTCAGTTTTTCTTTCAGTGCAGCGCTATATAATTGAATCATTTGCAAACTTTCACGGCTTGTTTTCACCACGGGTCGGTCGTTGAAAATAAATGCGGTTTCCCAAATATCGTTTTCAGAGAAATGCTCCAACAAGAATCGAGGAGATAAGCAAAGCACGGCTCCATCAAAATCCCGGCTCAGAAGCCAATTATTAACAATGGCTGAAGGGAGGCACACCAAGGCTTCATTTTCATGGAGCGTGTGGGAAATGGCATTAAGGTCCACTTGCAGCGTGCCTCTGCTACAAGCCACTATCAGCACCATATTCATTTGCAATGACCCGTTTTCCAACGGAATTTTCCCAAAATCGGAATAAAGCACAATGCCTTCGTCGATAAAATCCACATCAAGGTCTTTGATTGCCGAAAAGTCGATTTGTTTCACGTATTCATGATTGTCCATAATGGTAGCTGTAATAGTTCGTCTGCAAAAGTAATTTTTTGTGGCATCATTAGCGTGTTCCATTTTTCTTTTATTCGGTGCTTTTATTCTTATTTCATTCCTCTATAGGAAAAATATTACCATATCGTGGTATTTTAGAACACTTTTATCTATCTGTTTCTCTGCAATTTTGCAGCCAAATTCTAAAAAGAAAGGAAAGCATGAAACAGAACGTATCAATCCTTTGCGGCATCGCCGCTACATGCGCCATTGCGCTATTGAGCACCGGCTGCAAGCAGGAACAAGAAGCGCAAAAGTCGCAACCTGTGAAAGTGACAGTGATGAAAGCCTCTCCACAAATAGTGGGCGCAGAGCAAGAGTTTTCGGGCACTGTGGAAGAGTCGTCGGGCACCACTATGAGTTTTCCGGTGAGCGGCACCTTGCAGCAAATCAGAGTGGAAGCCGGGCAGCGAGTGGCAAAAGGCGAATTGGTGGCTGTGCTCGACGAATCCACCTTGCGTCGCACCTACGATATGGCAGCCACTGCGCTGGCACAAGCACAAGACGCCTACAATCGTATGAAAATACTTCACGATGCCAATAGTTTGCCCGAAATTCAATGGGTGGAAGTGGAAAGCAAACTCAAGCAGGCACAATCGGCTGAAGCTATTTCAAAGAAAAATCTTGCCGACACTCGCCTCTATGCACCATTTTCCGGAGTGGTTTCGGAAAAAAGCGTGGAGGTGGGCTATAATGTGATGCCCGGGCAGCCGGTGGCAAAATTAGTGACCATCGACCGGGTGAAAGTGTGTGTGTCGATACCCGAAAATGAGGTGTCGCAAATACACCTCGGTGCATCAGTGCAAGTGCGTGTGCCGGCACTTAATGGTAAGGTGTTTGCCGGCACTATTGAAGAAAAAGGCGTGATAGCAAATTCGCTGTCGCGCTCCTACGAAGTGAAAGCCATCGTGAGCAACCCTTCGGCAGAATTGATGCCCGGCATGGTGTGCACCATGGCCATTGCTTCCGGCAAAAGCACTGAAGCCATTGTGCTGCCCGCTTCGGTGGTGCAGATGAGCGACCACAACCACACCTTTGTGTGGGTGAACCATAACGGCAAAGCGCGCAAGCGACAAGTGCAAACCGGCGCTCTCACGCCTTCCGGTGTGGTGATTCGCTCCGGCATCGCCGCCGGCGATGAAGTGATTGTGGAAGGACAGCAAAAGGTGAGTGAAGGTATGGATATTACCACTAAATAACAGATGCCATGAAAGAGAAAAAACGCAACATTGTGGAATGGGCTATGCACTATAGGCAGATTATCATTCTGCTCACGTGCTGCCTGATGGCGGTGGGCATCTACGGGCTGTCGAAAATGAAGAAAAACGAGTTCCCCGACTTCACCATCCGCCAAGGCGTGGTGGCTGCCGTGTGCCCCGGCTACACCGCCGAAGAAATAGAACAGCAAGTGGCTAAACCCCTCGAAGATTACATCTTCTCTTATAAAGAGGTGAAAAAGCCAAAACACACTCCACCTGCGCCGATGGTATGGTGGTGATTCAAGTGCAGCTCAACGATGATTTGAACAACAAAGATGAGTTTTGGAGCAAATTTAAGCACGGTATCAACGAATTTAAAGCACAATTGCCCGCAGGGGTGCTTGCCGTGAAGGTGATGGACGATTTTGGCGACACCTCGGCTCTGCTTATCACCATGGAAAGTGAGGACAAAACGTATCGCGAGCTCAACGACTACATGGATGATTTGAAAGACCGACTCCGACGCATCGAAAGTGTGGGCAGAATGACGGTGACGGGTATGCAGCGCGAACAAATTTCCGTGTATGTCGACAACGACCGCCTCGCCCACTACGGCTTGAGCGACAAAACGCTCGCATCCACTCTGTTCACTAAAGGATTTGCCACCACAGCCGGGCGGATGCGCTCGGCGGAATATATCTCGCCCATTTATGTGAGCCGCTCTATCAACACTTTGCGCGATGTGCAACAAATGATTGTGATGTCGTCGGCCGACGGGCAAGTGGTGCGCCTGAAAGATGTGGCTCGCGTGGTGAAGGAATATCCGGTGGCAGATAGCTATATCACCAACAATGGCAAGAAATGCTTGCTACTGAGTGTGGAAATGAAAAAAGGAAAGAATATCGTGGAAATGGGTGATCTGGTGAAAGCCCAAATCGATGATTTCTCTACCACTCTGCCCAAAGATGTGAAAATTTTCAAAATCACCGACCAAAGTCAAGTGGTGGGCGATAGTGTGGAAAACTTTTTGAGCGAATTGCTGATTGCCATTTGCGCCGTGGTGCTGGTGGTGATGCTTTTGCTTCCTATCCGTGTGGCACTTGTGGCGGCTTCCACCATTCCCATCACCATCTTCGTGTCGCTGGCACTTTTCTACGCCTTTGGCATTGAACTCAACACCGTCACGCTTGCCGCCCTCATCGTTACCCTTGGTATGATAGTGGACAATTCCATTGTGATTATCGACAGCTACTTGGAAATGATATCGGAAGGGATGTCGCGCTGGCACGCCTCTATCAAGAGTGCCACCCACTTCTTCAAATCGATATTTTCCGCCACCCTTGCCATTAGCATCACCTTTTTCCCGTTCCTGTTTGTGATGACGGGTATGACGGCAGATTTCCTTGCCAGTTTCCCTTGGGCGATTACCCTCATCCTTATGATTTCGCTCTTGGTGGCGGAAATGCTGGTGCCTTTTATGCAATTCTATTTCATTCGCAAACCCATCCAAGAAAAGAAGTCGAGAAAGGGGAAAAAGAAATTTTCGTTCCTCGACTTTCTTCAAACTGCCTACAATCGATTGCTGGATTGGTGTTTTGCTTGGCCTCGCACCACTCTCTTATTGGGATTGCTATCGATAGCGATTGGCGTGTGGCAAATGTCGGAATTACCTCAGCGGTTGATGCCCACAGCTGAGCGTAACCAGTTTGCTGTGGAAATCTATATGCCCACCGGCACTGCGGTGGAAACCACGGCGCAGGTGGCTGACAGTTTGGAACACATTCTGCGCCGCGACGAACGTGTGGTGTCGGTGGCTTCGTTTAAGGGATGTGGCTCTCCGCGCTTTCAAAATTCATACGCGCCGCAAGCCGGTGGCCCCAACTTTGCCCAATTTATCGTCAACACCACCGACAATAAAGCCACCGAAGCCTTGCTCGATGAATACACCCCTCGCTATAGCACGGCTTTCCCGGGAGCGGTGGTGCGCTTTAAGCAATTGGGATATAGCGAAGCTGTGAGCCCTATTGAGGTGAGAATTAGCGGCGAAAATTTAGACACGCTCCAAAAAGAAGCGCAGCGCATTGCATCGCTCCTTCGCCAAATGCCACAACTGAGCATCGTTCGCACCAATCTCAACGAGCCCTTGGCCACCACGCGCGTTACTCTCGACGAAGAAGCCTCCACGCGTATGGGCGTAAACAATACCGCCATAGAATCCACCTTAAGCATGCGCTATGGCTCGGGTGTGGGGGTGAGCACAATGTGGGAAGGCGACTACCACATTCCGGTGGTGCTGAAAAGCGAACGAGCCGACTATGCCAATGCCAATCATCTTCGCGATGAAAAAATTCCGGTGGCAGGCGGGGTGAAAGCGGTGCCGCTACGCCAAGTGGCTGCGGTGGAGCCTTGCTGGGAATACGGACAAATCGTGCGCCGAAACGGTGTACGCACCATCACCATCTCGGCCGAAACGGCTCGAGATGTGAATGCAATGGCAGCCACCGCCAATGTGCAAGAAGTGATGGCTGCTAATCCTCCGGCCAAAGGGGTAACCATCACTTATGGCGGTGAATTGGAAGAAAATGAAGAACAAATGCCCAACATCATCACGGCTCTCATCATTGCCATCGTCATCATATTCTTTATCCTCGTGTGGCATTTCAAGAAAATCGGCACTGCCACCCTCTTGTTGGTGAGCCTATTGCTGTGCTTGCTGGGCACGGCGCTCGGTATCAAAATCCAGGGAGTGGACTTTGGTGTAACCTGTGTGCTGGGCGTGGTGAGCCTGATGGGTATTCTGGTGCGTAATGGTATCATTATGATTGATTATGCCGAAGAATTGCGCCGAGATGAACGTCTGCACACCCGCGATGCCATCTACCTGTCGGCGAAGCGCCGTATGCGTCCCATTTTCCTCACTTCGGCTGCCGCCTCTATGGGTGTGATACCGATGATATTGGGCGGTAGCGGATTGTGGATGCCTATGGGCACCGTGATTTTCTACGGCACTTTGATTACCATGCTGTTTATCCTCACCGTCATCCCGGTGGCGTATTGGATGGTGCTCAGTGGAAGCACGGAACGCCGACAGGCAAACGAAAAATTAGAACAAGAATAATTCAGAACTCAATTATCAATGAACACGATCTATAAATGGATGCCGGCACTGGCATTAATGCTACTGTGGACGCTCTCCACAGCGGCACAAAAGGTGTATTCGTTAGAAGAATGTAGAGCATTGGCAATTCAAAACAATGTGAAGGTGCAAAATGCTATCCGTGATGTGGACGCTGCCTTGCAAGAGCAAAAAGTGGCTTACACCAATTATTTCCCTTCGGTGAGCGCTTCGCTGTCGGGCTTTGGTGCCAACAAAGGTCTGATGCAAATGGACATGGGACCCGATATGAACCTCTCGCTGATGAAAAACGGCATTATGGGTGGTGTTACACTCACCCAACCGGTGTATGCCGGCGGACAAATTCGCAATGCCAACCGCCTTGCTGCATTAGGCGTGGAGGCGAGCGTGATTAAGCGTGAGCAAAGCGAAGATGAGGTGCGACTCACCGTGGAGCAATACTTTTGGCAAGTGGTGATGCTACAAGAAAAACTACGCACCCTCCATGCTGTGGATCAGCAGTTGGAAAGTATTCAAAAAGATGTGGAAATGGCGGTGAATGCCGGTATCACCACGCGTAACGACCTCTTGCAAGTGCGATTGCGACGAAACGAAAACCTGAGCACGGGCATTAATTTGGAAAACAATTTATCGGTGTGCCAGATGCTGTTGGCACAATACATGGGACTGAATACCGACACCATAGCGGTGGGGAGCTCCATTCCTATCGACACCATTCCGCCATTTCCTCAAGATTTGTATTGCGACCACGCCGGAGCATTGGCTCAAACCACAGGCTATCGACTGTTGGACACCAATGTGCGTGCCAATAGGCTGCAACAGAAAATCACCGAGGGCAAAAACCTTCCGTCGGTGGCTGTAGGCGGCGGGTATATGTACGACAATTTGATGGACAAATCGCATGCCTTCGCCATTGGATTTATCACGGTGTCGGTCCCCATTTCGGGTTGGTGGGGTGGCTCTCACGCCGTGAAAAAGCAAAAGTTGATGGTGGCGAATGCAGAGAGCCAACTCGTCGACAATTCGCAACTGCTTCTCATTGCCATGCAAAAGGCGTGGGCTGATGTGCAAAACGCCTACAAGCAAATCATCATTGCACAAAATTCAATTGAGCAATCGAAAGAAAACCTCAGGCTCAATCAAGATTATTACCGCGCCGGCACCTCCACCATGAGCGATTTGCTCGATGCGCAAACCCTCTATCAGCAAAGCCGCGACAAATATGTGGAAACCTACGCCCAATTCCAAATCAAAACCCTGCAATATCTCCAATCCACCGGCAGATAATCCCACATCGAAGTGAGCGGTTGTGTAAAGAAAGTTGACAAAAAGGAAACCCTCCTTTTCGTCAACTTTCGCAGTATATGGCATAGAATTTCAAAAAAATCCACCTCGTCACCCAATATGCCGTATTGGGATTGACCACCCACCACCTCCCTCCGTATCTTTGCCCCCAAGTTCTTTGAAATATTGAAGTCAACAAGAAAACGAGTCATGGTGTTTCAGGTGTTTCAGGTGTTTCAAGTGTTTCGGGTGTTTCAGGTGTTTCAAGGTGTTTCAAGTGTCCGTCCGACCGGTCCGACTCCTCTTAAAATAAATCCGTGGGAGTGAGATCTGTGTGAGGCTAATCCACTTGTTGACTTGTTGACTCGTTGACTCGTTGACCCAAAAATTTGTGAAGGGGGTAGGCTTTTTCTCCCAATCCCCACTATTCCTTACAAAGCCCTCTTTTGGGACCCTAATCCAAAAAATTATATATATTTTTCGGATTATAATCCAAAATTTAACCCATATTTTTTGGATTAGCCTAATTTTTGGCTTAATTTTGTGCCGGAATTATAAAGCTCGGTATTATGATAGTAAGGAAATTGGAATCGCAATTGCGCAGTAGGCTTTTTCAAGGGAAGGCTATTGTGGTGATTGGTGCGCGTCAGGTGGGTAAAAGCACGTTGTATAATCTGATGACACAGGATATGGACCATGTGCTCAATCTCAATTGCGACGACCCGGAGGTGCGTGCTCTTCTTTTCAATATCAACACGAAGGAACTGCAGATGCTGATAGGGAACCATAAGATTGTGGTGGTGGATGAGGCGCAACGCACGGAGAATGTGGGCATAACGCTCAAACTTATCATCGACAATTTTCCGGATGTGCAATTGCTGGTTACCGGTTCGTCGTCGTTAGGGTTGCACGACCAATTGAGCGAACCCTTAACCGGGCGCGTGTTTGAATACCACCTCTACCCCATTTCGTCGGGCGAATTGCTTGATTCTCATGGTTTGCTGGGCGCCAATCAGCTGTTGGAGTCGCGGCTGATTTATGGCTCTTATCCCGACGTGCTGAATCATCAGCAGCAAGCTCGTGAACTGATTATGAATTTGTCGGGTAGTTATTTGTATAAAGATTTGCTATCGATGGAGGGGGTGAGGCGGCCCGTGCTATTGGAGAAAATTCTTGCCGCTTTGGCATTGCAAGTGGGTAGTGAGGTGAAATATAATGAAATTGCGCAACTTGTGGGTTCGGATAGCAAAACGGTGGAGAAATATATCCATTTGCTGGAAATGTGCGATGTGGTGTTTTGCTTGAGTGCGCTGAATAGAAATGTGCGGAATGAATTGAAAAAGGGCAAAAAAATTTATTTTTGGGACAATGGGGTGCGCAATGCGGTGATTCAAAATTTTGCCCCGCTTTCTATGCGGCAAGATGTGGGTGCGCTTTGGGAAAACTTTTTCATTAGCGAGCGAATGAAGGCGAATCACTATGCCGGGTATTATGCAAAACCATATTTTTGGCGCACCACTGCTCAGCAAGAAATTGATTTTGTGGAAGAAAAGGATGGTGTATTCACCACTTTCGAAATGAAATGGAACGACAAAAAGGCCACGCGTAAGGTGCCAAAAGCCTTTGCCGAGGCTTATCCCATAGCCGCTTCTTATGTGGTTACGCCTCGGAATTATTTGGAGTGGCTGTGAGGAGGATGGTTTCAAGTTCGTCGGGGCAGAAGGCTTCACCTGTGAAGTGGGTTTTGGCTTCGGCGGTGTAGGCTTCTTTGCGTGTGGCGAGGTTGGCGTCTTCGGTGTGGTAGAGCACCAAGTGCTTCACTTTCAGTATTTCGGCTTGCTGTCCGGCATCGAGCGCAGTGCTATGGTGCTTTTCGTAGGGGCGGAACTGTTCGCGGTCGCGATAGAGGCAGAATGCTTCGCACAAAAGCCAGTCGCAGCCCATCACGTATGGCTCATTGCGCTGATAGAAGGGTTCATCGCCCAAGCACACCACGCTTTGCCCGTCGGGCATCAGCAATCGGAATCCGTATTGCATGGTTTTGGTGGTGCCCAAGTCGAAGCACGTCATTTCCATATCATCCACCATCAGTGTTTCGCCATCGTGCACTTCTTGCAGGATGATGCTGTCGCCAATGGCGCGCTGTATTTTTTGCGGGATGAGGAGGCGGCAAATGGTGTCGAGCGCGTGTCGCACTTCGCTATTGCAATAGATAGTGAGGTGGCCCGGGTGCTTACCTTTGTGAATGAGCGGCGAAATTTTGCGAATGAGCCACACCACGCCCAGGATATGGTCGGTGTGCACATGCGTTACAAAGATGTGACGAATTTCTTCGTAAGCGATATGCGCCTTGTGGAGTTGACGGAAAATACCGTTACCACCACCGGCGTCAACGAGCATCCCGCCGCCGGCGGAGCGAACATAAAAGCAAGTATTATAGCAGCGGGTACACATAGCATTGCCGGTGCCCAAAAAAGTAATAGCATTCATATCGATAATTTTAGCCGATAGCCTTTAGCTCTTTAGTGGTTGGAAGCAAAAAGACATTCGTCTTAACTTCTTAACTTCTTTAACTTCTTAACTTCTAAAAAACTCATTTGTTTCCTTTCACAATGGGCAGTTCTATGCAGAAGGTGGTGCCTTTGCCCAATTCCGATTCTTTCACGTATATTTTGCCATCGTGATAGTCTTCAATGATGCGTTTCACCAACGTGAGCCCCAAGCCCCAGCCACGACTTTTGGTGGTGAATCCGGGGTTGAACACCGTTTTGAAATTCTTGCGCGGGATGCCCTTGCCGGTGTCCTTCACCAAAATGGTGGCATATTGGCCGCCACTCTGAACCGTGATGTCGATGCTACCCTCACCACCCATGGCATCTACGGCATTTTTGGTAAGGTTTTCCATCACCCATTCAAAGAGCGACTGGCAGAGCATCACACCGCAGTTTTCCTCATCTTGCAGATGCAAAGAGAGGCGCACGCGCTTGGGGATGCGTTTGCTCATATATTCGAGCGAAGTTTGCACGGCTTCGTTCAGAAATTCCAGTTCCTTATCGGGCATCGAACCGATTTTGGAGAATCGGTCGGCAATTTTCGAGAGACGCTTCACATCTTTGTCCATGTCTTGAATCATGCTCGGCTCCACGCCCATGGATTGCAGCAATTCAATCCACGCCATCAGCGACGAAATGGGCGTGCCCAATTGGTGAGCCGTTTCCTTCGACAAACCCACCCACACCTTGTTTTGCTCCGCCTTTTTTACACTGATAAGCGCAAAATAGGCGATGGCAAGGAAAAGCAACAGCACGCCAAGCTGTATGTAGGGATAATAGGCAAGGCGGCGCAGAATGTCGCTATCTTCGTAGTAGAGATGCTGCGTGGTGGAGGCATCGATTTTGATGTCGATTTTATTGCGCGAATGTTTAAGTTTGCCCAATTTGCCCTGCAAATATTGCTCATTCTCCTTCGAAAGGTCGAGCGGGTTGAGGCTATCGATGGGCTCCGGCAGAGCGAAATTGCGGTATTGCAAAATGTGGTCGGCATCATCCACAAGCAGCACCGGGATGTTGTGGTTTTGCTCAATAATGCGAAACAGGAAATCGATGTCGGCAGTGGTGATAACGCCGTTTTCGTCGGGCACCGGCTCATTGCTCATCGCTGCCAATTCTTTGGTGGCATCAGCCCAAATTTCCATACGGTCGCGCTCCTGCACGGCAAGGTCGCTCACCAGATTATTGGAAATCCGGATAAACCCTGCCACCATAATAATCGAAACCAGAATCAATGCAATTTTCCAGATTCGACGCGAGTCGTAGATGTTTCTTAAATTCATAGCCAACCACAAAGTTACATCCTTCCGCCCGCATCTCCAAATCCCACCCGCCAAAAAATTGTTTTGAATCCAAAGCTCACGGCTCTTTCATCGATTGACATTGCTTATGTTTTGATTGCGCCCGCTTCCGCTCCTTTGCTGTATGAAAAAAGACAGCGCCTTCCGTAAATGCAGCGAGAGTATAGAGAGTGTGATTTTTGTATAATTATTCCGGTCAATTTTAATAAAAAAAGCCGGCATTTCGCTTGCAAAATAGCGGCCATTTTTCATTTATATTGCGTAAAATATTGAAGTTAAGCCGCTTGAACGCATTGTTAGCAAAATATATTTAGCGCCAAACTGTTAATTTTATGTTAAAAAATCCCGATAGCAGGGCGCTAACTCATTTTTTTAACCACTTACCGCCCCACTATCCCCACTTTTTTGCGAAAAAACTATTATCTTTGTGGCGAAAACTTAAATATTTTTCACACATGGCATACAAAAGCGCAATCATAGGCAGAAGGCATGAGCAAGATATTCTATCAAATTGTATGGCATCCGATAGGCCGGAGTTTATAGCAATATATGGACGTAGGCGAATTGGGAAGACTTATCTTGTGAAGCATTTTTTTGAAGGAAAGTTTGATTTCTATATCACCGGCGTGTATCAAATTCCGCGTTTGCAGCAATTAAAGTTGTGGCAAGAGCAGATTGAGGCTTTCAGTGGCACAAAACAGGATTTACCAAAGAATTGGTTTGAGGCTTTTGCTCAATTGCGCCGGTATATCGAAACACTGAGCGATAAGCCCCGAATTGTAATCTTTATCGATGAATTGCCGTGGCTGGATACGCCTAAATCGGGCTTTATTCGTGCCCTCGACCTTTTTTGGAATGGCTGGGCTGCCGACCGAAAGGGATTGAAATTGGTGGTATGTGGAAGCGCTACCACTTGGATGACCAACAAATTGCTCGCCGACAAGGGCGGGTTGCACAATCGTGTGACGCGTCCTATCCGCTTGGCGCCCTTCACATTGAAAGAAACCGAGGAATATCTTCAGAGCATCAACATTGCATGGGAGCGAGGCGAAGTGCTCAACACCTATATGATTCTGGGCGGCACACCTTTCTATTTGTCGCTTTTGCGCCCGGAACTCACGCTGTGGCAAAATGTCGATGAGTTGTTTTTTAGCCGCGATGCCGTGTTACGCACCGAATATGGTTTCCTTTTCAATTCGCTCTTTAAAGATGCCCTTTTATATAGGCGGATTGTGGAAACTTTGGCTACAAAACTGAAAGGGATGACACGCAGAGAATTGGTTGATCATCTCAAGATTTCCGACACCGGAAATTTCAGCGAAGCCTTGAACAACTTGGTGAAATGCGACTTCCTGCGCCGGTATCAAGCTTTTGGGAAAAAGGAGCGAGAGATGGTGTATCAGCTGTCGGATATGTATACCCTTTTTTATCTTCGATTTGTGAAAAACTATCACGGTATGAACGAGCAAGCGTGGAGCAACATGGAGGAGGGCAAACGCAATGTGTGGGCAGGGTATGCCTTTGAGCAAGTGTGCATTCTTCACATCAATCAGATACGCAAGGCGCTCGGCATTTCCGGTATTGCCGGCGACGTATGCTCTTGGACCTATCGGGGAAGGGAGCAGAGTGCACAAATTGATTTGGTGATTGATCGAGCCGACAGAGCCATCGACCTTTGCGAGATGAAATATTCCGACCATCCATTTGAGCTGAAAAAAGACTATGTGGAATGGCTCAGAAGCCGAAGGGATTTGTTTCGCGAGGTTACGGGCACAAATAAGTCGCTGCGCCTCACCTTAATTGCTTCTTCCGGCATCAAGCAAAATATGTATGCCTCATCCATTCAAGGGCGCCTATCTTCTGACGACCTTTTCCAATAATTTTCTTTTCTGAAAAAATCCCGATAGCAGGGCGCTAACTCATTTTTTTAACCACTTACCGCCCCACTATCCCCACTTTTTTGAAGTGTGGGGCTTCAAATCTGTGCTCAAATCTAAAAATTTTTGTTGAATATTTTTTACACTGTTGCATAATTTTTGATTATTGTTTAATTTGCGCAAACACAAAAATTTACGCTTTATGAAAAAATATTTCTTACTTTTAGCAATCGCAATAGTGTGCTTTTCCTGTTTTCGTCACTTTTTTGGCGTGAAATTTTTATACGCTGAAAATCAGCG
>JBJECV010000098.1:0-2276 GCA_051871435.1 Sodaliphilus sp. | reverse complement strand
AAAATACTAAAAAAATTTGAATTACAAGGCATTTTTTAAATGAAAGAGCCGTGAGATGTCGGTAGGTTTTTTATCACTATAGGTTCATAATTCGGGAATTTTCCGTAACTTTGCATGTTAATTTATTGGACGTATGCAAAAAATTAGGAATGTTGCCATTATTGCCCACGTGGACCATGGCAAAACTACGCTGGTGGACAAGATGCTTGAAGCCGGCAATTTGTTTCGCGAAAACCAAGAAATGGGTTCGCAAATTCTCGATAGTAATGATTTGGAAAGAGAAAGAGGTATCACTATTCTATCGAAGAACGTTTCTATCAACTACAACGGTTACAAAATCAATATTATAGACACTCCGGGTCACTCCGACTTTGGCGGAGAGGTGGAGCGTGTGCTCAATATGGCCGACGGATGCTTGTTGCTGGTGGATGCATTTGAGGGTCCGATGCCGCAAACACGCTTCGTGCTCCAAAAAGCCATTGAAATAGGGTTGAAGCCCATCGTGGTGATCAATAAGGTGGATAAGCCGAACTGCCGTCCCGACGAGGTGCAAGAGGCTGTGTTTGAGCTGATGTGCAACCTCGATGCCACGGAAGACCAACTCGATTTCCCCACCGTGTTTGGCTCTGCCAAGCAGGGGTGGATGAGCTTGGATTGGAACCAACCCACCGACAATATTCACGCCGTGCTCGATGCCATTATCGAACACATCCCCGGTCCGGAAGTGGTGGAAGGCGAGCCGCAAATGCTCATCACTTCGCTCGACTATAATTCTTATGTGGGACGTATTGCCGTGGGACGCGTGCGCCGTGGCGAACTCACCGACGGTATGGAGGTGTCGCTCTGCCAGCGCGATGGCAAGGTGGTGAAGCAAAAAATTAAGGAATTGCGCACCTTCGAGGGGATGGCACAAGTGCATACCGACAAGGTGATTAGTGGCGACATCTGCGCTATTGTGGGCTTGGAAGGGTTTGAAATCGGCGATACTGTGAGCCATCCGCTCAATCCCGACCCGTTGCCTCGCATCGCTATCGACGAGCCTACTATGTCGATGCTCTTCACCATCAATGATTCGCCATTTTTCGGCAAAGAGGGTAAATTTGTTACCTCGCGCCACATCAACGATCGCTTGCAACACGAACTCCAAAAAAATCTTGCTTTGCGTGTAGAAAAAACCGAAAGAGAAGATGCATGGAATGTGTTTGGACGCGGTGTGCTCCACTTGAGCGTGCTCATTGAAGAAATGCGCCGCGAAGGCTACGAATTGCAAGTGGGTCAGCCACAGGTGATTATCAAGATGATTGACGGTGTGAAGTGCGAGCCGATTGAAAGCCTTACCATCAATGTGCCGGAAGAATATTCCAGCAAAATGATTGATATGGTGACGCGCCGCAAAGGCGAAATGACTATGATGGAAACACAAAACGACCGCATTCACCTGGAATTTAAAATACCATCACGAGGCATTATCGGTTTGCGAACCAATGTGCTTACCGCCAGCGCCGGCGAAGCCATTATGGCTCACCGTTTTCTCGACTACGAGCCTTGGAAGGGCGAAATAGTGCGTCGCACCAACGGTTCTATCATTGCCATGGAAAGCGGCACAGCCTATGCCTACGCCATCGACAAGCTCCAAGACCGTGGCAAATTCTTTATCTTCCCGCAAGAAGATGTGTATGCCGGGCAAGTGGTGGGCGAGCACAGCAAGGATAAGGACTTGGTGGTGAACGTTACGAAGAGCAAAAAACTGTCGAACGTGCGTGCTTCCGGCTCCGACGAAAAAGCAAAAATCATTCCACCCATCGTGTTCAGCCTGGAAGAGGCACTCGAATACATCAAGGCTGACGAATATGTGGAAATCACACCGCAGCACTTGAGAATGAGAAAAATCATCCTCGACGAACTCGAACGCAAACGCCTCGCAAAATCATCCGGCTCAGAAGAATAAGAGATAAGAAGAAGTTAGAGGTTAGAAGTTAGAGGTTAGAAGTTAGATAGTTGGATTTTCCAATTTCCAATCTCTAATCTCTAATCTCTAATCTCTAATCTCTAATTTCTAACTTCTAATTTCTCTTACTCCTGATTTGCTTTTTTGGGATTGACTTCCTTCACCACATCCATTACCTTTGCCCCAGAGTTCTTTGATTTTGGGGTCCTTGGTTCAAATTGAATAGTGTGGTGTTTCAAGTGTTTCGGGTGTTTCAAGTGTTTCAGGTGTTCCGCATCCTCACTCCCTTCCCTTCAGGGAGGGGCCGGGGGTAGGCTTCCCTCTAACC
>JBJECV010000097.1:0-10205 GCA_051871435.1 Sodaliphilus sp. | reverse complement strand
TCCAAGCTGCGCTTCGGCTGCGCCTTCGCTTGCATGGAGTTAACCACGATATGCCGTCTCCGACGGCATGCGGCTCATGCACTCTGCTGAGGCTTTCTCCAAGCTGCGCTTCGGCTGCGCCTGCAGCAAAGCCGTTAGCCTTTAGCTGTTAGTTTAATTCGCTAAATTCGTGACACAAAGCCTCTAAATCTGTGAAATCTTTGAGATTGTTGTGGGGCTGTGTGAGTCGTTGTTGCTCTGTTTTATTAGTCGTTGTCTTCTTCGTCGTTGGATTTTGACCATTGGGTGTTGAGCCAATTGGTTTTGGCTTTTATGCTTGGGATGAAGAAGCGGTCTTTTCGGAGGACGAGGTTGTTGCTGCTGCCGGTGGGCCATCTCAGGAAATCACAATTTCCTGCCTCCACGATAGAGAGCACAAATTCGTTGGCGTATTCAATTATGGACTCGAAGTGTTCATCGTAGAAATCGTTCCAGAGTCGCTTCACTTCTTTTTGGAAAGCCGGGTATTGGCAGATGCGTTCTATCCAGTGTGTGGAAGCGTAGTGGGGGAGGTTTTGGTAGATGTAGGAGTGGAAGCAAGTGTCGGTGTCGGGTAGCCAATTGATGAAACTGCTGCCAAAATCCCAAACGGGTCCGAACACCAGTTTGGTGGAATCGCCGCGTTCTTTAGTCATCCAGCAGCTACCGGAGAAAGCTTCCTTGTTGTCGAGTACCTCGTTGATGATATAGAATTTCGCCAGCGATTCCATGTCGATATATTTTTCCCATTCGTGACCATTGATGCTATCGTTGTAAATCACCGAGTCGGTGTTTTGCAAAAATCGGGTGATATATTCTCTTTGCTCGGTGCTCATAATTTCGGGCGAATGCGACGTGAAATAGAGGTTTTGCTTCTCACGATTGTCGTTTTCGTGAATAAAAATTGACGTAGAGTCGGGGTAGTTTTCTATTTCGAGAAGCCATCCTCCGGTGATGAGTTCGGGGTCGGTTTCCTCGTCTTCTTGTTCGGTGATATTCACGCGGTTTTTCTCCACCTTGATTTGTTCGGTGAGGAAGTATAATCCGATGTAGGAGCCATTCATTACCACCTCCACCGGTTCTTGCTTGGGTGTGTAATCCATTTCAAGCGTTTCGCTCAATTTAAATCCGATGGTGTTTTGCAAATATCCCCACCAGTCTAAGAAATGCGGTAGGAGAGTGAATTGCTTGCTTTTTTTCATTCCGCAGAGGGCGATTTTTTCCGGGAATTTGAGTTTGTATGGTTTTTTCGGTACCTCCGTCCACGTAGCGTTGCCTCTGCCTCTGATACTCACCGGAGTGGGTGCTTCAGGACTTGCCAGCATGGTGCCGTCGGGGTAGAGGATAAATATGGAGGCATTGAGATATTCCTCTTTGGATAGCACGCTCCAATTGTTCTCCACGTTGACAAACACTGTGGGTAGTGTTCCGGAATAGGAGGGCGAAGCGGGCTCGTCGCCGGAAAGGATGGTATTGACCACCGAAGTGATGTCGGAGGTGTTGAGTTTGCCATCGAAATTTGCATCGCACCAATAGGCAAAATTGCCCATCAGTGTGGAGTCAACGAGTGTAGTGATATCCGTTGCGTTGATTCTGCCATCCAGATTGGTGTCGCCTTTGGGTGTGGTGGCAATGCGTACGGGTGCGGCGATAGCGTCGGTGCTCAAAAGCATCATGGTGGCTACGGCTGTACATTTTATCCAATTATAAATTTTCATAGAAAGAGGAGTAGGGTGTTTTTTTATATAAATAAAAGCATCCGAAATGGGGGGTGTGTAGAATTGTTTTTTGGAAATGGAGCCTTCCATTTCGGATGCGAAAGTGTTATCTGATTGTTGCGTTTTTTCCCCCTCGGTGTTTTGCTTTTGCTATTTCTTTTTTGAGGTAGATTTTTTGGTGGTAGTGGTAGATTTTTTACCGGCATTGATGTAGGCGGCATATTTTTGTTCAATGGAAGGCAACGCCTTTTCGATGTCGGCAATACGCTTACTGTCGGAAGGGTGGTCGCTCATAAAAGCCGGGATTTTAGCCGATCCCGAAGCCGCCATCTTTTTCCAGAAAGAAAGGGCAGTGCGCGGGTTGTAGCCGGCAAGCGACATCAGCACCAGCCCCATATTGTCGGCCTCGCTTTCGTGTTTGCGCGAGAACGGCAGCATCACGCCATAGTTGGCGCCAAGGCCGTACACTTGATTGGCGATTTGCTGTGTGGCGCTGCTCTTGCCTTGTGTGAGCACACCCACCGCCTGTGCGCCATATTGTGCGAGCACTTGCTGGCTCATGCGCTCATTGCTGTGCTTTGCCACAGCGTGCGCCACCTCGTGGCCGAGCACCACCGCCAGTTCGTCGTCGCTCGAAATGAGTTTCATCAGCCCTTCATACACCACGATTTTACCGCCCGGCATACAAAAAGCATTGATTTCGGAATTTTTCACCAAATTAAATTCCCATTTAAAGTTAGCCACTTCAGCCTGCAAGCCATTGGCATTAAGGTATGCTTCGGTGGCAGCGGCGAGTTTTTTACCCACGCGCGTCACCTGTTCGCATTGCGCTTTTTCGCCCGAGATGGTGGCAGATTTCATGTAGCTATTATACTGCGTGAGGCTTGATTGAAGCACTTCACTGTCCGACACGAGATTGAGTTGCTTTCTGCCCGAGATAGGCACCGAGCTACAGCTGCTCAGCAGCAGGGCTGCGCCCAAAAGAAGTAAAAATGACTTGTTCATTTCAGTTATGATTTATTAGTTTTCGTTTTAGTTTTCGTTTTAGTTTTAGTTATTAATGCGTTTCCACACGGCGGGTGGCAGGCATGGTGGCATTTCTTTGGTCGACCGCCTTCACCACGGTTTGTGCCAAATCGATGAACGCGCGACCCGACACACTGTTTTGGAGCGTGACCGGCATACCATCGTCGCCACTGCGGCAAATACTTGCCACCAGCGGCACTTGTCCGAGGAGCTCCACATTGAGTTTTTCTGCTAAATGTTTACCCCCGTCCTTACCAAAAATGTAGTATTTTTCGTCGGGGTGTGCAGCCGGGGTGAACCACGACATATTTTCCACGATGCCCAGCACCGGCACATTCACCTGATTTCCCAAAAACATTGAAACGCCCTTTCGCGCATCGGCGAGCGCCACTTCTTGCGGCGTGGTCACCACGATGGCACCGGTGATGCCTAATGTTTGCACCAAAGTGAGGTGGATGTCGCTGGTGCCCGGCGGCATATCGATTACAAAATAATCAAGGTCGCCCCATGCGGCATCCATGATGAGTTGCTTCAGTGCATTGCTTGCCATAGCACCGCGCCACAGCACCGCCTTATCCTTATCCACCACAAAACCGATAGAGAGGAGTTTTACGCCATATTTTTCCAAAGGGAGAATGCGGTTTTTGCCATCGATTTCTTGGGTGTAGAGTTGCTCATCTTCCACGCCAAACATTTTTGGCACCGAGGGTCCGAAGATATCGGCATCGAGCAAGCCCACCTTGTAGCCCAATTGTGCGAGCGAAACCGCCAAGTTGGCAGCCACGGTGGATTTACCCACCCCGCCTTTACCCGACGACACGCCGATAATATTTTTCACGCCCGGCAGGGGTTGTTCCTCCTTCTTCTTTTCCGGAGCCGGCTGCACGGTGGTTACGCGGATATTGCCTTTAATATCCACCTCTTCACCCACATAGGTGGTGATAGCCACTTCAGCCGCCTTCACAATTGATTTGATGAAAGGGTCGGTAGAGCGTTGGAAAATCAGCGAAAACGACACCTTGTTGCCATTGATACGGATATCATCTGCCACCATGTTCATTTCCACAATGTTTTTTCCCGTGCCGGGATAGCGCACCGTGGCGAGGGCGTCGAGTATGAGTTTAGGATAGATTGCCATGATTAAAAAATGAGAAAAAGATTATTCGTCGTTGTTCATCAGTTGTGGCATTTGAATGTAGCCACGGTTGTAACTTCTGTAGGTGTCCGGTTCAATGTCGATGTCCGGTTCAATGAGCACCCCATCGTGAGGGAGATGGAATTTGATGTATTTGATGGAAAGCCCTCTGCCGAGCCATTGTTTCTCGTAGTGGGTTTTGATTTCCAAAATATCGTCAGCCAATCCGCTGTGGTAGAGGTCCGGTGTATTCACCTCAGCCTCCAAGTGATTGATGCGAATCAATTCATCGGTGTAGGTGTAGAGAAAGGGACTGTCGGTTTTGAGATGCACCACGCCACCGTCGGTGAGAATTTTGCGATAATTGTTGAGAAACCGCGTGGAAGTGAGTCGCTTATTCACCTTTTTCATTTGCGGGTCGGGGAAAGTAATCCAGATTTCCGACACCTCGCCCGGTGCAAACATCCGGTGGATGATTTCGATGCTTGTGCGCAAAAACGCCACATTTTTCAGTCCTTCTGTTTCCACGATTTTGGCACCCGTCCACATGCGAGCGCCCTTGATGTCGATGCCGATGTAGTTTTTGTGGGGGAAACGCTTTCCCAATCCCACGGCATATTCGCCCTTACCGCAGCCCAATTCCAGCACGATAGGGGCTTGATTGTGGAAATAATCACTATTCCACTTGCCCCTCATCGGGCACATATCGGAGCTAACGGCGGAGAACGGGAATTGGAATACGCATCCAAACGCCTCCATATCGGCAAACTTCTTTAATTTATTTTTACCCATTATTTTAGAATCAATTTTTGGCTTGTGCAGCCCATTTTCACGATGTAGATGCCGGCGTCGGGCATATCGTATTCATTGTGGCCGGCTTCCACGGCGAGGCTGATGCTTCTGCCGCTAATGTCGACGAATTGAGCCACGCCGCTCACGTCGCTTTCAATCACCACCGTGCGCGCCTTGGCGTAGATGCGGCACGATTTGGCATTGACATCGGTCACTCCGCTGATGTTGCTCACCGGAGTGGTGGTGGCGGGAGCGAAGTAGGATTTGCTATCGGCGGTGGCGAGCACCGTGTGCATCACCTCGATGGCGGCGTCGGCGCTCAGCGCTTCAGATGCTCTCACTTGGAGAGAGAGGATGGCGCCTTCAGAGCCATTCAAATCGGTGTTTTGCGCATGGTAGCCAATCACGCGTATGTCGCCGTTGGGCAGTGTGGCGCTTTGGATAGCATGGCTTGCCAGTCGGTTCGCCTTGTTGATGCCCACCAATTCCAAGCCCTCCGGCAATCGGATATCGAATTGCAAAGCCGTGTAAGCATTTTCGTTGAGCAAGTTCACCTCCACAGTGCGCGTTTCGCCCGGTGCGATGCTAAACGCCGGAATCTGAATTTGGTCGCCTGTGTTCGGTTCCCACACATCGTAGATTTCGTGCGTTTCGCCACGGAGAATGAGTCCGATGATAGCGGTAATGTCCGACACATTGATTACGCTATCGGTGGCGCAATCGGCAGCATCGAAGTTGAACGGCGAGGGATCTTTGCCGAGAATGTGGTTAGTAATGGTAGTAATATCGGTCACGTTCACCACCTCATCGATGTTGGCGTCGCCGAGGTAGTATTTTTTCATCACATTGAAATCGCGCCATTGTGGTGTTTCCACGTATTCGGGAGAGAGCGTGAACAGCGTCACCCCCTCTTGGTTGATACCGGCCCATACCTGCATACCCAAGATGGGCGCATCAGCGGGTTTGGCATTGATGGTACGCAATCCGGTGTTGCCCGCCATGGCTTTTGTGCCGATTTTGGTTACCTTCGCCGGGATAGTGAGCGATGAGATACCCGACAGATTGTAGAGCGCATATTCGTCGATACCGATAATATCGTTGCCCCAAATATTGGAATTAGCCACATTTGTGCCGGCAGCCAAGTAGGCGCTCACCTTCGTTACCTTAGAAGGTAGCACCAGGTTGGTCAGTTTCTTTGCATAATAGAACGCGCCTTCACCCACCATGCTCACCGAGGCGGGCAAAGCCACCTCTGCAATCGGTGTTCCGGCATAAGTCCAATCGCCCAAAGAGGCAAGTTTGGGGAATTTAGTGAGATTGGCATCCGTTATTTGCGTGGCGATAAACGCTTCATTGCCAATGTTTGCCAATTGTGTGGCGCTGCTCCATTGCAGTGTGGTGAGCGCGGTGCATCCGGCAAAAGCCGCTTCGCCAATGGCGGTAACGCCGGAGCCAAAACTCACGGAAGCGAGCATCGGGTTGGCAAAGAAAGTTTTTTTGCCGAAGGAAGCAGATTCCACCTCCGCCGAGGTGAGATTTTTGCAACGCGAGAACACCCCTTCGCCCCATTTTGTGACGGAAGCCGGCAAAGTGATGGTAGTTAATCCCGTGGCACTGAACGCGTAGGAGCCAATGCTATCGATAGAAGTGGGAAACGAAATGGCGGTCAGCTTTTCGCAGCCGGCAAAGGCAGCATAGCCAATGATTTTGGCATTGGTAGGGAGCTGCACCTGTGAGAGTTTTTTGCCGAAGAAAGTCGTTTGGGGTATTTCGCCGTCGAGGTACACGGTTTGCTGCGCAAACACAGGTTCTTGTGCTTCGTAAGCCACAATTGAAGCCGAACTAAGGTCGATGGAAGAGAGCATATTCAAATTGTCGGCAATGAATTTGAAATCGCGTGCATCCATAGTGCCGGAAATGGTGAGGCTTTCCACTTGAGTGTCGGAAAGGCGTGTGGACAATTGTCCGGCAGAGTTGGTTACGTTTATCGCTTGCGAATTGATGGCAGCGAAAGTAATCAGGGCCAAGAGAGTTGCGAACTTTTGCATATCGTGTTGCTGAAGAAGGTGAAACGGATATTATTTTAAAATTTGCTGACTATGTTGCAAATCAGATTGTTTGGAAGAATCGGTGATGCTACCGATGATGGAAGCGCCGGCCGGGGTGAGTTGGATGATGATGTTGTTGCCGGTGAGCACCATTTCATTCAAGAGACTCACGTCGGACACATCATACAGATTGTCGCGGTTGATATCCGCCACCACAGCGTTGAAATTCGCCGGATTATCGCCCAGCACAAAACTTACCAGCATCGACACGTCGGCGATATCCACCACACCATCGCTATTCACATCGCCGAGGAGATAGTTTTGCAGAATGTGGAATTTGTTCCATTGTTCCGCCAGGAAGAAATCGGGCACGAGGGCAGTGTGGGTAATATCCACCTTCACCTCCGGCTGGTTGGCGCCTGCCCACACACTGTCGGCCAAAGAAGGCACGATGGGAGAGTGCACCACCATAGTTTGCAAACCGGTGTTGCCCGCCATGGCTTTTGTGCCGATGTGTTGCACAGCTTGCGGAATCACAAAGTGGGATAGGGAAGAAGCATTGTAGAACGCATATTCGCCCACTTTATTTACTTCGGCGGGGATAATGGTGTCGGTGAGCAGGGATTTTGCTCCGGCAAAAGTGTAGGGGGGAATGGCAGTGATATGCTTGGGCAATGTTGCCGATTGGAGCTTGGACGCATAGAAAAACGCGCCATCGCCCATAGTGGAAACGCTTTCCGGTAATTTTGCTTCGGAGAGAGGGGTGTTGGCGCACGCCCAATCGCTGAAGGAGGAGAGCGAGGATTGCGCAGAGAGGTCGAGCACAGCGAGGGCAGTGTTGGCGAATGCACCTTCACCCACCGAAGTGATGCTGTTGCCCGTGAAATTGATGCTCGTGAGCGCGGTGCACGATAGGAATGCGCCGTTGCCAATCGTTTTCACCTCTTTTCCGAGAGAGAGGGTGGTGAGTGCCGTGTCGGCAAGGAAGGCATCACAGCCAATGGTGGCGCTACTGATGCTCACCGTGGCAAGATTGCCACAGCGAGAGAAAGCGCCTTCCTCCACCACGGTTATTGATGCGGGAATGGTGACGGAAGCGAGGGCAGTGCTGCTGAAAGCGTATGCGCCGATGCTATCCACCGAAGCCGGGAACGTGATTTCGGCAAGCGCCGTGCATCCGGCAAACGCCGCATAACCAATGGCTTGCAGATTTGCGGGTAGAACCACCTTTGTGAGCGGCATGCCAAAGAACGCCGTGCCGGGAATGGTGGCTTCCGAGTAGTAGATATCCGCTCCAAACACCGGTGATTCCATATTGGAATAGGCTTGGATGCTCACCTCGGAGAGGTCTAATTCGGCGAGCGAAGACAGGTTGTCGGCAATGAATTTGAAATCGCGCGCATCCATTTCGCCCGTCACTTTCAGCGAAGTGATGCTGTGGTCGGATAGCAGCGAAGCCAACTCACCGGGATGCGAAACCACGCTGGTGGCGTGCACCGAAATGGTGGTGGCGAGTGCGCAGAAAAAGCTGATTATAGTTTTGATAAATCTCATTGAAAACACATTAATTAAATCATAACCACAAAAATAGTAATTTTTTTTGATATTTGCGCAAAGATTTGTGCAGGATAGTGCGGAATGTGTGGTTTTTGTTGGTGAATTTTATGGGAATTTGAAGGTTAGTCGTGCTTCGCACTTGGTTAGCCGCTCGCAGGCTCGCTTGGTTAGTCGCGCTTCGCGCTTGGTTAGAGGTTTCTGCATCTGCTGAAACACCCGAAACACTTGAAACACCTGACGATAACGATAATCCTCCATTTGTGAAAAGTGTGAGACACTTCAACAAGGCTTTGACTATTATTTCAAAGAACTCGGGTGCAAAGATACGGTGGGAGGTGGGGTGTGGTCAACCCCAATATGGTAAGATGATATCGGGAGATTGTGTTAATGCCATCAAAGGGACGGTTTGATGGCATTTTTTGAGCAAGGGGGACTGTGCGTCTGTTTGTGGGAGTGGATTGGAGCACTCTGAGCACTCGGAGTACTCGGAACCGGCTCTCTGACGCTCGCCTACGGGAATGTGTGACGGTGCAGTAGGGTGGGGTTGCATACCTAACGGCATGCGAGCGAGAGAGTGGACGGCATCCGTTACCGACCTATACACATCCCGGCCTTAAAGCTTACCACCGGCTCCTCCCTGAAGGGAAGGGAGTGAGGATGCGGAACACTTGTTGCAGCTTGATGATGATTTGCCACAACCGACCCTCTTTCGAGGCTCATACCTTGGCTGCGGCTATCTCCAAGCTGCGCTCCGGCTGCGCCTTCGCTTGCATGGAGTTAACCACAATAAGCCGTCTCCGACGGCGGTTAGCGTTTTCGCCGGCTTTAGTGTGGTTGCTCCCACACTATTTCTACTGATCCTGTTTGTACCCATTACATGCCGAAGGCTACCGGTGAGTGGCATTTTGGCTGGCTTTGGTATGGTGCCCCCCTTCTTTTTCTACTGAGCCAATGTGACATAGCGTGGGCGGTTAAAAAAAGCAGCTTCCCCGGGGGTGGGGGAGCTGCTTGTGCGATTTAGAGAGAAAGCGCAAAGAGTTGCGCTTTTGTAGTTGCTTTAGTTGTTTTCGCTTTCTTTAGCTACCACGTTGATGTAAGTGTGACCTGCGCGTTGTTTGAATTCAACGATGCCGTCGCACAAAGCGTAAAGTGTATGATCTTTACCCATACCAACGTTAACGCCGGGGCGGTTAACAGTACCGCGTTGACGGCGGATAATGCAACCTGCTTTAGCGAATTGACCACCAAAAATTTTCACACCGAGTCGTTTGCTATGTGACTCGCGACCGTTCTTAGAACTACCTACACCTTTTTTATGTGCCATAATGTAATAAAATTTTTAGGGTTTAAGCAATAACTTCTTTAATCACTACTTTGGTGAATTGCTGGCGATGACCGTTGAGACGGCGATAGCCTTTGCGACGTTTTTTCTTAAAAACGATCACGTGTTCACCTTTCACGAGTTCTTCTTCTACCTCGCAAACTACTTTTGCACCTTCTACGGTGGGTGCACCAACCTTCACAGCGCCCTCGGCGTCAACGAGCAGCACTTTGCTGAATTCTACAGCGTCGCCTTTTTTAGCGTTGGCGATGTGATGAACAAACAAGTACTTGCCAGCTTCGGCTTTGAATTGCTGTCCCTGAATTTCTACAATTGCGTACATTTAAATAATTGTAAATCAAGTTAACCCATACGGCGGCTTCGCACAACGGGGCGAGGCACTTAGCAGAGCCTTTTGGAAATCGACTGCAAAGATAGTGATTTTCAGCGAAAGAGCAAAATATTTTTTTCAGAAGTTAAGAAGTTAAGAAGTTAAGAAGTTAAGGAAGTTAAGACGAATGTCTATTTTTGGAAAATAATTAGGGAATTTCAGTTAATTCCCCAAAATTTCGTGACGGCAAGTGGCTGAG
>JBJECV010000096.1:0-2308 GCA_051871435.1 Sodaliphilus sp. | reverse complement strand
GTGCACCATAGTGGGAGCCTTGGTGGGCATGATGGCATATAGCCGCACACCGCATGGAAAGTGGATTCGATTTGCAAAATCCACCTTTATTCAGTATTTTTGTGCCCGCTGTTTGCCCGCCATTGTGGCGGTGGCAATGGCAGGCATCTGTTTGGAAGCCATTTTGTTTAACATTCGCACCAGCTTTTTTTATACCGGAATATGAAACATTCAGTTTTCTCCATATTGTCTCTTATCGCAGTGATGCTCATCGCATTATCGCCTGCAGCATCGGCACAAAAAAAGGAATTGATTCCCGTGGATTTCGACCGCGTGAAAAGCGTTACTTCCAATCCTGAATCGCGATTCTTTTTCCCCAAATTGCTAAAAAGCTACATCTCGTTTAGCTACAATAAGTTTGAGCGCGAAGACATGCGCAATCTCTACTATGGCTACATGTTTCAGGAAGACTACAATCCCTACCGCCAATCGCAGTATGCCGACAAGGTGGAGGAATACATTTATAAAAAGGAACTCACACGCGAAGAGTGTGATTCGCTCGAGCATTATGCCAACCTGTCGCTCAAAGACAATATGTTCGACTTTGAGCAACTGGAATATTTTGCCTATGCGCTGAAGGCCAAGAAGAAATATGCGCGCTACGAGGTGTTTAAGAAAAACATCCACTTGCTGCTGAGCGCCATCATGACCAGCGGCGACGGCACCAAGGAGCACCCCTGGGTGGTGAATAGCCCGATGCACGAATACGACATCGTGAACTATCTCGGCTTTAAGGCCATCGACCACGAAGCCTTAGACGATGGCATCGACTACGTGAAGGTGGAAAAGCGCGACGATAGCAAGGCGGAAGGCTTTTACTTCGACGTGAAGAAAATGATGGAAGAAGGCAGCCGAAAAGGCTTTGAATAATTCTTTTTTGAAAAAATACGAACGCTTCAATGAATTCTATAGATAAGGTGCGAGCACTGCGCATTGCCGACTATAATTATCCACTTCCCGACCACCGTATTGCCAAGCACCCACTTCCCGAGCGCGAGCAGTGCAAACTGCTCTGCTACAAGGCGGGGGGCGACATCAGCGAACATCATTTCTACGATGTGCCGCAGTTGCTGCCCGTAAATGCGATGCTGGTGTACAACAACACGCGGGTGATTAACGCCCGACTGCGTTTCCGCAAAGCCACGGGCTCGGTGGTGGAAATTTTTTGCCTCGAACCGGTGGCGCCGGTCGACTATCAACTCATTTTCCAAACCACCCGCTCATGCACCTGGCTTTGCTTGGTGGGCAATAGCAAGCGCTGGAAGCAAGGCGCCTTAGTGCAGCAAATTGAAGTGGATGGGCGCATCATCACCTTGGAGGCCCATAGGGGAGAGCGCCGCGGCAATTCGTTTGAGATAGAATTTCGATGGGATGGCGATGCCACTTTCGCTTCCATTTTACAAGCCATTGGCGAGATTCCCATTCCGCCTTATCTGAATCGCGCCACCGAAGCCTCCGACTCAGCGGATTATCAAACCGTGTACAGCCATATCGATGGCAGTGTGGCAGCTCCCACAGCCGGACTGCATTTCACCGATGAGGTGCTCGCACAGTGCGATGCACGCCATATTCAGCGCCGCGAACTCACACTCCACGTGGGCGCCGGCACATTCCAACCCGTGAAAAGCGAAAACATAGGCGACCACGAAATGCACCACGAATTTATTTCCGTGAGCCGCAGTTTGCTCGCCGAATTGGCGGAAACTTCCTCGCCGGTGGTGGCGGTGGGCACCACAAGCGTGCGCACCTTGGAGAGCCTCTACTATGTGGGGCAAGTGCTGGAAAGCCACCCCGATGCCACTGAAGAAATGCTTACCGTGAAGCAATGGATGCCCTACACCACCCCGTGCCAAATCGCGGTGAAAAAAGCCTTGCAAAATATTATCGACTACCTCGACCGACACCATGCCCACACCTATATGGGTAGCACCCAATTGATGATTGCACCGGGCTTCACCTATCGCATCGTGAGCGGTATGATTACCAATTTCCATCAGCCTCAAAGCACGTTGCTGCTACTGGTGTCGGCATTCGTGGGCGAAAACCGATGGCGCGCCATCTACGACTACGCCCTCAGCCACGATTTCCGCTTCCTTAGTTACGGCGACGCCTGCCTCTTCCTTAAATAAGATTATTTCGCGATGCAATCAGCGCTTTCCTGTAATGGCTACGAAACTATAGTGGTCCCTTATGTGGCGTAATTGGCTGTGCCATCAAAATGCCATCAAAGGGACGGTTCTTCTATGTTGTAAACCAAGGGATTTTGGTA
>JBJECV010000095.1:0-10337 GCA_051871435.1 Sodaliphilus sp. | reverse complement strand
CTGGTTCATTCTCGAGCCTATCAATGTGGAAGCCGGCTACTATGCTCTCAAATTCTGGTACTCGGGCGACGACAACCACCCCGAAAAATTCTCTGTGCACTACGGTAGCGCTGCCACACCTGAAGCAATGACCAACAAAATCGTGGAATACGCTCCGTTCGCTAAAGGCGCTTATCAAGAATCCATCAACATCCTCCACTTCGATAGCCCGCAAACCGTGTACATCGGTTTCTACGCGTTCTCCGATAAGGACGAAAACTGGATTACCATCGACGATTTGAGCCTCGAAAAAATCGAAGCTACCGACGTGGATGTTGCTACTATTTCGCTCATCAACCCCACCGAATACCTCCCTGTGAAAGCGCCGCAAGACGTTACATTCGTGGCTAAAAACATGGGTATCACTGCACAAACAGTTTCGGTAGCCATCAAGGTGGACGACGCCTCAACGCAACCCGTGACCGTCAACTTTGCCGCTCAAGAAGAAAGAACCCTCAACTTCAGCGGTGCGCTCAGTGGACTGAAACCCGGCGCACACACCTTGGAAGTGGCGCTCTCTTGCGAAGGCGACATCAATCACGCCAACGACACCATCCGCCAATCTTTCATCTTCCTCGGCACTCCCGACATTATCTACGACTTTGAAGATGGCAAAGTGCCCGCAGAATTCACCTACGAAGTGAACGATGAAGGTACACTCAATTCTTCTGCAGCTGAAGAATTTGGCGAAAACGGTTGGGGCATCGTGTCCATCGGCGAACACCCCTACTACGGCACCAAAATGTTTGCCGGTTCTTCTTGGATCGACGGCGTGGACGAAATCAACCGCTCTTGCATCTTGCCTAAGGTGACAGTGAATTCCGACAGCGCTTACTTCGTGTGGAACGCAGGCTCCATCAGCCCATACTTCTACGAATCTTATCAAGTGCGCGTGCGCTACATCGACCCGATTTGGGGACCCGACTACAGCAAACTCGCTGAAATCACCCTCGAAGGCACCGACCGTCAATACCGCGGTGTGAATCTCGGCAAATTCAATGGACAAGAAGTGCAAGTAGAGCTCCGCATGACTTCCAAACCCGGCGACGCGCTCACCTTCGACAACCTCCAATTCGTGGGTTGCTCTTTGATTGAACCCTCCGGCATCAACGAAGCCCTCGCATCCAACGCACTCAAGATGGCAGTGGCAAACAATTTCATCACACTCAACGCCAACGCCTCTATCACCGTAACCGACATGAGCGGACGCATCGTGGCTTCCGGCACAGGCTCCACACTCTCCATCAGTCACCTCAATGCAGGTGCCTATGTAGTGACAGCCCGCACAGCCACCGCCACCACCACCAAGAAATTCATCCGCTAAACACCCGCACAAATAGCAAATACAAGCTATCCCCAATATAAAAAAAGCCACCCGACCAAGGTGGCTTTTTTTTTTACTTCCCCCCATAGCCCCTATAGTATCTATCTCGCTATTGCCTACACAAAAAAACACCCAAAATATAATGCAAAAATCACTAAAAATATGTAACTTTACACCACTAACATTAATCCCGGCAAAACAATGAAAGCATTACATCGACTCCTCCTTTTGGCGCTCTGCCTCATCATCGCCACAGCCACTGCCCAAGCCGGCGAATGGCTTGAAATTATGTCCGACAGAGGCATCACATATTACATCGACTCTGAAGTTTCGGAAGAATCCGACGGCTACATCGTGTGGGCAAAAATGGATTTCACCACAAAAGCCGCACGAGCCAAAGTCACCAGAGAAGCAAAATCAAGAAGAACCATCTATTCCATCGCCATTTGTTACATGTACAACTTCTCCTTTACGGAATACGCAAATGTGTCAGGGCACTACTACAATGCCAATGGAGAAGAAATCGGCTCCGAAAATTATCCCTACTTAGAATTCCAAAGGCTGGTCCCCGGAAGCAACGGACAAATGTGGGCAGATGCCGCCCAATACCTCCTCAGCCAAGAAGAAGACGAATAACTTAGTCGTAAAATTCGTGTGATTCGTGATCTGGGAATTTCTGTGGGGGCTGTGGAAGCGAATTAAGGCAGCGAAAGGATTCTGACTTTTCAAAAAAAATCGGGATATTCTTGGTAGTGTAGCGGCTTTGGTGTAAATTTGCATAGGATTTTCCCCCTAATATCCGGCTATGAACGAACGACACGTGATTATCGACAATGTTGACCCGGTGGTGTTTTATGGCGTCAATAATTGTAACATACAACTGATTCGTAACCTCTTTCCCAAATTGCGCATGGCTGCCCGCGGCAATGTGATTAAGGTGATTGGCGAAGAGGAAGAAACGGCGTTCTTTGAACAAAAAATCAAGGAACTTGCCGACTTTTGCAACCACTATAATCAGCTCAATGAGGAGGTGATTATCAACACCATTAAGGGCACGCCGCCCAAAGAATTGAAAATGGACGACGCCATCATCTTTGGCGTGAATGGCAAGCCTATCAAGGCACGCACCCCCAATCAGCAACTTTTGGTGAAAACCTTCTCCGAAAGCGACCTCACATTCGCCTTAGGCCCTGCAGGCACCGGCAAAACCTATTTAGCGGTAGCTATGGCGGTGCGCTCGCTGAAAAATCGCGAGGTGAGGAAAATTATTCTGTCGCGCCCCGCGGTGGAAGCCGGCGAAAAACTCGGTTTCCTGCCGGGCGATATGAAGGACAAAATCGACCCCTATTTGCAGCCGCTCTACGATGCCCTCGAAGATATGATTCCGCAAGCCAAACTGCGCGAATATATGGACACCAATGTGATTCAGATTGCCCCGCTGGCGTTTATGCGCGGACGCACGCTCAACGATGCCATCGTGGTGCTCGACGAAGCACAAAACACCACCCCGCACCAAATTAAAATGTTTCTCACCCGCTTGGGTATGGGGAGCAAAATGATTGTGACGGGCGACGTGACCCAAATCGACTTGCCGCGCACCACTTCGTCGGGGCTGGTGCATGCCCTGAAAATTTTGCGCAATGTGAAGGGCATCGGCAAGGTGGAATTCGAAAAATCCGACATCGTGCGCCACCACTTGGTGCAGCGCATTGTGGAAGCCTACGAGCGGCACGAGCAAGAGGAGCAGCGCCCGAACCAAGAGTAAACTTACACAATTTTTTATTCATAATATTTCTTTTCACAATGGCTACAACTTTAGTTCACACCGATTTTAATTTCGAAGGACAAACAGCAGTGTATCACGGCAAGGTGCGTGATGTGTACAGCATTGGCAACGACATCTTAGTGATGGTTGCCACCGACCGCATCTCGGCTTTTGATGTGGTGCTTCCTAAAGGCATCCCCTCCAAAGGACAAGTGCTCAATCAAATCGCGGCGGCGTTTCTCGATGCCACTGCCGACATTGTGCCCAACTGGAAATTGGCTACGCCCGACCCGATGGTCACCATCGGCAAAAAATGCGAAGGATTTGCCGTGGAAATGATTATTCGCGGCTACCTTACCGGCAGCGCTTGGCGTGCCTACAAAAATGGCTGCCGTGAAATTTGCGGCGTGAAATTGCCCGACGGTATGCGCGAAAACGAGCGCTTCCCGGAGCCTATCATCACTCCCACTACCAAGGCGGAAGCCGGACACGATGAAGATATCTCGCGCGAAGAAATCATTAAGCAAGGCATTGTGAGCGAGGAAGATTATGCCCTGGTGGAAAAATACACCCGCGCGCTCTTTGCTCGCGGCACCGAAATTGCCGCCGCCAAGGGTTTGATTTTGGTGGACACCAAATATGAATTCGGCAAAGCTGATGGCAAGGTGATTCTCATGGACGAAATCCACACGCCCGACAGCAGCCGCTACTTCTATGCCGATGGCTACGAAGAAAAATTTGAAAAAGGCGAGCCGCAAATGCAATTGAGCAAGGAGTTTGTGCGCCAATGGCTTATCGACCACAATTTTATGGGCAAAGAAGGACAAACCGTGCCGGAAATGACCGACGAGTATTGCGAAACAGTGTCGAAGCGCTACATTGAGCTTTACGAAGAAATTACCGGCAGCAAATTCATTCCGGCTGAAGATGCCAACCTCGCCGAACGCATTTACCGCAATGTGAGCGCCTACCTCAAAACGCTTTAACTTGTGAACAAAGTAGAACAAATAAAACCCTATAGCGAAGCGGAGGGCAAAACCGAGCAGGTGCAAGCCATGTTCGATGCCATCGCCCCTGCCTACGATTTTATGAATCGGGCCATGACGATGGGCATCGACAAATGGTGGCGCAAGGTAGCGCGCAAGCAAGTGGCTGCCGTGAAGCCGCAGCATGTGCTCGACGTGGCTACCGGCACCGGCGATTTCGCTATCCAGCTCCATCGTCACCTCCACTGCCAAGTTACGGGCATCGACCTGAGCGAAGGTATGCTCGAGGTGGCGCGAAAGAAGGTGGCGGCTAAAGGGCTCTCGTCGCACATCGCCTTTGAGCAAGGCGACTGCCTGAAGATGCGATTCGCCGATGAGCGTTTTGATGCCGTGACCGTGGCTTTCGGAGTTCGCAATTTTGAGCACATCGATCAAGGCTACGCCGAAATGTGGCGCGTGCTCAAGCCGGGGGGTATGCTCTGCGTGCTCGAACTCTCCACGCCGCAAAATCCCTTCATCCGCTTTTTCTACGACCTCTACGCACTTCATGTGATTCCTTTTGTGGGGTCGCTGAAAAGTGGCGACAAGAGCGCATATCGCTATCTGCCCGAAAGCATCGCCGCCGTGCCGCAAGGAGTACAAATGCTGGAGCTGATGCGCACCGCAGGTTTTTCACAATGCCAAGTGAAGCGCCTCACGCTGGGCGTGTGCAGTATCTACATCGGTATCAAGCCCTGATGAGCCGTTAGCCATTAGCTTAATGCATAATTTATAATGTATAATTCATAATTCATAATTAGATATCAGGGCTAACGGCTAAAAGCAAAAAAAATATTGCCTCTTTCAAAATTGTTAACTAAATAAGTGCATTTTTTATAACCCAAATTTGATGCTTTTAGGGTAATTATTACTAAATTTGTGCTTCAAAAACAAAGATTTCAAGTATAAACATTTCAATTTTAATCATTATGGCAGAGATCAAAACTATCGGTATCCTTACTTCCGGAGGCGATGCGCCGGGCATGAACGCCGCCATCCGCTCCGTAACCCGCTCTGCAATTTATGGCGGATTTAAAGTGAAAGGTATCTACCGTGGATATAAAGGACTTATCGACGACGATATAGTGGAATTCAAAACACAAAATGTGTCGAACATCATTCAGCAAGGTGGCACCATCCTCAAAACCGCACGATGCAAGGAATTTACCACAATAGAAGGTCGCAAACGCGCCTACGAGGTGATTAAGCGCCACGGCATCGATGCGCTGGTGGTGATTGGTGGCGATGGCTCGCTCACCGGGGCACGCCAGTTTGCCAGCGATTTCGATTTCCCGATCATCGGTCTGCCGGGCACCATCGACAACGACCTCTACGGCACCGACCACACCATTGGCTACGACACTGCGCTCAACACCATTATGTGGTGCGTGGACCGCATCCGCGACACTGCCACCTCGCACGAACGCCTGTTCTTCATTGAAGTGATGGGTCGCAACGCCGGCTTCCTCGCGCTCAACGGTGCTATCGCCACCGGCGCTGAAGCTGCCATCATCCCGGAAATCTCTACCGAAGTCGACCAATTGGCAGAACTCATTCAAAACGGTTTCCGCAAGAGCAAAAACTCCTCTATCGTGCTCGTGGCAGAAAGCCCCATCACCGGCGGAGCAATGGGCTTGGCAGAACGCGTGCGCAAGGAATATCCTGAATACGATGTGCGTGTCACCATCCTCGGCCACTTGCAGCGCGGCGGCTCGCCCACCGCACAAGACCGCATCCTCGCCTCACGTATGGGCGCGGCAGCAGTGGATGCCCTCCTCGAAGGACAGCGCAACGTGATGATTGGCGACGATGAAGAAGAAATCGTGTATGTGCCCTTCAGCAAGGCTATCAAAAACGATAAGCCCATCGACCGCGAACTTCTCAACACCCTCCGCCGCCTCTCCATCTAAAAAGAAAAATCCCCAACCACACCATAAGCGCTTGGCCTCCCCAGCCAAGCGCTTATTTGTCTGACCATTACCAAAACAGGGTCAGGTAAACAAATCATCACCTACCACCACTTTTTGGATTTTTCCACTGTGCTTTCCATGTGTTAGTCCGAATGTGGTGATGAGCGTGAGGTGCACTTTCTGTTTTGCTTTTAAAGTGGTTTTAAGCATTTCTATTCTGCGAAGCATTTTAGTTTCATCTTCTTTATTAACAGAATAGGGTGTGCCATAAAACTTCATCTCGCACAAATTCACAATATTATCGTCACGAATTATCAACAAATCAACATGCACTCCCGCCTTAGTGTCATTCCCTTTCACATTCCAAGTAGATATAGAAGATTTCACACCTCCTATTTCCAATGCACGCTTAATTTGGGGCACATGTTGCATACACACTTGCTCAAAGGCTACACCATGCCATGCTTTCATAATATCGGATGTGAAATTATCGTTGATAAATGTAGCGTCGCTTTGGTTGGGCTCCACAAATTTTAACCAGAAAAGGCAGAAATTGTCAATGAGTTTGTAGAGCTCTCCCTGTCTTTTGTCGTAAGAGCTATATCTTACAATAATATCACTTTCAGCCAAAGCTGTAAGTCTGTCGCTCAAGCCGCCGCCAAGCGCAAGCCCGGTGGCAGAGGCAATTTCCTCCCGTGTAAACCCGTAATTGCGCGTGGCGAGTAATCGAATGATTTTCTTGCAGTCTTCTGCATTGGTGAAAATTGCTTTGAATAAGCGATAATTTTTCGATGGTTCGGAAGCCGCGGGTGCGGCGGATTTTGCAGAAAATAATAATTTTGCTAATTTTGCAATAGATATGGATGGCGCGCTTTGCGCAATTTTTTCCTTCACACTTTGCATTGCTATGAGTAATCTTTCCAACACCACCTCGCATATCGATATACGGCAACCGGAATTCTGGACGCTGCAGTTGGCGCTTTGCCCTAAGGTGATTCAGTACACGCTTTTCGATGTGGATGAAGAAAATTCGCTGATTGCCGGCGAAGTACCGCTCGATTTATCCGGGGGCAGCTATTTGAAGGCGGTGGAAAATGCTATCTACGATAATCCTGCTTTGCTCAACGATTACAAGCAGGTGCGCATCGTGGTGCAGTCGCATCATTTTATGATTTTGCCGCCCGAATTTTCTTCAGAAACCGATGCCGAGGAGGCATTCAGAGCTATGTTTACCGAAGCCGATGGAGATGTGGCCACTTGCTTTTTGCCGCGATGCCATGTGCACATTGCCTTTGAAGTGGAGAAAGGTCTGGTTGGATTTTTGCATCGCACATTCAATATACCCCCCATTGTGCACCATTTGTATCCACTGATGGAGCATTTCAAATGGCAAGACGAGCGCCGCACCGGGGCTTGTATGCACTTGAATTTGCGTCAGGAGGGCATTGATATGATGATTGTGCGCGACAAGCATCTGCTGATGGCAAATTCCATTGCTTGCACCGCGGTGGACGATGTGGTGTATTACGCACTCCATGCCTGGCAGAGTTTTAATCTGGAAGCCACGCGCCACGAACTGTTTGTGACCGGGGACAAGGCGCAGCGCGATGCAGTGATACCCACCCTCAGAAAGTATGTAAGCTATGTGATGCCTTCCATCTTCCCTGCCGCCGCGCTAAAAATAGGGCAAGATGCGGTGAAGGCTCCTTTTGAACTTATATTATTAGCCTTATGCGAATAATTAGCGGAAAATACGGACGCCGGCGCTTTCAAGTGCCGCCCAACATCACTGCTCGCCCCACCACCGATATGGCGCGCGAAAACATTTTCAATGTGCTCACCAATTGGGTGGACTTCGACGGGCTCACCGCCCTCGACCTTTTCTCGGGCACCGGAGCAATGAGTTTTGAATTTCTTTCGCGCGGTTGCGCGCAGGTCACCAGTGTGGAAAAAGCCTCCACGCAATATCAATTTATCCGCAAAGTGAAGGACTTGCTCCACGAGCAAAATTTGATTCAGGTGAAGGGCGATGCCTTCAAATTCGTGGAAACCTGCACCAAAAAGTTCGACATTATTTTTGCCGACCCGCCCTACGATTTGCCCGACTTTGCCCGCATTCCCGAGCTCGTGATCCAAAGCCAAATGCTGCTGCCCGACACCATATTTATCATTGAGCACAGCAAAGCGCATAATTTCAGCCACTTGCCCCACTTCTACCAGCAACGCACCTACGGCAAAGTGAATTTCTCCATTTTCCGCCTCGACGACCCCGAATAAGATAAGCAAGCGGCTCCCAATCGGGAGCCGCTGCTATTGAGATATTTAACTATGGGTGTCACTTTTAAAGTAATTCTATAGCCGGAAAGCGATAGGGAGAATGCAGCGCACATTCACTTTCGTATCCCACATACGGCCGGCTTCCCAGCGAGGCATTCGCTTAATCACACGCACGGCTTCTTTGTCGAGCGCTTGGCACCCCGAGCTGCGGAGCACCTCCACATGCGACACCTGCCCGTCGGCAAGGATAATAAAGCTGCAAAGCACGCGCCCTTGGCGCCCCGCCATATATTCATCGTAGGGATACTCGCGAGTGTTGTTTACAAATTTCACCAATCCACGTTCGCCGCCCGGAAATTTGGGCTGCACATCCACTTGCTCAAATTCGTAGAACTCAATATAAGCAGAGTGGTCGCGCGAAGTGGGATTCACCACCCCGATGCGTTTGGCACGAGGGCGTGTTTGCCCGTTAGCCGATGTGGCGCCAAGCAGCAGCATGGAGCACACGAGGAGTAATGAAATTTGTAATTCGTTTCGCATCATATTGATTTACAAATACATTGCGTAGTATTTCGCTTTTAGGAGCGTAGTTGATGTATTAAAATCTGATGCAAATATAATTTTGTTTTTTCAAATTTCCATATCCTAACTGCCGAATTTGGAAATGATTAATAATGTTTTGTGAATTTTTACAGAATCAATATAAAATGGTGGTTTGTTGTAAAAAAAAATTAAATCGGTATACGAATTAAGGGTATTTAATCGTTAATTATACTGACGATAAACGGCTTTTTGCCAATTTTTCAAAACCCTATCGCTAACATTTCACGAATGAAACCATACTTTGTTCGCCATATTCTTCTGATTGCCGCCGTGGCGCTAAGCCTAAGCGCTTGGGCGCAAGATGGCACCACAGCCTACGAATTTCTCCATATCACCCCTTCAGCCCACGTGTATGGGCTCGGTGGTCATAACATTGCCCTCATTGATGATGACATCAACCTCGTGGAGCAAAATCCGGCGCTCTTGGGACCGGAATTTGATAAACAAGTGGGCGTGAATTATATGAAATACATCGGCTCCACCAATTTTATGGGCGTGCGCTACGGACAAGGACTCACCGAGCACAGCGCTTTGGCTGTGGGCATTCAATATTACGGCTACGGCAGCATGACCGAAGCAGATGCCTCCGGCACCATTTTGGGCTCGTTTAATGCCAGCGACATCAATTTCAATGTGAGCTATTCACACGACATCTCCGAAAATGCACGTGGCGGTATCACCCTCAAATATCTCTATTCAAAATACGGCGACTATTCTGCCGGCGCTATTGCAGCCGACTTGGGCATCAATTTCTATAACCCCGACAATGAACTCTCGCTGTCGGTGGTGGCAAAAAATTTGGGTGGACAAGTGAAGAAATTCGACGGCACCTACGATTCGAAAGACCACCTGCCATGGGATATTCAAATCGGATATTCCCAAATTATGGGCACCTCGCCGTTCCGCCTCTCCATCACTGCCTACAACCTGAGAAAATGGAGCCTCCCTTACTACGAGCCTGAAGACAAAAATAATACCAACAGCGATTTGGTGAAAAAAGAAAATTTTGGCTCAAACCTCATGCGCCACTTGGTGCTTGGATTGGAATTTTTGCCCACCAACAATGTGTGGGTGGGTATGGGCTACAACCACAAAACACGCACCGACATGAGCACCTACCAACGCAATTTCTTCTCCGGCATCTCGTTAGGCGCCGGTATGAAAGTGAAATCGTTTGGATTCAACGTGGCATTCGCTCAGCCCCACACCGGAGCCACCACCTTTATGCTCAACCTCACCACCTCCCTCGGCGAACTCCTCAAATAACCAACCCTTTTACCCTTATCCGCCCTTCGCACTTGGTTACCCCCCCCCCTTTGCGTGAAACTCATGAAATACTATGCCATCAAAGGGACGGTTCTTCTATGTTGTAAACCAAGGGATTTTGGTAATTT
>JBJECV010000094.1:0-10489 GCA_051871435.1 Sodaliphilus sp. | reverse complement strand
TGAAGGTTAGTCGTGCTTCGCACTTGGTTAGCCGCTCGCAAGCTCGCTTGGTTAGTCGCGCTTCGCGCTTGGTTAGGGGGCTTTTTTGCTTGAAACACTTGAAACACCTGGAGTATCTGGGGCAGCGGCGGTGGGATTTTGTGGGGCGGGCGCAAATTATTGCGCCCCTACAGTGGGTGCGCAAATCACTGTGGTTTAGTGGGTTGTAGCCATTACATGCCGGAGGCATGTCCCTACCGGTGGGTGGGAATTTGTGGGACATCGGGCGGCGGTTTGCTTTCTTTGTTATTTTCATGGTGATGGTTGTTTCTCGTTATTTGTTTGGTAAAGGTAGTGGATTTGGCTTTGGAGAGCAAGCCCAATAAGGGACATTGGATGGGGGTAAAGTGAGAATTGGATGCGTTTTTGGGAAGGAATTTGTGGAAAAATCACTATATTTGTGGGAAAGAAAAATTTTTACGATGAAAATAGGAATTATTGGGGCGGGCAATATGGGTGGCGCCATAGCCCGCGGACTTGCTGCCGACTCCACCTTCAATACTGCCGATATCACTGTGTGCGCACCAAATAGGCATCAGGAATTGGATGCGCTGAAAGCCGAATTTCCGGAACTGACGGTGAGCACAGACAACAAAGAAGCCGTGCTCCACACCGATATGATTATCTTGGCGGTGAAGCCGTGGATGGTGTATGACGTGATGGACCCGCTGTCGGAATTGATACGGTGGGAACGTCAAATTTTGGTGTCGGTGGCTGCCGGTGTGGGGCTTGAAAAACTGGAAGACCTATCGCTGTGCACCCCTCCGGCAGTGTTTCGCGTGATGCCCAACACCGCCATCAGCATCGGCAAGAGTATGACATTTATTTGCTCGCGTGGTGCCAACGAAGCGCAAATCAGCCAAGTGAACGACCTTTTCCAGCGCTTGGGCAGCACCATGCTCATCGACGAAAGCCAAATGGATGCTTGTATGGCATTGGCATCGTGTGGCATAGCCTACGCCATGCGCTATGTGCGTGCGGCGAGCGAGGGCGGTGTGGAATTGGGCATCAAAGCCAACGAGGCGAAAGAGATTGTGCTGCGCACACTGCAAGGCGCTACCGAACTGCTTCTCCACACCGGCAATCACCCTGAAGTGGAAATCGACAAAGTGACCACACCGGGCGGCATCACCATCAAGGGCCTGAACGCCATGGAGCGCCACGGCTTTACCACCAGCGTGATAGAAGGGCTGAAAGCATCGGTAGTGGAGAAAGGGGAGTGATACGATTCTTTTGGAAGTTGTTTTTAGAAGTTATTTTTAGAAGTTAAGAAGTTAAAGAAGTTATCACTCGCTTCGCTCGTTGGAAGTTTAGGCGATAGTCTTAGGGCTACTTGACTTGGCGGAAATGGTGATGAAAACTATACACAGAAGCTAAAAAACAATTTAAAACGAAATATTATGTCAGTAAACAAAGTGATTTTGCTTGGGAATGTGGGGAAAGACCCCGACATTCGTTATCCGCAACAGGGGCATTGCGTGGCTACGTTCTCCCTTGCCACCAACGAAACGATACCCGGCGCGAACGGCGCCAGCACGGAGCGTACGGAGTGGCACAACATTGTAGCGTGGGGCAAACAAGCCGAGGTGATTGAAAAATATGTGCGCAAAGGCACCAAACTCTACATTGAGGGCAAACTCCGTACACGCCAATGGGAAGACCGTAACGCGATTAAGCGCTATGTGACGGAGGTGTATGTCGACAACTTCGAACTCTTGGGCAGCAAACCGCAGGAGTGATTTTTTGGGTCAACGAGTCAACAAGTCAACAAGTCAACGGGTGGGGCGCCCCACACAGATCTCAGGGATTGATTGAAGTGGGTGGCTTATTTGGATTGGTATAGAAATCTCACGGATTGAAGATCATCTGTGAGATTTTTGTTTGTGGATGGGGTGCACAAAAAAAGCTGCTTCCCTTGGGGAAACAGCTTCAAACTCTTTTGCTTATCGCTTAGATTAAGCCTTAACGCTATCAGCCTTTGCAGAGTCAGCAGGAGCAGCAACGCTGTCAGCAGCGCTATCAGCAGCAGCGCTATCAGCAACTACAGTGCTATCAGCTGCGCTGTCAGAAGCAGCTGCAGAACCTGCACCCTTGTTGCAAGAGAAGAAAGAAACACTAGCGATAACAGCAAGTAATAAAACTAACTTTTTCATTTTCGTAAAAATTTAAAATAATAAAACAATAATTTTCTTTTTCAGTTTAAAATCGGTGCAAATTTATAACAAAAAACTTATATGCAAACTATTCTTTGAGAAAAATTTTTCCGGGTTGCGGCAAAAAAATCGATTTTTTCAAAAAAATTCACAAAATAATTTTCTCAAGTTTTTGATATTCAATTGCTTAATTAAAGATATTTTGGTTTAATCGGGAAAAGTTAAATATTGTTAACGATTTCAACTATCCAATTTTCTTACACCTTTTAAGCAAAAAGCGCCGTTTGCTTACTAATGGCTATATAAAAAGCGCTTAATGCTACGTTTTGGAGTTTTTTCGAATTCATTCGCGATGAGTTCGATGCGAGTGATGCGTTCGTAGGGAGCCACGAGCTTATTGAGCTCCACTCTAATTTCCTCCATTTTTTCGGGCAATTGGTCGCGCGTTACGCCCATCGCGTCCATGGTATCGTAGTCCGGGTAAACCAGTCCCACGAGTTTGCCATCACGTTCCACCACCAGACTTTCGTTCACGAAAATCATGTTATTGAGTTTGGCTTCAATTTCTTCTGGGTAGATATTTTGGCCGTTAGCGCCGAGGAGCATAGTTTTGAGGCGTCCGCGGATAAACACGGTGCCGTCGGCGCTGAGCGTACCCATATCGCCGGTGTGGAGCCAACCGTCGTCGTGAAGCACCTTGTCGGTGGCTTCATTGTTGTGGTAGTAGCCCTGCATCACATTCACACCCTTCACGCAAATTTCGCCGGGAATGTTTTCGGGGTCCTCGCTATCGATTTTGCACTCCATCATGCCCGGGAGGATTCTGCCGGCGCTATGGGGCACAAATTCGCGCCATGGCGTGTGGCTCACTAAGGGAGCGCACTCCGTCATACCATAGCCCACAGTGAATGGGAAACGGATTTTGTAGAGAAATTCTTCCACCTCGGCATTGAACGGCGCGCCGCCCACGATAATTTCTTCGAAGCATCCGCCAAACGCCTCCACGAGTTTTTTGCGTATTTGGTCGTAGATTTTGTCATTCAAATATGGCACGGCGAGCGCCCAGCGGAGCAAGCCCTTGCTAATCATGGGCACAATCATCTTGGCATAAATTTTTTCGAGCACGAGTGGCACCAAAATCACCAAATTGGGCTTCACCTCACCCATTGCCTTCACAATCACCTTAGGCGAAGGGATGCGACCCAGCAGCGTGATATGGCCGCCGGCAGCCAAAGGCGCGAGCATATCGAAGGCACAGCCGTAGGCGTGCGCCAAGGGAAGGAACGAAAGGTGGCGCGAACCGGCGTGGCAGAGCCCCGACTTCAGGCCGTAGACAATGTTGCCGCAAAGGTTGTTGCCGGTGATCATCACGCCCTTGCTAAATCCGGTGGTTCCTGAGGTGTAGTTGATGTCCATCAATTGGTCGCCCGGCACTTCGGGATATTTCACATCGTCCACAGTGTAGCCATTGGGATATGCTGCGTTAAATTTTTCGTTGAGAGCGGCGAGCACATCCGCCACGGTTTCGCCCTCCTTTTGCTCGAAGAGACCCGGCTCATCGATAGAGAGTGCGGCGCGCACATTGCGCATATTGTTGAAATCGAGGTTTTCCCAATTGCTTTTGCTGGCGAAAAGGAGTTTTGCCTCGCTATGGTTCACGATGTGCTGCGCATCGTTGGGGTTAAAGTCTTGTAGAATGGGCACAATCACGGCGCCGTAGGTGATGGTGGCGATAAAGATAGTAACCCAAGTGGGGTTGTTTTTACCAATGAGCGCCACGTGGTCGCCGGGTTCGATACCGATTTCCTTGTAGAGGAGGTGGATTTTGGCTATATGGCGCGCAAAATCGGCGTAGAGAAGCGTGTCTTTAGTGTTGTAGTCAGTCAAGCACGGATTGTTCCAGTTTTGTTTGAAGCTCTGTTCAAAAATCTTGACAGTATTTTCTTTTAGCATAATCGATAGAAATTGAAAAAATTACGTTTTGCGGTGCAAAGGTAGTGATTTATTTTAACATTTTGCACAAAACGGTGTGGTTTTGTGCAAAATTGGGGCACAAAACTTTCATATAAGTATATCAATATTTCCATTCTTTGATTGCGTGATTACTTTAGTGGCATGAAACGAATAAAAAAAGTCGGCTTCGCCGAAAAAAAATTCGCCTGATGGAAACGGGTTGAGAATAGTGTGCAGAGTGTTTTCCGCCTTTTAAAAGGAAAAGCCTTGCAAAAATGTGGCGGTTTGCTATAGGATTTTGGGTGGAAGGTCGGGGATGTGGGAGCTGAGCACGCGCCATGCTTTGGGGTAGAGATTGTTGGCGCGATTGCCTAAGTTGTTGACAAAGCCGATGGGTTGGCCACCATAGGTGAGCAACACATAGCCGCGCGGTGCTTGCGGCAGCAAGAGCGCCTCGCCCCGCAGGAAAGCCATAGCGGTGGGATAATCCACCTTGCTGGAGGGGAACGCGGCAGGATTGAGTGCCGTGGAAAGGGCGAGAGCGTGGGAAGGCAGACAGTTTTTGCCCTTTATCACACCCACATTCACACCCATGTGCAGCACATTCAAATCGGCAAAAGCCGGTATCAGAGGCACCATATCGGCTGGCACCGCCACCACTTCATCGTTCATCACCGAAAAAGAGAAATGCTCGGCATCCTTCAGGCGATATTCCACGCCCTTCGGCACTGGCGCGGGCTTTGCCTTGGCGGGTTTTGCTTTTTTCAGGCGCAAGTCCTTTCGCGGAGCATCGGGTTTGCGCAGCGCCGCCATAAAGAGCCCCTCGCCCTCGGTGCGATGTGGCATAAATCGATAGCAATGATGCTCAGAGCCGATGGCAGGATGGATGTTCCATGCGGGGTCGACGGGAATCGGCAGCGACTCAGCACCGAATTCCTGCGCCACCCAGGCAAGCATTTGCTCATTTTCTTGCGTATTGTAGGTGCAAGTGCTGTAGATGAGCAAGCCACCGGGGCGCAAGGCATCCCAAATGTCGGCAATGATGGAGCGTTGCAAATCGGCGCACTGCTTCACCAACGCCGGCGTCCACTGGCGGCGCGCTTCCTCGTCTTTGCGCATCATCCCTTCGCCACTGCACGGCACATCGGCAGCCACCACATCGAAGAAATGGGTGAGGCGCCCCAAGTGGTGCGGCGCATTGCACGTAACCACACAGCGCGGAGAGCCCCACTTCTGCAAATTCTCACATAATACGCGTGCGCGCGCGTTCACTATTTCGTTTGCCACCACCATTGAGCCGGCAGGCAGTGCGCTGATGGCAGTGGTGGTTTTGCCCCCGGGTGCGGCGCAGAGGTCGAGGTAGCGCACCGGTTCGTTCACGAGGTGGCGAATCACGTGGTGAATAAACATCGACGAAGCGTCTTGCACATAATAGCGCCCCGATTGGAAGTCCACATCGAAGGTGAACGCCTCGCGCTCGGCGAGATAGCGCCCCGCCGGGCACCAGGGCACACGCCTAAGGGCATTTGCCACATCGGCAGACGCCTTAAGCGGATTCACACGAATCGCCACCGACGGCTCGGTGGAGGTAATGGCATCGAGCAGCGCATCAGCCTCATTAGGCAATGCAGCCCGCATTTGAGCAATAAATTCAGCAGAAAGAGTCATCATTCCAATAATTTATGCAAAAATACGCAAAAAATATGAACCGCCCCACCCTATCCGGTGCGATTTTAATTCCTGTGGTGCAAACGGCATCACAAAAGAAGGCATAGGGTTTGATTTATTGGGCTATTATCCGTAAATTTGCACAAAAATTTTACACTATATCTTTATTCAAGTATATGAAACGCTTATTTTTGATTCTCACAATTGTGATGTGCTGCGTCGGGTGGGGTGATGCTCGCACGTATTTTCGGGGCGATGCCAACATTGATGGTGTGGTGAATGTGAGCGATATCACCACTTTGGTGAGCCAAATCACCGGGGAAGCTGTGGAGAATTTCGATTTTGAATCGTCGGACCTCAACGTCGACCGTGCGCTGAATGTGAGCGATGTGACGTCGTTGGTGAACCTGGTGCTGGAGGGACGTGAAATGAAAACCGCCCACGATTATGTGTGGGACTACGATGCGTTTCCCGAAATCCACATTGAGGTGGCGCTCGACGAGTGGAACAAACTGCTACAAGCCTTCGACGCCGACCCCTACACCAATCAATACGTGATGGCACGGTGCACCTATCGGGTGAATGGCGACCGCACAGAGATTGACTCCATAGGGCTTCGCTTGCGGGGCAACACCTCGCGCCGACGCCCGGAGATAGCCGAGAGCGGCACGCTGCACCAAACCGACCGCACCAATTGGCAACACGTGCATTTTATGCTCAATTTCGACAAATTTGTAGACGATACGGAGCATACCATTTTGGGCGTGAAGAAAATGAACCTAAAGTGGCTGAAAGACGATCCCACCTACGTGCGCGAAATGTATTGCTACGACCTGTTCCGCCGCTATGGGGTGTGGACCGGTATCGACGACACGTATTGCAAGCTCTACCTGCACGTGGAGGGCGACAGCAAGGAAGTGTACTATGGCGTGTATGAGATGCTGGAGCCCATTGATAAGCAATTCCTTAAGCGTAGGAAAGACCTCTTTGTGAGCAATAAGGGGTTTCTCTGGAAATGCGAGCAGGCACAAGCGGGGCTCAACTGGACGGGCGCCGACATTGCCGTGGACGATGACAAAAACCACGCCTATTGCCTCAAAAACAATGAAGACCAATTTGATGCCGCGAAACTGCAATTGGTGGACTTTATCCTCAAGCTCACCGGCAAGAGCGATGAGAGTTTCTACACGTGGATTCAGCAGGTGTGCGATGTGGATTTGCTACTCAAAACCTACGCCGTGAATGTGGCGGTGGGGATGTGGGACGACTATTGGAACAATGCCAACAATTATTACATCTACTTCAATTCCACCGACAAGCTCAACTATCAATTTTTCTTCATCCCTTACGACTACGACAACACCTTGGGCACCAGTATTGCCGGCGGCGCACAAACCGATGCCGGGCGACAAGACCCGCTCAAATGGGGACGCGACGAGTATCCGCTCATCCGCCGATTGCTCGTTTTTCCAGATTTCAAAGCCAAATACATTGGCTATCTGAAAGAATTGGCTGCCGACAACGGGCTGTTCAACATTAAAGCGAGCAAACCGCGCATCACCGAATGGCAAAACAAAATTCGCGACTATATTGCCAACGACACCGGGCAAGATATGCAATTGCGCGACGAGCCGGCTCCATGGGGCAACCACCCCGAATATCGCCTCTTTGAAGAAGGACCCAACAATTTCTTCGAGGTGAAAACCGCCGTAATCAACGCCCTGCCATAAGCCCCCGCCGACGGCCGTGGCATAGCATAGCGAAAGGCTATTCCATCTGATTGTGGGGTAGCCTCTCGCGTGTATGAAAGAGAAGATTGTGTTAGAGCAAAGTGGCGGGGTCGAGGTTTTTGCCTTCAATGTCTTTGAAATAGCGGTAAGTGCCCACCTTCAGTTCCATGGTGGCGTCTTCGTCGCACACGATAATGGCTTTGCGGTGCATTTGGAGCATGCTCAGCGTGCACATTTGCGACACTGCACCTTCCACAGCATTGCGCAGCGCGGGTGCCTTTTTGTAGCCATTCACGATAATCATCACGCTCTTGGCAGCCATAACAGTGCCCACACCCACGGTGAGAGCGGTTTTTGGCACCTTATTCACATCGTTGTCGAAGAAACGACTGTTGGCAATGATGGTGTCTTGGGTGAGTGTTTTTTGGCGAGTGAGCGACACCAACGAGCTACCCGGCTCATTGAAAGCGATGTGTCCGTCGGGCCCAACGCCGCCCATAAACAAGTCGATACCACCTGCGGCAGCAATGCGCGCTTCATATTCCTCACATTCCTTCTCCAAATCGGCAGCATTGCCGTTGAGAATGTTCACATTTTCCTTCTTGATATCGATGTGGCTAAAGAAATTGTTCCACATAAAAGAGTGATAACTTTCGGGATGGTCTTCGGGTAAACCCACATATTCATCCATATTGAAAGTAACCACGTGTTCAAACGACACCTTTCCCGCCTTATTCAGTTCAATCAATTTTTTGTACATACCCAGCGGAGAGCTGCCGGTGGGGCACCCCAGCACAAAAGGCTTGTCGGCAGTAGGCTTGGCAGCATTGATGCGAGAGGCAACATAGCACGCTGCCCATTCCGATACTTTGTCGTAATCAGGTTCGATAATCAGTCTCATAATCGAAAGTTTGTTAAAAATATTAGTTGGTTGATTATTTCCCACAAAGATAATAAAAATATTCAAGCCACGCAAGAGCAAAGCCAAAGCATAGCCGGGCACACCCATCTCCCAAATGTTAAAATATCGAACAGAGGGACAGTCCCCTTGTTCAATATTTTAACACTTTTCAATCGCATTTTGCATTTAAATATATAATCAACCCGTCAAATTTTTTATAGCCCCAATCGCGAAGTTTAGCGTCAATGCTATATAACTTTTTGTCGAAACCATCTACAAAAACATTCATTTCTGCATTATACAACTCTTCCCAAGCTTCGTCATCACATTCATATTCTCTCATTTCTTCCGGGTGATATTCATAATTTTTATAAACCATAGAGGTCTTCTTCAGCAGATGACGAACTTTGTTTTCAATCGTAATAAAATCGTTTCTTGTCAAATCCATATTGCCACTGTGTTTTGGTTACATTTTCAAGTTTTGCGAGTATTAATTATTGGAAGTTAGGAAGTTGAAGAAGTTATCACTCGCTTCGCTCGTTGGAAGTTAAGTCCTTGTTGAGCGATGAGCTAAGCAGTGATCGCAATCCCCCCATTTTTTGGCTTGCCATCCTTGAGTCACATTATTTATATAGTAATATTTTTTAAAAATTTAAATGCAACATTCAATTTTTTACATTATTAATTCAAGCATCTATCTTTTAAGTGTTAAAATATTGAACAAGGGGACTGTCCCTCTGTTCAATATTTTAACATTTGGGTGGGTGGGGGAAGTGGAAAAAGCGCTGGATATGGGTGGTATCCAGCGCTTTGGTAGCGCATAGGGGAGTCGAACCCCTCTTGCAAGAATGAAAATCTTGAGTACTAACCGATATACGAATGCGCCGATTTTTGCGATTTGGGGTATGTGCCCTTTTTCGCAAGATGTGGTGTTACTTATTCAGCAATACCCAGTTTGTTCACATAAAGAGCGAGCTTCGATTTGAGGTTGGAAGCTTTGTTTTTGCTGATTACGTGCTTGCGACCCAATTTGTCGAGCATGGAAGAAACTTTCTTGTAGTCTTCTGCTGCTTTCACCTTGTCAGTTTCTTTGCGTAGCTTGCGCACAGCGTTGCGCATTGTTTTAGCATAGTAACGGTTACGGAGATTGCGGGTCTCTGTTTGGCGAATTCTCTTGATTGCTGATTTATGGTTTGCCATAATTATTTAAAAATCTTTTGTTTCTAAGTTATTAATTAGTAGCGCATAGGGGAGTCGAACCCCTCTTGCAAGAATGAAAATCTTGAGTACTAACCGATATACGAATGCGCCATATTTTGCACTTGGGTGCTAAAGCGAGTGCAAATTTAGGAAGGATTTTTCAAATGGCAAAATATTTTGGGCACAAATGCACAAAAAACTGATTTTTTATTGATTTATGGGGTGATATGTGGCATAATTTGCTTAATTTTGTAAGATTTTGGGTGCCGGCGATGGTGTTGGCCTCCGTTGAAAAGCGATTGCCTATGTATGAATCCGTTCGTGGGATTGTGCTGAATTCTATTAAATATAATGAGCGGCACAATATCACACATATCTATACCGACCGCCATGGGCTGATGGCGTTTTTGGTGCCTCAGGGCAGAACTGCTGCTGCTCGGATGCGTGCTGCGCTGATGATGCCGCTGAGTTTGGTGCAATTTGAGGCTCATGTGAAGCCGGGTAGGGATTTGCACACGCTGCGTGATTTGCAGCGCACGCATGCTTTGCAGCGGCTGTATGCCGACCCTGCGAAGAATGCTGTGGGGATGTTTGTGTGTGAGTTGCTGTCGCACACCATTCAGGAGCAGGAGCAAAATGAGCCGCTGTTTCGGTTTATCCATTCTTCGGTGCAGATATTGGATGAGCTCACGCATGGGGTGGCGAATTTTCATATTTGTTTTTTGTATCATTTGGGTGCATTTTTGGGGATTGAGCCGGATGTGAGCACTTATCGCGAGGGGGCTTGGTTTGATATGCAAGCGGGCACTTTTCAGCGTTATCCGGCAGGTGGCAACCACCATTTG
>JBJECV010000093.1:0-10560 GCA_051871435.1 Sodaliphilus sp. | reverse complement strand
TCGAAGCCGCCGGCCTGGATATTACGCCCAATCAAGGGATTTTATAGCTTAAGTCAAAAAAACATTACTCGACTCTTCAATAATTGGTGTCATCAGCTTTTACGAGCAGGAAAAATGATGCTTTTGCCACTTTCCAACATTGTGGAAAGCACTTTACGCTACGATTCTGAAAACTTAAGTGTAGGCAATTTGCCATTACGCTCTGCTTCCTCGTTGAAGATTCGAGCATCTTCTCCCCAAAGCTCAGGGGATGTTTGATTGTCATTGCCATATTTGTTTCCTTTTATATTGCATAATTACTATTTCATTATGAATATACCAAGGATTATAAGTACCAACTGGAGATGGGGCGGAAAGGATGGCGGCTGTATTCCGGGGTGGGATACAGCCGCCATTATTGGGGGAATGATGATGGGCGAATCAGCGAGTGACCGCCATAATCACTTGTGTTTCAATTATTTTACCAATTTGCTTACGGATTGACTACCGTCGGTGTAGTTGGTTACCACGAGGTTCACGCCTTGATAAGGAGTGGTAGATTCCATACCTGCCACATTGTAGTATCTCACGTTCTTAACAGTCTTGGTGCCGTTGATGTCGGTCACGCCGGTAGCCTTGCCGGGAACGGTGATGGTGCAAATAGCTTTCACATCAGCATTTGCCACGCAAGAAGCGGTGATAAACACTTCGCGGTCGGCAGTTGCCATCGGGCTCACGCCGGCTTTTTCAGGAACGATAGTTACCAAACCGTTGGCGTCAACGGTAGCCACTGTTTCGTCGGAAGAAGTCCAGTTTACAGCCTTGTTGGTAGCGTCGGCGGGAAGCACGGTTGCCACGAGTTGCAATTCAGTAGCGTCTGAAGGCATCACATATTCTTCATAGTTGAGCGTGATGGAAGTGGGGAGCACTTCAGCAGTGGGGTTCAGGATCACCACTCTACATTCAGCAAACAGCTCAGGATTAGCTTCGCAAGCAGCCTTGATGGTCACAGCGCAAACTGCACCCTTTTCCCAAGAGGCTTGCTTGATGGTAGTTACCAAACCGTTGGCATCAACAGTAGCGATAGATTCGTCGGAAGAAGTCCAAACCACATTCTTGTTGTCGGCATCTGCAGGAAGCACGGTAGCCTCGAGTTGCACGGTTTCACCGCCATTGTCGACAGTGGCTTCGGTCTTATTGAGTGTGATAGATTCGGGGTTCACCACCGGAGGAGCTACATAAGTGGCGCCGCACACACCGTAAGCCTTCACGTTTTCTACTGCGTAGGTCACTACCGGAACAGCGTCAGCACTTACGATCGTTTTGATACCGCTCTTGTGGAGAGGATTTTCGGGGTCGAGAGGCACACTACCTGTCACTGCTTGAGCGTCGGAATCGGGAGCCACATACGACCAGAACACATTGGTGCCGTCGCCATTGATTTGAGCCACATTGGCAATTTCGCCGGAGCCTTCATTACCATCGAGCAGAATGGGAGAATTGTCGATGAGTTGGCAATCAGAAATTTTCAGGTTGCTATTGTCTTGCAAGTCGGCGCCTGTTTCAACGTTGATGAGGCGGTTGAGAGCGATACGATAGATACCGGGAACTGAACCGTAAGGATCTGTTTGAACGAACATGTAGTAGTAGCCATTGGCTTCATCAAGGTAAGAAGTCTTGATGATTACGTCTTTAAAGAGCACGTTAAAGCGTTGTGTCTTGCCTGTTCCTCCTTCTGTGTAAATGTCGGCATCGGTGAATCGAGTGAGGCCCAAACCGTTAAACTTGGTTGTACGCCAGTAGATACCCTTGCTGTCGCGAGTGAAGCCACCGGTGATAGCGCCATAGCTCAACAAGTCGCCATAGTAAGGCAACCATTGGTTTTGGAACAAGAAGGGTTGTTGGCCATACAAGCCGGTGGTGTCGGCATTGAGTTTGTGCACACCCACGTTGCGGTCAGCAATGTAGATAGTGTTGGTGGATTCGTCGATACTCATTGAGAACGGGTCTTCACTTGGTGCATAGCCCACATTGTTGAGCACTGTCACGCGGTAGAAAATACCGTTGGTGTTGTTCACATAGAAAAGTTCACCGTCGCCAAGAGGTTGGTCAGGATTTTGGTAAGTGAATTTTTCACCTGCTACTGCCACGTAGATACGGTTTTTGTAGCTGTGGAGGGTGAATGCGTGAGCACCGGTAGTGAATTTAGTGTCCACAATTTCGCCGTTCACGTCCTTGTACATCAACTTACCGTCGGTAGTTGCGAAATACAAACCTGTGGGGCAACCCAGAGCTGTGCCACCGGAAGCGATGGTGGGATCAGCCACGATGTTGAGGTATTGCCATTGTGCAGCGGCTTTGTATTTAGCCACAGCCGAAGAAGCCACCTTACATTCCACAGTGCTTTGGCTTTCGTTGAACACATTGGCAGCCAAAGCCGGAGTGTTGGGATTGAGCACGCGGAGCGATTCAATGGAAGAAGGCACAGCGCCCGGTTCCATATAGTTTACATTGGTAGGAATTTCCATGCTCTTCAGTGCCGGGCAGTTGGCAAACGCATCCTTCATCACGTTGGTAGCAGTGGAAGGAAGGGTCACGGAAGAAAGTTGGCTACATCCTGCACAAATACCTTGAGGAATTTCGTTGCGACCGTCTTCAAACACGATGGTTTGCAGAGCGGAATTGCTGAAGATGCTGGAACCTACAGTCACGTTGGCTTTGAGGTTGAAGCTCTTCAATGCGCTATTAGCGAAAGCATAGTTGCCCACTTTTTCAAGTAAGGGGAATTCCATCACTTCGCAAGGAGCGTATGCCAAACCATAGTTGTCGATATTGGTAACGGCAGCAAATGCGTCGGTTCCCACAGTGCCTTGGTGAGCAGCCACCAGCAAGCGAGTGCCGTCGACAGAAATCAGCACACCATTCACCACTTTGAAAGCAGTGTTGGCTTCATCCACCACGATTTCACCCAGGGTGGTGATAGGAGCGAAAGCAGCAGCACCGATAGTGGCAACAGCAGCGGGAATTTCCACCTTAGTCACCTTAGTGCCTGCAAATGCTTGTGTGCCGATTGATTTCAAACCTGCGGGGAAGCTGATTGTGCCGGCAAGTTGAGCATTTTGGAATGCGTTGGCATAGATATATTGCAGTGCGCTCGGGAAATTGAATGAAGTGAGACCGCTATTGTAGAAAGCGGTAGCACCAATAGAAGTTACATTGTCGCTCATAGTGATAGAAGTGAGCGCTTTATCGCCGTAGCAGAGGCGGTCGGGGATAGAAGTGATTACTTCGGGAAGGGTGAGTGTAGTCAAAGAGGTACAGTTGGCAAATGCGCCGGCACCCACAGAAGTAACATTTACACCTTCGTTGTAGACAATGTCGGTAAGACCTGTACAGCCTTGGAACATTTCACCGTCGATGGTGGTGAAATTGCCGCCGAAAGTCACTTTCTTCAAAGTTTTGATTCCGCGGAAAGGCATGTTAGAACCGGTACCTTCGTCGAGGTTACGACCGAAGTAGATTTCTTCGATAGGGCTTGTCACGCCGGTGTCAATCGTGTTCACGAAAGCTGTAACGGAGATTTTGAAAGCATCGGGAGAATCGGTGAACGTGATTTTCTTCAAGGCGGTCATACCTTCCCAGTTTTGAGCGGTGAAAGTACCTTTAACACCGGCCGGAACGGTTACTTCAGTGATAGCAGTACAGCCTTGGAGGTAGCCGTAACCAATAGAAGTGGCAGTGGCCGGGGTGGGGTCCTTGGTGAGAGCCGTACAGTCCTTAAAGCAGTTACGTCCGATGGTCACACAAGTGGCGGGAAGCGAAACTGAAGTCAGCTCACGGCAGTCCAAGAAGGCGTTAGCGCCGGTAGCTACCACGGTGTAAGTCACACTGTTGTATTCAAATGTTTCAGGAATCACGATATCACCTTTGTAGAAAGTGGTGTCGGTACCCGACCATGTGTAACGCTTCACTGTGGCCTTTGAGCCGGATGTGGTGTAGTAAATGCCATCGTATTGAATGGTGGCAGCACCCACTTCTTGCAGAGCAAAAATGCTCACAAGGCTGAGAAGCATCACACGAATCCATGAATTTGTAATTTTTTTCATGTTGTGAATGTTGTTAGTTAGTAAATTAGTTAAAAATATAAATTAAATGAATAGTTAATCAGTTGTTAAGCCGCCTCCTAAGGGCATGAAAGCCCCTTTGCAGGTTTCAACCACAAATATAAACATTTTTTTTTAATCCCCACCTAATTTTCTATAAATTTATTTTAAAAACTCAATATCGAACCCATATTCACACCCCACCATATAGCTTCCACCATACAGATCTCAGTGCCTCACACAGATCCCACTCTACGGATTTATTTTGACTACGAATTTTTTTTGTTTTATTTTTGACCACGAATTTCACAAATATTTATTTAGGGGGGCTTTTAGCTATAGAGGGAGAGGTGGGATTTTAATTCTGCTTAAGTTTCGGAAGTAAATGAAGGGGGTTGCAGAGGTGTAACCATCACTTTGCTCATCGCCGAGCAATGACTATCGTCTTAACTTCCAGCGAGCGAAGCGAGCGATAACTTCTTTAACTTCTTAACTTCCAAAGATGAATACTTCCGAAACTTTTGTATTCTATGGGAGTGGGATCTGTGTGAGGCCGTGAGAGCTGGGTGTGGGGGGATTAGGGGTGGAAGGTGTGAAGGGTGACTTTGGTGCCGTCGAAGGTGGCATAGGTGTTTTGGCTAATCCAGTCACCGAGGATGGTGATGGTGCGTCCTTCTGTGTCGAGGGTTTGGTGTTCTGCTAAATGGAGGTGTCCCATCACGAAATGGTGTACTTCGGGGTGGGTTTGTGCGTAGGAATGTGAGAATTGGAGAAGCCGCCGGTAGCAGACTTCTATTTCGGCTTTCACTTCGGCTTCTTTACGCTTTTTGCGGTTGGAAGTGCTCCATCCGTGGGCTATGCCGTAGGTGAGGCGTGGATGAAGTCCGGCATAGAGCCATTGGCACACCCTATTGTGGAAGCACCATCGTGTAAAGCGGTAGAGCAAGGGCTGGGTGCCCACATCGTCGCCATGGCTGAGGAGGAATTGCTTCCCCTTGATTTCTTTTTGGATATGATTGTGATAAACGGTGATGCCGATTTCTGTGCTCAGATAGTCGAAAAGCCACACGTCGTGGTTACCCGTGAGCCAATACACCGGCACTCCGGCATCGGTGAGGCGTGCTAAAGCAGCGAAAAAGCGGATGTAGCCACGAGGCACCACATTTTTATACTCATACCAGTAGTCGAGAATGTCGCCCAGCAAATACACTTCTTCGGCGTCGGCAGCGATGCTGTCGAGAAATCGGACCACGGCGAGTTCTTTTTGCCGAGGATTTGGAAAATATTTGGCACCGAGGTGAAGGTCGCTGAGGAAATATATCATAGTGGGGTGTGGGGGCTTGAAATCAATATGTGGCAAGGTGTTACAGCATACCCAATTCGAGTTTGGCTTCTTCGCTCATCATGCTTTGGTCCCATTCGGGTTCGAACACGAGTTGCACATTCACGCTTTTCACGCCCTCAATGCTTTCCACCTTTTGTCGGATATCTTCAAAAAGGAAGTCTGCCATCGGGCAATTGGGTGCGGTGAGTGTCATATCGATGGCCACATGGCCTTCGTCGCTGATGTCGATTTTGTAGATGAGGCCCAGACTGTAGACATCGACGGGAATTTCCGGGTCGAAGACCGTTTTGAGCATACGCACGGTTTCTTCTTCTAAGTGTAATCGTTGTTGAGGTGTCATAACGGATGCAAAATTACGATATTTTTTGGGAATACGCGCTACAGAATGCCAGGTTATTTTCACGGCTCTTCCATTTAAAATACCGAAAGTCGTCCAAACTCTTTTCTCCAGCCATTTGCAGCAGGCGCTTTTTTCGGCGAAGCCGCCCCTCATCTTAATGCACAATTCATAATGCATAATGCACAATTTCCTTTTACCTCTATGGCTGATGGCTTAAGGCTAACAGCTAATAGCTTTTCTGCAGGCGCGTTTTTTTTCGGCGAAGCCGACTTTTTTGTTCGTTTCATGCCACAAAAGAAAGGGCAAAAAGTGATGCGAGATGACGATTTTGTAATTTTTAACAAAAATTTATCACATCAGTTTATGTGATTATATTTCAATAGATTGAGATGTGTATGCCGGAGAAGTTATATAGAGAATTGAGAGATATTGAGAAAATTTTTCAGGTGAAAAATTTGGAGCGCATCAATAAGTTGATTAATTTTGCCATCGAAACCTAAACAACCAATTATACCTTTAAAACCCCTGAATACCAACGAAAACTTTAAATAGCAATTCTTCATTTCGAGAATTGCTATTTAATTTTTTTTAAATCCCGTCGTTTTTTTTTAAATTTGCACATTGTGATTTAAAGAATGTGGAAATGAAACGATATGCGATAATAGTGGCAGGAGGAAGCGGAAGGCGCTTTGGTGGCAACACGCCGAAGCAGTTTTTGCCGCTGAACGGAATGCCTGTGCTGATGCACACCATTAGCAAATTTGCCACTTGCGTAGATACGGTGGTGGTGCTTCCTGAAAGCCAGCAAAGCTATTGGCACTCCCTGTGCCGAGAGCATCACTTCGAGATAGCACACACGGTGGTGAGCGGTGGTGACAGCCGTTTTCAATCGGTGAAAAACGGATTGCTGAAGCTCACACTTGAAGCCGGCGATTTGGTGGCTGTGCACGATGGGGTGCGGCCATTGGTGTCGGAGGCGCTGATTGCACGCACCTTTGCCATGGCAGCACAATGCGGGGCAGCTATCCCCGCTACGGCGGTGACCGATTCGGTGCGGCAGGTGGACCACAGCGGTGCATCTATCGCCCTCAACCGCGCTTCGCTGAGAGCCGTACAAACGCCGCAAACATTCCGCGCCGATGCCTTGCTGAAGGCTTACGATGTGGCGTATGAGCCCTTCTTCACCGACGATGCTTCGGTGTATGAGCATGCCGGGGGCAAGGTAGCCCTCGTGGAAGGCGAAACCACCAATATCAAAATCACCCACCCCATCGACATTGTGGTGGCAGAGCACATTATTAATAAGGTATGATTCAACTCACACGCTACGATATCACCTACTTGAGCGGAGTGGGCCCTAAGCGCGCCGAACTCCTTGCCAAGGAATTGAACATACGGAGTTTTTACGATATGCTCGTGAATTTCCCGTTTCGCTACATCGACAAAAGCACCCTCCACCGCATCAAAGATTTGCAGGGCGACGACATCCCGAGTGTGCAACTTAAGGGGCGCTTTATCACTTTCACCGCTCAGGGCGAAGGAGCACGGCGGCGGTTGGTGGGGCTGTTTACGGATGGAACCGGCACGATAGAATGTGTGTGGTTTAATCGGGTGAAATTCATTCAGCAAACGTATAGCACCGGGGTGGACTACATCGTGTTTGGCAAACCCACACCCTACAAGCGCACCTATAGCATCGTGCACCCCGAGGTGGATGTGTATGAGCAAGTGAAAGACCGAACGGGGATGGTGGGCGTATATAATCTCACCGAGCGGCTACGCAAACGCGGCTTTTCGTCGCGCCTTTTCCAAAAATTGAACAAAAATCTGCTGGAAAGCGATGCTGCCAAACGCATGACCGACACTCTGCCCGCCACGTTGCGCGCCCGGCGTATGCTGATGCCGCTATATGAGGCGGTGAGCAATTTACATGCGCCTGCGTCGGTGGAAGCGCTACAGCGCGCACAGCGGCGAATGAAATATGAGGAGCTTTTTTTCTTAGAGCTTCACATTTTGAAAAACATTAAGGCGGTGTCGAAAAAACTGCGCGGTCACGTGTTTAGCCATGTGGGCGAGTATTTCAACACGTTTTATAGACGGCATCTGCCTTTTCCGCTGACCGATGCACAAAAGCGAGTGATTAAAGAAATTCGCGCCGATATGGGTAGCGGACAGCAAATGAACCGACTGCTGCAAGGCGATGTGGGCAGCGGAAAAACGATTGTGGCTTTTTTCACCGCACTCATTGCGCTCGACAATCACTACCAAGCCTGCATTATGGCGCCTACCGAAATCCTTGCACATCAGCATTATGAAGCTATCAGCGAGATGGCGGGGAAAATTGGCGTGACGGTGGAGCTTCTCACTGGCAGCACACGCAAGCGCCAACGCGAAGCCATCCATGCCGGACTGCTCGACGGGTCGCTCCAATTGCTTATCGGCACGCACGCCCTTCTGGAAGATGTGGTGCAATACCGCAATTTGGGATTGGCAATTATCGACGAACAGCACCGCTTCGGCGTGGCTCAACGCGCACGCCTGTGGAAGAAAAACGCTACCCCACCCCACGTGCTGGTGATGACCGCCACACCCATTCCGCGCACGCTGTCGATGACGGTGTATGGCGACCTCGATGTGTCGATTATCAACGAACTGCCGCCGGGCAGAAAACCCGTGAACACCTATTTGCGCTATGAAGAACACCACGAAAAGGTGTATCAATTTATTGAGAGCGAGATACGCAAAGGGCGGCAAGCCTATATCGTGTATCCTTTGATTGAGGAAAACGAGAAACTCGATTTGCTTGCCCTCGAGGAAGGCTACGAAATTGTGCAGCAGCGATTTCCTAACTTTAAAGTGAGCATGGTGCATGGCAAAATGAAACCCGCCGAAAAAGAGGCTCAGATGCAGAAATTCATCAGCCACGAAACGCACATTTTGGTGGCCACCACCGTGATTGAAGTGGGGGTGAATGTGCCTAATGCCAGTGTGATGGTGATAGAAAATGCGGAGCGGTTCGGACTGTCGCAATTGCACCAGTTGCGCGGCAGGGTGGGCAGAGGCGCCGACCAAAGTTTTTGCATCTTGATGTCGCACTTCAAACTCAGCAAAGACACCAAGCACCGGTTAGAGGTAATGACAAGCACCAACGATGGCTTTGTGGTGGCGGAAGAAGATATGAAATTGCGCGGGCCGGGCGATATGGAAGGCACCCAGCAGAGCGGCATCGCTTTCAATCTGAAGGTGGCGAACTTGGCTTCCGACGGCGCCATTTTGGAGCAGGCGCGGCAAGATGCCATACGTATGCTCGAAGCCGACCCCAATCTTGCATCGCCCGAGGGAAAAAAACTCGAAGCCACAATGAATGTGATTTACGGGCATACGGAAAACTGGGGACTTATCAGCTGATGCATAGCCGACCACACAATTGATAATGAGCACTTAAAAACTTGCACACTTTTGTAAATGTGTGCCAAAATTAGGATATTTTAAGGATTGGAAGAAAATTTCGGAGTTTTTGGCAAGCAAGATTTAAGTGTTTCATAATCGGATATTTAAGGCGTTATAATAAATAGATTTAGACACTTTTTTACACATTTTAACCGTTATTTTTTTGGGTTAGAGAAAATATAGCGGTAATTTTGAGCGTTTTAAAAAACGGCAGGTGTGAAAATCATGCCCGCCTTTGGAGCAAATCGGTGCTACTTCATTTCGACCCACTACCCTCTCGAAATCCTTCGTTTTGACTCCATAATATATAAATAATGACGATGAGCATGAGCTACTCATTCCGCAGAGGAAATAAAAAGCATTGGCGCTCATCGAGAAAACAGAAATTATGAAATTAATTAAAGCCTCTACATTAATTTTAACCACCATCGCAGCCGCAGGACTGACATTCAGCGCCGTAGCACAGAGCCTGAGTTCGGTGTCAAGCTACCGCAAAGCCCATGCCGACAAACTGGCTCGCCAATCCAAAATCACCGATAGAATACATTTGGAAGAAAACCAAAAATATGCTCGTGAGCTTTGGGAAAACATTGAACCCGAGCCCGATATCTACACCGAAGGCTGGGCAAGCAATTTGGTGAACCCCTACAAGGAAGCCAATGTGCCCAACAGCAAGCGCATCAATGTGCAGCACTACAATATGCCCATTAAGCAAACAATGGTAACCTCGCCTTACGGCTATCGCGCACGCTTCAAACGCATGCACAAGGGCGTGGACATTCGCGCATGCATTGGCGACACCATTTATGCAGCTTTCAGCGGACGTGTGCGACTCACCAAATACGAGCGCAGCGGCTACGGCTTCTATGTGATTGTGCGCCACGAAAATAGCCTCGAAACCGTGTATGGTCACCTTTCCCGCTTCTTGGTAAAGCCCGACCAATACGTGAAAGCCGGACAGCCCATTGCATTGGCTGGCAACACCGGACGCAGCACCGGGCCGCACCTCCATTTCGAAACGCGCTTTATGGGCTACGCCATCAATCCCGAAGCCATTTTCGACTTCGCCAACCGATGCACCCACACCGACACCTACCTCTTCACAAAGAGCACTTACCAAAACGCACGCAACTATAGTAGCAAATAAAAGAATAATATTGCATACATTTCAAAAAGCACCGAGCCCAAAAAGCCCGGTGCTTTTTTTGGGGAAGGCAAGAGGCTGGAGGTAGGCTTCCATTCAAAGAGGAGCCAGGGGGAAGGTTTCACCAACCGCCGTCGGAGACGGCTTATTGTTGTTAACTCCATGCAAGCGAAGGCGCAGCCGAGCGCAGCTTGGAGAT
>JBJECV010000092.1:0-10563 GCA_051871435.1 Sodaliphilus sp. | reverse complement strand
CTGGTGCGTGCGGGTAAGCGAGTGGCTATCTGCGACCAATTGGAGGACCCGAAACTCACCAAAAAATTGGTGAAACGCGGCATCACGGAATTGGTGACGCCGGGCGTGGTGACGTCGGGCACGATTCTGAATCGCAAGGAAAATAATTTCTTGGCAGCGGTGTGCTTTGGCAAGCAAAACATCGGCATTTCTTTTTTGGACATTTCCACGGGCGAATTTCTCGCTGCCGAGGGCCGCTCGGAGTATGTGGATAAGTTGCTCAATAATTTTGCGCCGAAGGAAGTGCTGATTGAGCGTAGCAGCCGCAACAAATTTGCCGACACTTTCAATTCGCGGGTGCTCACTTTCGAACTCGATGATTGGATGATGAGTCTCGACAGCGCTATGGAACGCTTGCTGCGCCATTTCCAAACCCAATCGCTGAAGGGTTTTGGCGTGGCGGATATGAAGGAGGGCGTGATGGCTGCCGGCGCCATTTTGCATTACCTCGACCTCACACAGCACACTCAAATCAAGCATATCACCACCTTGGGGCGCATCGAAGCCGACCGATATGTGCGCCTCGACCAGTTCACGGTGCGCAACCTTGAATTGGTGGCGCCTATGGCACACGATGGCAAGAGTTTGCTCTCGGTAATCGACCGCACGCTCTCGCCGATGGGTGCGCGCATGCTCCACCGCTGGACGGTGTTTCCGCTGAAAGATGTAAAGGCGATTAACCGCCGACTCGATGTGGTGGAATATTTCTTCAAGGATGTGGAGGGACGCGAACTGGTAAAGCATCAATTGGAACTGGTGGGCGACATTGAACGCCTCATCTCGAAAGTGGCGGTGGGACGAATCACGCCGCGCGAATTGGTGCAACTGAAATGCGCGCTCCAGGCATTGGAGCCGATTAAGCAACTGTGCGTGAATAGCCACCACGATGTGCTACGCAGTTTTGGCGACCGTATCAATCTTTGCCAATTCATTCGCGACCGCATCGAGGAGGAAGTGAACCCCGATGCACCCAATCAGGTGAATCGCGGCCATGTGATTAAAGCGGGCGTGGACCCTCAACTCGACGAATTGCGCGAAATTTCGGTGTCGAGCAAAGACTATTTGATGCGCCTGCAAAAGCAAGAAAGCGAGCGCACAGGCATCCCGAGCCTGAAAATTGCCTACAATAATGTGTTTGGCTACTACATTGAGGTGCGAAACACCCATAAGGATAAGGTGCCACCCGAATGGGTGAGAAAGCAAACGCTGGTGAATGCCGAGCGCTACATCACTCAAGAGCTGAAGGAATACGAGGAGAAAATCCTGGGCGCGGAGGAAAAAATCTTGATGATTGAAACCAAATTGTTCAATGATTTGGTGACGGCGGTGAGCGAATACATCCCGGCTATCCAAACCGACTCTCAACTTATAGCCCAACTCGACTGCCTCTGCGCTTTCACGCGTGTGGCTATCGAGAACAAATACAATCGTCCGGTGATTGATGAGAGTCTCGACATTGATATCAAGCAGGGACGCCACCCGGTGATTGAAAAGCAATTGCCTGTGGGCGAGTGTTATGTGCCTAACGATATCCACCTGAGCAACGACGGACAGCAAATCATCATCATCACGGGTCCGAACATGGCGGGTAAGTCGGCGCTGCTACGCCAAACCGCCCTCATCACGCTCATGGCGCAAATGGGCTGTTATGTGCCTGCCGAATCGGCACACATTGGTTTAGTGGACAAAATTTTCACGCGTGTGGGCGCCAGCGACAACATCTCGCTCGGCGAATCCACTTTTATGGTGGAAATGACCGAAGCGGCATCGATTCTCAACAATCTGAGCGAGCGCAGCTTGGTGCTTTTCGACGAACTGGGGCGCGGCACGTCGACCTACGATGGCATCTCTATCGCCTGGAGCATTGTGGAATACATTCACGAGGGACGCGCTCACGCCAAAACGCTTTTCGCCACACACTACCACGAACTCAACGAAATGGAGCGCTCGTTTAAGCGCATTCGCAACTATAATGTGAGCGTGAAAGAAATCGACGGCAAGGTGGTGTTTGTGCGCAAACTCGAAAAAGGCGGCAGCGAACACAGTTTCGGTATACATGTGGCAAAACTCGCCGGTATGCCGCCGAGCATCGTGGACCGTGCCAATGAGGTGCTTACACAACTCGAGGACAATAATCGCAACCAACAAACCGTGACCAAAGACCTTGCCGAGGTGGGACAGCAACGCAGCGGCTACCAACTCTCGTTTTTCCAACTCGACGACCCGGTGCTGAGCCAAATCCGCGACCAAATTCTCACGCTCGACATCAACAACCTCACCCCGATGGAGGCACTCAACAAGCTACACGACATTAAATCCATCATCACCGGCAAGCAAAGCCAATAAACATAGCGCATCACTATTGATTGAATCACGAATATTCACTATATTTGCACTTACCAACATCTTATAACTCTCGAATATGGAAGTAATCAACCTATGCAAACACGACTCGCTGCTGAGTCGATACATGCTCGAACTCCGCGACAAAGATATTCAAACCGACCGTCTGCGCTTTCGCACCAATGTGAAACGCATCGGTCAGATTATGGCTTACGAAATTTCCAAACGCTTAGAATATGCCGACTGCCAAACCACCACACCATTAGGGGTGGCTACCACACGCACCATCGCCGAAAAGGTGGTGCTGGGCTCCATTTTCCGCGCAGGACTGCCGCTTCACGAGGGTTTTCTTAGCTATTTCGACTATGCCGAAAATGCCTTTATATCGGCATATCGCAAATACATTGACGGCACCAACGATTTCATCATCCGCACCGAATATTTGGCAAGCCCGAGCATTGAAGGGAAGGTGCTGGTGATTGCCGACCCAATGCTTGCCACCGGCGGCTCTATGGATGTGGCTATCCGCGCTTTCTTACAAAAGGGGACGCCCAAACACATCCACATTGCCGTGGTGATCGCCACCGACCAAGCCATTGAATATCTCGAGCGACACTTGCCCGACGGCATCAACGCCACTGTGTGGGCTGCCGACATCGACCACATCCTCAACGACCACAGCTACATCGTGCCCGGATTAGGCGACGCCGGCGACCTCCTCTACGGCGAAAAATAGCACCCCCCCGCACCCGGTACTTAACAAGCATCTTTTCAACTTCAAAGTCAAAACCGATGAGCACATTTCTGTATCCTGTAGACACCGACCAATTCCAAACCATTCGGCAGATGGGAAAACTGTATGTCGACAAGACGCACTTAGTGTATGACCTTGCCTACAAATATCAGTATGTGTTTTTGGCTCGCCCTCGCAGATTTGGCAAATCGCTGTTGTGCAACACTTTCAAAGCCTATTTCCAAGGGAAGAAAGAACTGTTTGCGGGACTGAAACTGGCTTCTCTTGAAAAGCAATGGACCCGCCACCCGGTGCTCCATTTCACTTTGAGCGGCTTAAAAAATGTGAGTGTGGAAGAAGCCAAAACCAAATTAGGATGCTTGATTCAAGATTATGAGCAAATCTACGGAGCAACCGACCAACAGCTCACTCCCGGCGGGCGATTTCGCCACCTTATCCACCAAGCTGCTCAACAAACCGGAGAAAAGGTGGTGGTCATTATCGATGAATACGACGCCGGCATTATGCGCATCGTGAACCAAAAACACCAACTCTACGCTATGCGCACCATGCTTCGGGAATTTTATCAAGTCCTTAAAGATGAGGGAGAATATCTGAGATTCGTATTTATCACCGGTATCACCAAATTTTCACAGGTAAGTATCTTCTCTGAACTAAACAACCTGAAGCAAATCTCTATGCTTGATGCATACTCCGGTATTTGTGGTATCACACAGGATGAACTCAATACCACCCTTCGCCCATGTGTGGAAGAATTTGCCCAATCACTGCACATTTCCACCGCAGAGGCTTACACACTTCTAAAGAAGAACTACGACGGCTATCATTTTTCGCCATACGGCGAAGATGTGTATGCACCGTTTAGCCTGCTGAATGCGCTCAACGATGGCTCTGCCAATCATTATTGGTTTGAAACTGGCACTTCCACTGCTTTGCTGGAGCATCTAAAACACTATCCCATCACCAAAGCACTCGACTACGACGGAGTGAAAGTTAGAGAAAATGAATTTTGCATCCCTTGCGAGGATGCCGACACCCCGATGCCTTTGCTCTACCAAAGTGGCTACCTCACCATCCAATCCTACAATCCTCTCCTCAAGCAATATGTGCTCAAAATACCAAATAGCGAAGTGAGAGAAGGACTCATCAATTGCTTGATGCCGCTCATCCTCAAACGCAGTGTGGCCGACAACAATGGATTGGCAATGGATATGGCGGAAGCTATCTACAAAGGTGATTTGGAAAGTGCACTCTCTGCTTTCCGTTCTTACATCGCTAAAATTCCTTATGACATTATCACTAAAGAGGAATGGGACAACAAAGAAGCCAGGGAGGCGTTCTATAAGTTGCTTTTCTATATGGCTTTCTCTATGCTCAATTCCATTGTCGACACTGAGGTAAAGAGTGAGCTGGGCAGAGCTGATGTGGTGATTCAAACCCGTAGTCACATTTTTGTGCTTGAATTGAAGGTGGACCAATCAGCAGAAGAAGCGCTTCGTCAAATCGACGACAAAGGCTACGGCATCCCATTTGAAGCCGACAAACGAACGCTTATTAAGTGTGGTGTGAGCATTTCTTCTCAATCACGCAATATCACGCAGTGGTGCGCCACCAACGAGGACGGCATCACAATCTTCCACCATAGTTTTTAACGCCCGCCACCCAAGCAAAACACTCATCGCCCCATCGTCCCGTTGACTTGTTGCCGGCTTAGTAGAAAAAAATCGGTAAAAAGTTGGTAAAATGCCAATTTTGAGGTAATTTTGCCTTCGTAACTAACGCACACACTATCATGGAAGAACAAAACATCATTTCCCGCATTAAGTATTTGATGAAGATGCTCAACCTCAAGCAGGCTGAGTTTGCAAAAAAAATCGGCGTGGATTCATCGAATCTGTCGAAGTATATGAATGGGCGGCTGCCACTAAGCCACGCGCTTATCAATCGCATTGTGGTGAATCTGGGCGTGTCGAAGCAGTGGATTGAGTGCGGCACCGATGTGCCGTTCGGCAAACAAAATGCGCTGCCGGTCACCACCATTGCGCCAAGCGATGTGCAAACCGTGGACTTGGGCACGCCGGTCTACGATATCGACGTGACGGCAGGCTCCATCCCGCGAGCGCGAATGTTTGCCGATGAATTGGTGGTGGGCCACATCAATCTGCCCGACATTATTAGCCCCAATTGCCGCATTGTGCGCGTGAGCGGCGACTCGATGAGCCCGGTGATTCGCAATGGCGACTACATCGCCGTGCGCGAGCTTTCTAATTCCAACCACATTTTCTGGGGGCAAATCTATGTGGTGCTGCTCGACGATTTCCGCCTCGTGAAATATGTGCGCCGTCACTCCGACCCCAATCTGGTGATTCTCAGAAGCGAAAACCCAAACTACGACGATATGGAAATCAGCAGATTTGATATTCGCGAACTGATGATGGTGCAAAACATTATCCACCTCGACACAAGAAACTAACCCGCCTGTTATGACTACAAATATCTCTACTCACACCCTTGCCAATGGGCTCAAACTGGTGCACGTGCCGCAACAGCAACGCGTGGGTTGGTGCGGACTGGTGGTCAACTCCGGTAGCCGCGACGATGCCCCTGCGCTTTTCGGACAAGCCCACTTCGTGGAGCACACCATTTTTAAAGGCACCTCGCACCGACGCGCTTGCCATATCATCAACCGCATGGAAACCGTGGGCGGCGAACTCAATGCCTACACCACCAAGGAGGGCACCGTGCTCTATAGCGTGTTTCCGGAGCCGTATTTCAATCGCGCCATCGATTTGCTCGCCGATTTGGTGATGTATTCGCTGTTTCCCGAGCAAGAAATTGAGCGTGAAAAGGAGGTGGTTTTGGAGGAGGTCTACAGTTATCGCGATGCGCCTTCCGAAGCGGTGTTCGATGACTTTGAGGACCTGATTTTCGGCGCCGGCTCTGGCTCCGCCATGGGGCACAACATTTTAGGCACCGAAGCTCACATCCAAGCCATCGGTAGCACCCAATGCCGGGAATATTTGAAACAGCAATATGTACCCGAAAATATGGCGTTTTTCTACATGGGCCCCACTCCCGTCCACCGGGTGTTTCGCAAAGCAGAAAAGTGTTTTGGCGCCATGCACCACAGTCTGTGCCGCCCTGCCCGCACCACACCGCCCATCCTCGCGCCACAGCGCCAAGTGGTGAACATTGGCTCGCACCAGAGTCACACCATTGTGGGTGCGCGAGTGCCCGGTATGTACCACGAGAGCCGTTTCGCCTTGGCTTTGTTTAATAATCTCCTCGCCGGAGTGGGCATGAACTCGCTGCTCAATGTGCAGATGCGTGAGCGCCGTGGCTTGGTCTACACGGTGGAATCGTCGATTGCTTCGTTCACCGACTGCGGATTGATGGAAATTTATTTCGGATGCGAGCAGAGCAAGGTGGAAAAGAGTCTGCACATCATTGCCAACACTATCGACCGCTTGGCGCAGTCGCCGCTATCGCCGGCACAACTCCATGCCGCCAAAAAGCAATACTGCGGCCAACTGCTCGTGGCTTCACAAAATGTGGAATCGATGGCATTGGGCGCCGGAAAAAGCCTCCTCTATTGGAACCAAGTGCCCAACATCGACCACACCGTGCAGCACATTCAAGCCGTAAGCGCAGAGCAAATCCGCCAAGTAGCCGAATGGCTTCACCCCTCCAAAACCACCATTCTCACCTTCCAATAGTCGCTCCTTGCCTATGTTTTAGAAAGAAATCCACCCGTTCTTGCCTATGTTTTGAAAAGATTTTCCCTCATTCTTGCCTATGTTTTAGAAAAATAATGTATCTTTGTTGCCAACAAAGAGAAAATATATGTATAGCCGACGAATTATAAATCAATTGCTTGCCTGGAAGGATAAGCCCGGCAGGAAGCCGCTCGTGTTGCGCGGAGCACGACAAGTGGGAAAAACCACACTGGTGAAAGAATTTTCCAAGCAGTTTCATCATTTTATCTATCTTAATCTTGAGATGCCCGCCGATGCCGCTGTGTTTCAAACACATAGCGACGTACATTCGGTGATTGACTTTCTCTTTTTGCGACAGCACATTCAGAAATCCGAAACCCACAGCACTTTGCTTTTTATCGATGAAATACAGGAGGAAGAAGCTGCCATTGCCATGCTCCGATATTTCTACGAGCTGCCCCCTTGGCTTTATGTGATAGCGGCAGGGTCGCGACTACAATCTTTGGTGCGAAAACACATTTCTTTCCCCGTGGGACGTGTGGAATACTTAACACTGCGCCCGTTCTCTTTTGAGGAATATGTCAACGCTATTGAAGGTGAAGACTGGGGAAAAATGCTGAAGAACATCTCGGTAAGCAACGCTATGCACAGCACTATGACTGCCCTTTTTAATCGATATGCTCTCATTGGAGGAATGCCGGAGGTGGTGGCAACTTATGCTCACACCCACGACATTGAAGCGCTATCACCTATTTATCGGTCGCTTCAGTCGGGGTATGCCGACGACGTGGAACGATACGCAAAAAATGAAACACAGGCTACAGTGATGCGCCATATCTTGCAACACGGATGGACTGCCGCCGGACAGACAATTACCTTTGCACGGTTTGCGGGTAGCAACTACACTTCACAGCAAGTACATGAAGCGATACTCCTCTTGCAAAAAGCCTTTATCCTATCACTCGATTATCCCGTTACATCGGTACACGCTCCCGCAGTGCCTGCGTTATCAAGGTCACCCAAAATGATATGGGTGGACACAGGTTTGGTCAACTTCTTTACCGGCATTCAAGTTGAATATTTGCAAAATAAAGAATTGCTCGACACCTGGAGAGGTTATGCAGCCAAACAGATAGTGGCGCAAGAATTACGTGTGGTGCTCGACAGAACCTATCAAGATGAACAATATTTCTGGGTTCGTGACAAAAAAGGAACTACGGCAGAAGTAGATTTTGTGTGGCAAAACGGGCTCAACATCGTTCCAATCGAAGTGAAATCCGGCACAAATTCTCATTTCCGGTCGATTCATTCTTTCGTAAATCTATCGGAGAGGGAAGTTGTGGCAGTGCGTGTGTGGAGCGGTGAACTAAGTGTGCAGCAAGTGCAAACACCGGCTCCTTTCTGCAAACCCTACACCCTACTCAACATCCCTTTCTATTACGTAGGGCAAATCGACCGCATTTTGAATATGCAACGAAATAGCGAACTCCAATCTTTATTGAACCGAAAATAAACCCCACCGCAATGCCGGAAATGGAAATATATGTGCCCTACTTGAGGACGTTTTGCAAAAATTGATTACCTTTGTGGATTGAAAAACCGGATAGGAAATGCTTTTTTCAATTATCATACCCGTTTATAATCGAGCAGAGAAGGTGAAAGCCACTTTGGCTTCGGTGCTGGCACAAACCCACCGCCCACTGCAAGTGGTGCTGGTGGATAATCGCAGCACCGATGGCTCGCTACAAGTGCTCCGCGATTTCCAGCAAGCACATTCCACCGATGATTTTCAGGTGGTGGTGGCGCAAGAGGAGTTTCAATCCGCCTCCGCTGCCCGCAATAGGGGCTTGATGGAAGCCAAGGGCGAATGGGTGGTGTTCTACGATAGCGACGACACCATGAATCCCCGCTTGGTGGAAGCCTACCACAGTGTGGTGCAAAAGCATTTGGGCAATTTGGATATGGTGGTGCTGAAAGTGCGCTTGCACAGCATGGACGGCAGTAGCCGCATTTTGCCATTTTTCACCTCCGACCTCTTTGCCAACCACATTCTGCACAGCATTCTTGCCACCGTGCGTTATGCCGCACGCAAAGATTTCTTTATGGCGCACGGCGTGTGGAACAAGCACATTCTGCAATGGGACGACTGGGAATTGGGCGTGCGCCTGTTGCTGAGCTACCCGCGCCTCGATTTTATTCGCGAACCATTTGTTGATATTTATGAAAGTGGCGTGGAATCGATTTCGGGCGTGAATTTCTTTGATAGCATCGGACGATGGGAGCGCGCTTTAGATGAAGCGGAGCGACAAGTGGCGGCGTCTACTCACCCCGAGAAATCGCGCTTAACGGCACTGATTCATTTCCGACGATTGGTGCTTGCCGCACACTACGAAAAAGAGGGACATCCCGCCGAAGCACAAGCGCTCTACCTACCGGCTTATCACGCCATAGTGGATGCCCGCCCGAGGCTCAAAATGCCGATGCAGTGGCTCTATCGGTACACACGAAACGGGTATCGTGGCGCATCGCGCATCGCACGCCATCTGCTCTCGGCACGAGGCATCAAGAATCAGCCCAAACCGCTATTTTCCATCATTATTCCGGTGTTCAATCGCTCGAAACAGGTGAAAGTTGCACTTCAGTCGGTGCTGGCACAAACCTACCGCCCGCTGCAAGTGGTGCTGGTGGATAACGGTAGCGTCGACAACACGCTCTCTGTGCTCCGCGATTTCCAACAAGAGCACTCCTCCGGCGATTTTCAAGTGGTGGTAACACAAGAACAGAAAAGCACAGCTTCGGCTGCACGCAACACCGGATTGCGCGCTTCGCAAGGCGATTGGCTCGTGTTTTTCGACAGCGACGATGTGATGAAGCCCACCTTGGTGGAGCAATACCATCGCACCATTATGCAGCATCCCGAAGGCGTGGACGCAGTGCTGGTGAAAGTGCGCCGCCATAGTCACGGCAAAAGTCGCACCCTCCCCTACTTCACCTCCGATGTGTTTGCCAACCACATCCTGCACAGCATTCTTGCCACCCAGCGCTACGCCATCAAGCGAGAATATTTCGAAACCCACGGCTGGTGGAACGAAGATTTCTATGAATGGGTGGATTGGGATTTAGGCATACGCCTGATGCTGGGCAATCCGCGATTAGCATTTGTGAATCAAACACTTGTAGATATCTACGACAGTGGCGAAGCATCTATCACCGGCGTTAATTTCTATAGCCGCAAAGGCAAATGGGAACGCGTGCTCAATGAAGCGGAACACTACCTGCGCCAATCCAATCACCCCGACAAAGAGCGCTTACTCTCGCTCGTCGATTTCCGCCGATTGGTGCTTGCCGCACACTACGAAATGGAGGGACACCCCCAAGAAGCACGCCAAATCTACGATGCCGTAGCGCCCAAACTCATCGGCAACCACCCGGTGCGCCGCATCGCCATCCCCCTACTCTATCAACACATCAGCAAAGGCCACCGAGGCGCCTCTCGCATCGCCCGCTACCTACTCAAATAACCACCCAATCCAATCTATATCACCTATCCCTAACGCTGGTGGCCACCCGCCGGTAGAAGGGACATGCCTTTGGCATGTAATGGGCGCAGTAAAAAAAAGAGGGGTAAACAGGTCACACTTCTCCACAATTAAAATAGCCAACGAATTCGCAGGATTGCCATCCCTTGGGGGAGAATAGCCAACGAATTCG
>JBJECV010000091.1:0-10599 GCA_051871435.1 Sodaliphilus sp. | reverse complement strand
TCCGGCTGCGCCTTCGCTTGCATGGAGTTAACCACAATACGCCATCTCCGATGGCGGTGGGGAAAGCTAACCGGGGCATCTCTGAAGAAAAAAGCCTACCCCCGCCCCCTCTCTGAAGGGAAGGGAGTGATATTCGCTACTTACAGAATATCTGATGATTGTGGTGGCGCAATATTTTGCGTCCGCCCGATGGTTTTATCCCATTGAAGGGCGGGCGCAAAATATTGCGCCCCTACAAGAGATTGTATGTATATTATTGTGTACCAGTTGTTTCGCATCCATTACATACCGGAGGCATATACCTACCGGCGGGTGTATTTTTGGTGGATTTAGTATGGTTGCCCCCAGGTTTTTTTTACTGAGCCATGTTTAGAGGTCTAAAGGCCCGTGAATTGCGATGGAAATGATGGAAATTTTGGAGGAAAGTTTGTTTATTTCGAGGAAAATGCTTAATTTTGCACCGCTTTTCGGGTATTCCGGAAGCAAGTTATTAATTTTTAATCAATTAAAGTAATTATGAATCATTACGAAACCGTTTTCATTTTAACTCCCGTTTTGTCTGAGCCTCAGATGAAGGAAGCGGTAGAAAAATTCAAGCAAGTTCTTGCCAAATATGGTGCAGAAGTTGTGAATGAAGAGAATTGGGGTATGCGTAAGCTCGCTTATCCGATTCAAAAGAAGACTACCGGATTTTACACATTGTTGGAATTCGATGCTGAACCCACAGTGGTAGAGAAACTTGAAACAGCTTATCGTCGTGACGAACGCGTGCTTCGCTTCCTCACATTCCGCCTCGATAAGTTTGCTCACGAATATGCAGTTAAGCGTCGTGGCTTGAAGAAGAGTGCTCCCGCAGAGAAGGCAGAAGAAGCTCCTGCAGCAGAAACAAACAACGATTAATTAAGGAGGTTTTAAATTATGGCACAACAATCAGAAATCCGTTATCTCACTCCACTGTCAGTGGATACCAAGAAGAAAAAATATTGCCGTTTTAAACGTAGCGGTATCAAGTACATCGACTATAAGGATCCTGAATTCTTGAAGAAATTCTTGAATGAACAAGGAAAGATTCTTCCTCGTCGCATCACCGGTACTTCTCTGAAGTTCCAAAGAAGAGTTGCCAAAGCCGTGAAGCGTGCACGCCACTTGGCTTTGCTTCCTTACGTTACCGATTTGATGAAATAATTTAAAAAAGGAGGAAAGTTTTTATGAAAATCATATTGAAAGAAGATATCAACAACCTTGGTTACAAGGATGATGTTGTAGAAGTAAAGAACGGCTACGGTCGCAATTACCTGATTCCTCAAGGAAAAGCAGTGATTGCATCTGAATCTGCTCTTAAAGTATTGGCAGAAAACCAACGCCAACGTGCTCACAAACTTGCTAAGATTAAAGCTGATGCTGAAGCAGTGGCTGAATCTTTGAAAGATGTGGCTCTCACTATCACTGCAAAGGTGAGCGCTGCCGGCACTATCTATGGCTCCGTTACCAACATTCAAATTGCTGAAGCACTTGAAAAATTGGGTCACAACATTGATCGCAAGATTATCTCAGTGAAGGCTCAAGTGAAGGGTCTCGGCAAATATGAAGCTGTGGTGAAGCTCCACAAAGAAGTGAGCGTGGAAATTCCTTTTGAAGTGGTGGCTGAAGAAGCTGCTGAAGCTCCTGAAGTAGTTGCAGAATAATTTCTGCTTGATTAATAAATGTAGAAAAAACCACCTTTCGGGGTGGTTTTTTTTGTGCTCGTAACGGGATTGAATACGAGATTAGGGCTCAGTAGAAAATTAGTGGGGGCAACAAGTCAGCAAGAGAGAATATCGCTGTTTCAGGTATTCCAAGAGTTCCAAGAAAATTCCATCCTGGGTGGGATTTTCTTCAAACACTTGACACACTTGGGAGCAGCAGGAACACCGTTGGCGGGGTTGCATACCTACGGCATGCATGAGGGTGGGTGGCATCGGGTACCGGCATTTCGATGAACACTCCGCTGCGCTCCGTGCTCATCTCATACCGGCCTACACACATCGCATCCCTAACGGGATGCCAATCCTGCAAACTCGTTGACTATTTTAAATTGTGGAGAAGTGTAACCTATTCACCCCACTGTTTTTCTACTAAGCCGAGATTAGGGGTGATAATTGAGGACGAATTATTTAGGGGGGGGATTTTGGGATGTCTAATTTTGGGATTGGATGCGTGATTTGATTGGGGGATGATTTTTTTTAAGTGAGTCGGAACTATCGGAGCACTCGGATGTCTCGGAATGGGCTCGCTGACGCTCGCCTACGTGAAACGATGTGGTGGATTTGAGGGGCGGGCGCAAAGTATTGCGCCCCTACGGTGGTGGCGCAAGTGGTTGTGGTTTAGTGGGTTGCAGCCAATGCATGCCGTGGGCACTACCGGTGGGCGGAATTATGATGTGAATGTGGTTGTTTGGGGAGTTGGTGTAGGTGGGTGGAGTCGAGGCGGTTGATGAATTTTTCTTTTATTAAGATGCTTTTATTGTCGGCCTGGAGGATGGATTGTGTGATGGTTTTTTGGAGGGAGTTGTAAGTGGCTTTGTGCTTGGAAAGCAAGGAGGCTTCTAATTTGGCATTGAGTGTGGAATCGGCGAGGTGATAGGCGTAGGAGGCTTCGCTTGCCTTCATTTGCTTTTCCAAACTATATATTTTATTACATTCTGCGAAATATCGGTGATTTTCTTCCCCACCCCAGATGATTACTTTTTCTTTTCCGATGGTGATTTGTGTGGGGCATTGTTCGAGAATGAATGGAATCATTTCTTGGGCGCCATAGTCGAGGTAAGCGATGTGTGGCTCTGTGATTTGTCCCTTAAATGTTAGTTTTCCATTTTTGAGTACGCCGGAATTGATGACCCTTAAATTTTGGTAATTGGGGTCAAATACCAACAGGCGGACGCTGTGGGTGGACGCTGCTTCGATGGTGATAGAGAGCGAATAAGCGCTCAGATTGGAATCGTGGCTACAACTTGCGAAGAAACACAACACCAATAGTATGATAGCTGAAAATAGGTTTCGAATGTTCATAGTGCAAAATTAGTGATTTTTTAAGATAAAAAGATAAAAAAAGTGTATTTTGATTTTTGTAATTAAAAATTTAGCATTAATTTTGCACCACTTATCGCAAAACACGGGGATGACATGGCTTTGACAGCGTGTAGAGGTGGTAAGCAAGCATGCAGAGCGATAATGGCAATGCTCTATAATCTCAGTCATTGACAATTTAATTGGCGAAAACAACTTTGCTCTCGCTGCCTAACCGAAGTATAGTAAGTTGGCTTTATTGCTACCCAAGGCGGTAGCAACGAGACATCACCTGATTGCCCATTTTCCGAGGCGTTTCGATATGGTGGTGCAGGAATATCGGAAATAGCTGAATTTGAGTCTCGCGGATTCGGCGAAATTTAGAGAATAAGCGATGAGTTGGTGGTCTTGATCCTGCTGGTCGTCGAAAATGAAGTCAAGACTAAGCATGTAGAAACCTTATTAGTTCCGCGTTTGGACGAGGGTTCAATCCCCTCCATCTCCACGAAAAAAGCATCGGGCGGCTGGCCCGATGCTTTTTTTTTGGGTCAACGAGTCAACGAGTCAACGAGTCAAAAAGTCAACGAGTCAACGAGTTGTAATGTGGCGGGATTATTTGTAGTATTGTTCGCGGAGGGCTAATACTCGTTCGTCGGTGATATAGTCGTCGTAGTCCATCATTTTGTCGATGATGCCGTTGGGTGTGAGTTCTATTTCGCGGTTGCACACGGTTTGGATGAATTCGTGGTCGTGGCTTGACATGAGCACGATGCCTTTGAAGGCTTGTAGGGTGTTGTTGAATGCTTGAATTGATTCCAAATCGAGGTGGTTGGTAGGTGTGTCGAGAATAATGGTGTTGGCATTGGTCATCATCATTTTTGAAATCATGCAGCGACGTTTTTCGCCACCGGAAAGCACTTTTGCCTTTTTTAGCACATCTTCACCGGAGAAAAGCATTTTGCCGAGAAAACCTTTGATGTAGATTTCGCTGGTGTCGTCGCTGTATTGTGCGAGCCAATCCACAAGGTTGTAGTCGTTTTCGAAAAATTTATCGCTTTCAAGCGGAAGGTATGAAGTGGTGATGGTTTGTCCCCATTCAAAAGTTCCGGCATCTGCTTTGCGATTGCCGGTGATGATTTCAAAGAACGCCGTCATGGCACGCGGGTCGCGACTGAGGAACACAATTTTATCACCTTTCTCCACATTGAAAGTGAGGTCTTTGAAAAGGATTTCGCCATCAATGGAAGCGCTCAATCCGTTCACTTCCAGAATCTTATTGCCCGGTTCGCGTTCAGGGGTGAAGATGATGCCCGGATAGCGGCGCGAAGATGGTTGGATTTCCTCCACATTGAGTTTTTCGAGCATCTTTTTGCGGCTGGTGGTTTGTTTTGACTTCGCTACATTTGCGCTGAATCGGCGAATAAATTCCAAGAGTTCCTTCTTCTTTTCCTCGGCGCGCTTGTTTTGTTGTTGCTGCTGACGGAGGGCTAATTGGCTACTTTGGTACCAGAAGCTATAGTTGCCGGCATAGAGTGTGATTTTATTGTAGTCGATATCGAGCGTGTGAGTGGAGATGGCATCGAGGAAGTGACGGTCGTGGCTCACTACCAGAACAGTGTTTTCGCAATTGCTCAAATAGTTTTCGAGCCATGAAACGGTGTCGAGGTCAAGGTCGTTGGTAGGCTCATCGAGGAGCAAATTGTCGGGGTTGCCGAAGAGGGCTTGAGCCAAGAGCACACGCACCTTTGCCTTCGCCGGCATATCTTTCATCATCGTGTAATGAAATTCCTCCTTCACGCCCAAGCCGCTCAACAGCGCTGCTGCATCGCTTTCCGCATTCCAGCCGTTCATTTCGGCAAATTTTTCTTCGAGTTCGCTGGCCCTCACGCCATCTTCGTCGGTGAAATCTTCTTTGCTATAGAGCGCTTCTTTTTCTTGCATCACTTTCCACAGTTCGGAGTGACCTTGCAACACGGTGTTGATAACGGAAAATTCGTCGAAAGCGAAGTGGTCTTGCGCCAGCACGCTCATGCGCTCGCCTGCTCCTTGAGTGACAGAGCCTTGTGTGGGCGTGAGCTGACCGCTAAGCATACGCATCAGCGTACTTTTTCCGGCGCCATTTGCTCCGATAATGCCGTAGCAGTTGCCGGCTGTGAATTTGAGGTTAACGTCTTGAAATAATACTCTTTTACCAAATTGAATGCCTAAATTGTTGGTGATAATCATTTGAATATGCTATTATACTTCATGAAAGTGCTCAACTTTAGAGGAGTTGAGCACATTATAATTATTAGTCTAAATTATTCTTCTGCCGATGTGGCGGGTGCGGGAGTAGGCGCAGGCTCAGTGGGTTGCGCCGCTGGCTCCGAATCCGGAGTTTTCTTTTCTTTCTTATCGGAAGATTCTTTCTCTGCTTTATGGGCGGGTTCCTGTTCGTCGTCGTTTTTAGCCGATTTTTTCTTTTCCGGCTTATCTTCTTTAGTGGTGGTGTCGGATTTTGTTTCTTCTTTTTGGACGGAAATGATAGTGTCCGCCTCGTTGGTTGAAGAAGTGGTAACGAGTGTATCTTCGTCGGTGACTGAAGCCTCATTGTCGGAGCCCTTCAGCATGTCGGAACTCAGAGCCCATGCTACTAATGTGCCAATGAGGCAAATGATCGCCACGTAGCCCACATATTTTAATTTAATTTCTTTCAACACATTGAATGTGAATGGATTTTTTACGTCAACTGCGTTGACGAGCAGAAACGAAGTTTTGTCAAACTCCTTGATAGCCTGAATTTTGCCCAACTTATCGGAAACAGAGATTTCCTGATTGGAAAGAATGCGCTTTAATGCTGTGGTTTCAAACTCGCTATCGCCGAAAAGCATCAAAATGTCACCGGGTTTATAATCCGCCAATTGAGTGGTTTTCATTTTTGAGCTGTAGATGTCGAGCACTAAATTTCGAGAGTCGAACACGATGTCTTGTTCTTGGGGGCGCACCTGTATGGCGCGTGTTTTACCGGTTTGAGCAATGAAACATCCGGCAGAATTGTAGACTGCGAGCACGAAATTGCAAGATTTCAATTGGGCTTTACATTCTGCAGAGAGGTGGTCGATGGTTTCGTTGAAATCTTCGGTGGAAAATTTATTTGCGAGGTTGTAGGACGCGATGATTTCGTTATAAACCTCACTACCAATGCGTTGGTTGTCGGTAACGATATATATAGCATTTCTATTATCTTCTGCGGGAAGAATAGAAAAAGTGTTGGCTTGATGATATAAAACTGACAAATCGAATTTCATTTTCTGATCAGTGTTTTTGATTGTTGATTTTAAACTACAAAATTACTAAAAAATCAATAATTCGGCTACAAATAGAGGAGAATTATACATAATTAAAAATATAAAAAATATTAATGTGGATGAAGAGTTTGAATTAGCGAATGAAAAGTTGTGGAAACGGCAATTTTTTTGTAACTTCGCATAAATTTGCATTATCACTAATAATTTCATTTATAACAAATCTCAAACTCATGAGTAAAGAAAAGAAATTCATGACGTGTGATGGTAACACCGCTGCAGCACATATCAGTTATATGTTTACTGAGGTTGCAGCCATCTACCCTATCACACCTTCATCACCCATGGCAGAACATGTGGATGAGTGGGCGGCAGCCGGTCGTAAGAACATTTTTGGCGAAACAGTAACTGTTCAAGAAATGCAGAGTGAAGCAGGTGCAGCCGGTGCTTTGCACGGTTCACTTCAAGCCGGTGCACTGACCACCACCTACACAGCCTCACAAGGCTTGCTGTTGATGATTCCTAACATGTACAAGATTGCCGGTGAATTGCTTCCCGGCGTGTTTCATGTAACGGCACGTACGTTAGCCTCTCACACATTGTGTATTTTTGGCGACCATCAAGACGTGATGGCTACACGCCAAACCGGTTTTGCGATGCTGTGTGAAGGCTCCGTTCAGGAAGTGATGGACCTTTCTGCAGTGGCTCACCTTGCAGCTATTAAGTGTAGTGTTCCCTTCTTGAACTTCTTCGACGGTTTCCGTACATCGCACGAAATTCAGAAGATAGAAGCGCTTCAACAAGAAGACCTTGAGCCGCTTTTGGATCGTGAAGCATTGGCTAATTTCCGCCGTCGTGCTATGAATCCCGACAGCCCCGTGACCCGCGGTACGAACGAGAACCCCGATGTATTCTTCCAGCACAGAGAATCGTGCAACGAATACTATAATGCCATTCCGGCGGTTGTGGAAGACTACATTAATAAGATTAATGCCATCACCGGCAGAAATTATGGTTTGTTCGACTATTATGGAGCCAAAGATGCCGACCGAGTGATTATTGCAATGGGTTCGGTGACCGAAGCTATTCGTGAAGCCATCGACTACTTAACCGAAAAAGGCGAGAAAGTGGGTTTGGTATCGGTTCACTTGTATCGTCCGTTCTCTGCCAAGCACTTCCTTGCAGCCGTGCCAAGCACCGCCAAGCGCATTGCCGTGCTCGACCGCACAAAAGAACCCGGCGCAAATGGCGACCCGCTGTATTTGGATGTGAAGGACTGCTTCTATGGCACTGAAAATGCGCCCGTGATTGTGGGAGGTCGCTATGGTTTGGGTTCGAAAGACACCACACCTGCACAAGTGATTGCCGTGTATGAAAACTTGGCATTGCCTATGCCCAAGAACCAATTCACTGTGGGCATTGTGGACGATGTGACCTTTACTTCACTTCCACAAAAAGAAGAAATTGCTGTGGGAGGCAAAGGTTTATTCCAAGCAAAATTCTATGGCTTGGGTGCAGATGGCACTGTGGGTGCTAACAAAAACTCTGTGAAGATTATCGGCGACAACACCGACAAATATTGCCAAGCCTATTTCTCCTACGACTCAAAGAAATCGGGCGGTTTCACTTGCTCACACCTTCGCTTTGGTGATGAGCCAATCCGCTCCACTTATTTGGTGACTACTCCAAACTTTGTGGCATGCCACGTGCAAGCCTATTTGCACATGTATGATGTGACCCGCGGTTTGCAAAAAAATGGTACATTCTTGCTCAATACCGTGTGGGAAGGCGATGAATTGGCTAAGAATTTGCCCAACCGAGTGAAGAAATACTTTGCCGACAACAATATCACCGTTTACTACATCAACGCCACCAAGATTGCGATGGAAATTGGTTTGGGCAATCGCACCAACACCATTTTGCAATCAGCCTTTTTCCGCATCACAGAAGTGATTCCTGTGGACTTGGCAGTGGAACAAATGAAAGCATTCATCGTGAAATCGTATGGACGCAAGGGTGAAGATATCGTAAACAAGAACTATCAAGCAGTGGACCGCGGTGGCGAATACAAAACGCTGCAGGTGGATCCCGAATGGTCGAAACTTTCGGTAGAGAACTCCGTTGATGATGATGCTCCCGAATTTGTTCGCAACCTTGTTCGCCCCATCAATGCACAAGACGGTGATTTGCTTCCCGTGAGCGCATTCAAGGGTATTGAAGACGGTACGTGGCAAAACGGTACTGCCGCTTACGAAAAACGCGGTGTAGGCAACTTTGTTCCGGTTTGGGATGCAGAAAACTGTATACAATGTAACAAATGTGCATACGTTTGTCCTCACGCAGCTATTCGTCCGTTCCTTCTCAACGAAGAAGAAGCAGCCGGTTCACCCTTCAAGGCAGAAGAACTTTTGCCTGCAATTGGCAAGAGCTTGCAAGGCATGAAATTCGTGCAAGTGGTGGATGTGCTCGACTGCTTGAGCTGCGGCAACTGTGTGGATGTTTGTCCGGGCAAGAAGGGAGTGAAGGCACTTGAAATGAAGCCGCTAAATGGCCATGAAGAAGACCAAAAACTTTGGGACTACTGCGTGGGCAATGTTACTTCCAAGCAACACTTGGTAGACACCAAACTCAATGTAAAGAATTCACAATTTGCAACCCCATTGTTTGAATTCAATGGTGCTTGCTCCGGCTGTGGTGAAACTCCTTATTTGAAACTGATTTCTCAACTCTTTGGTGACCGTGAAATGGTGGCGAATGCTACAGGTTGCTCCTCTATCTACACAGCTGCCGTTCCTTCCACACCACTTACCACCAACGAAAAAGGTCATGGTCCGGCTTGGGCTAATTCACTGTTTGAAGACTTCTGTGAATTCGGCTTCGGTATGTTTGTGGGCGATGACAAATTGCGCACTCGCGTGAAAGGCTTTGTGGAAGAAGCTCTTGCATGCTCCGGCGTGACCGACGAACAAAAAGCACTCTATCAAGAATGGCTCGACAACTATGAAGATGGTGCCAAGAGTCGTGAACTGAGCGACAAGATTCAAGAAGCTATCGCCGACAGCGATGTGCCTTGCAACCAGAAAGTGAAGAGCTTGGCTAAGCACTTAGTGAAGCGCTCACAATGGATTGTGGGTGGCGACGGCGCATCCTACGATATTGGTTTCGGCGGTTTGGACCACGTGCTTGCATCCGGCAAGAATGTGAACATTCTCGTGCTCGACACTGAAGTGTATTCCAACACCGGTGGTCAAGCCTCGAAGGCAACTCCAATTGGCGCAATCGCTAAATTTGCTGCTGCCGGTAAGCGCATCCGCAAGAAAGATATCGGTTTGATTGCTTCTACCTACGGCTATGTGTATGTAGCACAAATTGCTATGGGTGCCGACAATGCTCAAACCTTGAAGGCCATCCGCGAAGCTGAAGCCTACGATGGACCATCACTCATCATTGCATACGCACCGTGTATCAACCATGGTTTGAAAGCCGGTATGGGCAAGAGCCAGGCAGAAGAAGCCAAGGCCGTGGCATGTGGCTACTGGCATTTGTGGCGCTACAATCCTGCTTTGGAAGCAGAAGGAAAGAACCCATTCACTTTGGATAGCAAAGAACCGAATTGGGACAACTTTATCGACTTCTTGAAGGGCGAAGTGCGCTACGCTTCCGTGATGAAACAATATCCGGAAGAAGCTGACGAACTCTTCAAGGCTGCCAAAGAAAATGCTCAATGGCGCTACAACAATTATCGCCGCTTGGCTCAACAACAATGGGGTGTTGAACCGGAAGCAAAATAATTGAGTGCTACATAGTAAATAAAAAAGAGTTCCGTTATGGAACTCTTTTTTATTTGCTATTTATGCAAGGAATTATTGCTCAGTAGAAACAGTGTGGGGAGGGAGGATCCTGAAACAGGAGAAACGCTGGGAACGCCTTTGGTGGGGTTGCATACCCACGGCATGCATCAAGGAAGGTGGCATCGTTTACCGGCATTTCGATGAACACTTCGCTGCGCTCCGTGTTCATCTCATATCGGCCTACACACATCGCATCCCTGACGGGATGCCCACCATCCGGATACCCATTCATTAGCATATGAAACAGCTGGAACACTGGAACAGCGGCGGTAGATTTGTGGGGCGGGCGCAAAGTATTGCGCCCCTACGGTGATTTCACAAACGCCTGTGTTTTTAGTAGTTTGCACCCATTACATGCCGAAGGCATGTCCCTTCTATGTTGCAGTGCAAGGGGGAAGGGTAATTTTTACTATTATTTAA
>JBJECV010000090.1:0-10599 GCA_051871435.1 Sodaliphilus sp. | reverse complement strand
ACAGAATATGGCATCCACCTGAAGCGCGCTTCAAGAGTTATGGCTTTGGCATATTCCCCCCCCCACCTTTTTTCTACTGAGCCCTAATTTGACACTGCAGAGACTACAATGTGAATATCTGTTAAAAAATTGCACAACGGGGACAGTCCCCACTGTACAATTTTTAACAGCTATTCACACTGTGGTGTGGAGGCGAGAAATTTCCACCGAAAGTGTCTTTTTTTAAGGGACAGAAATGGAGAAAAGTGTCCTTTAAAAAGGGACACCCCCTTCCTCATCATAGCAGAAACTTGTTGCCCCCACACAAAATAATTGGCATAGTTTTTGCAGAGTGTTTGGGTTAGTATTTTATTTACCTTATTCAAAAAAATTTTTTAATGATGACACATCACACAGCTCCCAACGTGCTTTCGCTCAGCCATGAAGAAGCGATGAACTATTTTATGAAATCCGCACAGTATCAAGGCTTTGAATTGCCCGAGTATTTTGCCTTCGATGAGGTGCTCAGCTATGTACGCACCGCCGTGGGCAATAAGCCGTATGAGTCATTTGTTCGCCACGGCTTTTCGCCCGAGACGGAGCCCGACGTCAATCTCAACATATTGCTCAATAAAGATGGCAGATATGCCGTGCGGCCCATTGTGCTCGCTAATCCGTTTTTGTACTATTTCTTGGTGCGGGAGTTGTGCAATGAGCAATCGTGGACAGAAGTGAAGCAATTGTTTGAAAAATTCTCCGTACCTCACATAGCCTCGTGTGCTTTGCCCGTTTTGCCAAAAGAGAAAGAGCCCTTCCACCATTCCACCTCCATTCTCAATTGGTGGAACAGCATTGAGCAACGCAGCATCGAGCTCTCACTCGAATATCGCTATATGTTTGTGACCGACATCACCAATTGCTACGGCTCTGTCAATCCTCAATCCTTCGACTGGGCGTTCACGCTCCGCGACACGCCTTTTGCCACCAAAGGCGAAAGTAGCATAGCCAAAAATATCCGAGCCTATCTACGTGCCATGCAGCAAGGTCGCAACATTGGCATTCCGCAAAGCTCTGCCATTTTCGACTTCGTGGCGGAAATCATTCTCGGCTACGCCGATTTGATCCTTCACGAGGAACTGAAAAAGCAACATATCTCTGACCACGAAATTATCCGCTATCGCGACGACTACCGCATTTTCTGCAACAACAAAGATGTGCTCGAAAAGATTTCCTACACTTTGCAACACGTGCTCGAACGCCTCAATTTCCGTATGAACAGTGGCAAAACCAGCATCACCGACAGTGTGGTGCTCGATTCCATCAAGCCCGATAAATTAGACTACATTGCCAACACGCCCATTTTCAGCAAAAAAGGTTGCGATTTCGACAGCTTCGAAAAGCACTTGCTCTTTATTTTGATTTTCGCCCGCAAGCATCGCAACAGCGGCACCATCAAAACCCTACTATCCGACATCGACCGACGCGTGGCACAGTGGATAGAGGCTGACGAACAAAAACCAAAGCACAAAGCAACGTACTTCTTCATTAACGAATACGGGAAATTGGGGATGGATATTCAAGAATATGAGCTCGGATTGCCCGGCGGTAGCATCAGAGCTATGGCGGCGGTGTGTACGCAAATCGCAATCGAAAATGTGAGATGCGCACACTATGCACTGCGCGTGCTCAGCCGGATGGTGAACACGCTCAATGATGAAACCGAAAAATGGGACATCATCAACAAAGTGTACGCGAAGCTCTCCGCCCAACCCAATTCCACCTACTACCAACTCTGGCTACAAAACATCACTTATCAAAAAGATAAATCCACCAACGAATCGCCCTACGATTTCCCCCTGTGTCAACTCGTGGCAGGCAAATCCATTCGCAGCCTTTGGAACAACCGCTGGCTAAACGAAACACTCGCCCAAAACCTTCCCGTAGCCTCCATCGTCGACCAAGAAACCATTCAAAAAGTAACTCCGGTCATCACCTTCCGCGAAACCCGCAACTACTACGACCCCAGCCCCACCACAGAGTAGCGTTTGTATTTTCTTAATCCATAATTCATAATGCATAATGCACAATGATTAACTAATTCATAATGCATAATGCTCGATGCATAATTGCCTTTTGCTCCTATTAGCTAAAGGCTCCCGGCTAATGGCTTCTCTGCAGGCGTGTTTTTTTTCGGCGAAGCCGACTTTTTTTCGCGAAGCGACTTTTTTCTTCGGGTGGCGGGGATGTGAGTGGGGAGCGCCAGCTCCCCACCGTGGGAGTGATGAAAAAAATCTGACGGGGGAGCTTGCTTCCCGTCAGTTTTTTCGGCACTCACACGACGGGGCGCAGCCCTCACATCCCCGCCGCACGACTTTTTTTGTTCGTTTCATGCCACTTAAATAATTCATAATTCATAATGCACAATTCATAATTTTCATTTGCCACTATAGCTAAAACTTAACTACTTTTTTTCTTCGTTTCATGCCACAAAGGAAAGCAAACGCATTCGAATCAAAATCAGTGTGCACATTCCGCTCGCTGTTCTCTAATATATTAATGTGGGATATTGCATATTTGGGGGATTTTTTCTAATTTTGTAGATTAGTATCAATTTTCCGAATTCAATATCACTTTTTATGAAGTTTAGAGAATATAGCAAACTGAATCTTTCCGACGTCAACAAAGACGTGCTCCAACTTTGGGAACAAGAAAATGTGTTCGCCAAAAGTATTGAAGAGCGTGAAGGCGCTCCCACTTTTGTGTTCTACGAAGGTCCGCCTTCAGCCAACGGTATGCCGGGCATTCACCACGTGCTGGCGCGCACCATCAAGGACATTGTGTGCCGCTACAAAACTATGAGCGGCTTTAAGGTGCTTCGCAAAGCCGGTTGGGACACTCACGGGCTGCCTGTGGAGCTGGGTGTGGAAAAAGCTCTCGGCATTAAAAAGGAAGACATCGGCAAAAAGATTTCGGTGGATCAATACAACGATGCTTGCCGCAAGGAGGTGATGAAATACACCAAGGAATGGACCGACCTAACCAACAAAATGGGCTACTGGGTGGACCTCGACAATCCGTACATCACCTACAAAAACGCTTACATCGAAACCCTTTGGTGGCTCCTTAAGCAGCTCTACAACAAGGGTCTCCTCTATAAAGGCTACACCATTCAGCCTTATTCGCCCGCTGCAGGCACCGGATTGAGCAGCCACGAGTTGAACCAGCCGGGTTGTTACCGCGACGTGAAGGACCAAACCGTTACCGCACAATTTGCCGTGAAAAACGACGGCAATACGGTGGTGGCCGACATTCTGAGCAAGGTGGATGCCGGATTCGAAAATCTCTGCATCATCGCTTGGACCACCACGCCGTGGACCTTGCCTTCCAACACCGCACTCTGCGTGGGACCGAAAATTCAATATGTGGCGGTGGAAAGTTTCAACCCCTACACCGGCCAGCCTGCCACCTACCTCTTGGCGAAGGCACGCTTGAGCGCCTACTTTGCCGCAGAAGGCGCCGAACTCGATTTGGCATCGTACAAAAAAGGCGACAAGGTTATCCCCTACAAGGTAATCGCCGAATTCACCGGTAGCGAACTGGTGGGCATCAAATATCACCAGCTCTTCCCCTGGGTGAAACCCGTGGACAAAATCGACGGTAAAATCGTGGGCAACGATAATGGTTTCCGCGTGATTCCGGGCGACTATGTCACCACCGACGATGGTACGGGCATCGTGCACATTGCACCCACTTTCGGTGCCGACGACGCCAATGTGGCTCGCGCAGCCGGTGTGCCCGCACTTTTCATGATTAACAAAAAGATGGAAACCCGCCCGATGGTGGATTTCGAGGGACGCTACTTCAATTTCGAAGACCTTGACGAAGATTTCGTGGCAAAGTTCGTGAACGTGGACCTCTACAAAGAATATGCCGGCAAGTTCGTGAAAAATGCCTACGACCCGAAATACACCGTGGATGGACGCTTCGACGAGAAAGCTGCCGCCAAAGATGAAGACCTCAACATCTACATCTGCATTCGCATGAAGCAAGACGGAACAGCATTCAAAATGGAGAAGCACACCCACAATTATCCTCACTGCTGGCGCACCGACAAACCCATTCTCTACTATCCGCTCGATAGCTGGTTTATCCGCTCCACTGCCTGCCGCGACCGTATGGTGCAACTCAACGAAACCATCAAGTGGAAACCCGAGCACACCGGCACCGGACGCTTCGGCAAGTGGCTTGAAAACCTCAACGACTGGAACCTAAGCCGTAGCCGCTACTGGGGCACTCCCCTGCCCATTTGGCGCAATGAGGACACCCACGAAGAAATTTGCATTGGTAGCGCTGAAGAACTCTACAACGAAATGGAAAAAGCGGTGGCTGCCGGCGTAATGAAGGAAAATCCTTGGAAAAAGGCTGGCTTCGTGCCGGGCGACTACTCTGATGCTAACTACGATAAAATCGACCTCCACCGCCCGTACGTTGACGATATCATCCTCGTGAGCGAAAGCGGCAAGCCGATGAAGCGCGAATTGGATTTGATTGATGTGTGGTTCGACAGCGGCGCCATGCCCTACGCCCAGCTCCACTATCCGTTCGAAAACAAAGAACTCGTGGACAATGGCAGCTTCTATCCTGCCGACTTCATCGCCGAAGGTCAAGACCAAACCCGCGGCTGGTTCTTCACGCTCCACGCCATCGCCACGATGGTGTTTGATAGTGTGGCCTACAAGAGCGTGATTTCCAACGGATTGGTGCTCGATAAGAATGGCAACAAAATGAGTAAACGCCTCGGCAACGCCGTCGACCCCTTCCAGTCTATCGAAAAATACGGCACCGACCCCATCCGCTGGTACATGATTAGCAACTCGTCGCCATGGGACAACTTGAAGTTCGACCAAGCCGGCGTGGAAGAAGTGGCTGGTAGCAAATTCTTTGGCAAGCTCCACAACACTTACTCCTTCTTCGCTCTCTACGCCAACCTATCGAACTTCGACTGCCATGCGCCACAAGTGCCTTTGGCTGAACGTCAGGAAATTGACCGCTGGATTATTTCCATGCTCAATTCGCTCGTGGCAGATGTAACCGCCTACATCGAAGACTACGAACTCACCAAAGCGGCTCGCGCTATCAGCGAATTTGTGGTCGACAACCTCAGCAACTGGTACGTGCGCCTCAATCGCGCTCGCTTCTGGGACGGCGATTTGAGTGCCAACCAAACGCTCTACGAATGTCTCACCAAGGTGTCGCTGCTCATGGCGCCCATTGCTCCGTTCTATGCCGATATGCTCTATCGCGACCTCACCGGCAGCACCACTTCGGTGCACTTGAGCCGCTTCCCCAAGGCTAACGCCGATGCCATCGATAAGGTGCTCGAAAAGCGTATGCACATTGCCCAGCAAATCACCACCATGGTGCTCTCGCTCCGACGCAAGAAAAACCTGAAGGTGAAACAACCGCTCACCGCCATCATGATTCCCGTGCTCGACGATAGCCAAAAGCAAGACATCGAAGCGGTGGCAAATCTGATTATGAACGAGGTGAATGTGAAGGGCATCAACTATGTGGGTGGCGACGAGGGTATCCTCGTGAAGCGCATCAAACCCGACTTCAAGAAGTTGGGTCCGAAGTTTGGCAAAAACATGAAAGCGGCTGCCCAAGCGCTCACCACTTTAGAACAAGCGCAAATTTCACAATTCGAAGCCGACGGACAAATCGCCCTCAATATCAATGGCGAACAAGCCGTGGTGGCACTCGCCGATGTGGAAGTGATTAGCGAAGACATCCCCGGATGGCTCGTGACCAATGAGGGCAACCTTACCGTGGCGCTCGACATCACCATCACCGACGAGCTCCGCAAAGAAGGCATCGCTCGCGAATTGGTGAACCGCATCCAAAATCTGCGCAAGAGCAGCAATTTCAACCTCACCGACAGAATTGTGGTCACCATCTCGCCCGACGAGCACATCAATGATGCCGTGAGCGAATGGACCGACTATATTGCCAAGCAAGTGCTCGCCGTGTCTATCACCCTCGGCGAATGCCCCGCAGAGGCCGCTGAGGTGGATATGGACGACTACAAACTGAAAATCAACGTTGCAAAGGCTTAACCCCCCACCCTTTTCGGGTTAAGCCCTTGCGGCTCTTTATCAATATTTTAAAAGAAAGGATGTCATTATGAATGAATCCAAACCATTAGCAAGATACTCCGATGCCGAGTTACAAGAATTCAAGCAATTGATTCTTGAGAAAATAGAGGTGGCGAAGCAAAACTACGACCACCTGATGGGCACCATACAAAAAGACGAAAGTTCGCCCAGCATGATTGCCATTGAGGATGGCTCTGTGACCATGAGCAAAGAGCAAGCCAGCGCCAGCGCCGAGCGACAAATGCAGTTTATCAAAAAATTGCAAGCTGCACTGGTGCGCATTGAGCAAAAAACCTACGGCATTTGCCGTGTGACAGGCAAACTCATTCCCAAGGGCAGGCTCATGGCGGTGCCACACACCACCCTCTCTGTGGAAGGTAAAGAAATTGAGGCTTCACAAAAAAAGAAATAACTACACAGTGAACAAACCACATATTTCTAAAGGATGGTTAGCGGTTATCATCATAGCCGCTGTGGTGATTATCGACCAAGCACTCAAAATATGGGTGAAATGCAATTTCGCCCTCTACGAAGACTTGCGCATCACCGACTGGTTCATTCTCCGATTCGTGGAAAATAATGGCATGGCTTTCGGTATGGAATGGGGACCGAAGGTGTTTCTCACCTGGTTCCGAATCATTGCCGTGGGCGTGATGATTTATTATTTGTACAAACTGCGCACCAACGATAAAGTGCCCACTGGCTATGTGGCGTGCATCGCGCTGATTGCAGCAGGAGCACTGGGCAATGTGATCGACTGCATTGCCTACGGCATGATTTTCAACGAATCCTCCCCGGTGAGTGTGGCGCAAATGTTTCCGCCCGGTGGCGGCTACGAGTCCATTTTCCACGGCCGCGTGGTGGATATGTTCTATTTCCCGCTTTTCACTTGGCCCGATTGGGTGCCTTTCGTGGGCGGCTCAGAGTTTTTCCAACCGGTGTTCAACTTTGCCGACGCATGCCTGTCGGTGAGTGTAATCGTGCTGGTGTGCTTCTACAGCAAATATCTCGTGGCTGAAGAGAAAAAGAACGAAAATCCCGAAACCGATTCCACCGAGCCGCAAAACCCCGGCTCTTGATTGATAAAATAAGCTACCAACAGTGAAATCACGGCTTTTCATCATCGCTTCTTTGGTGGTCGCCCTCCTTTGCGGGTGCGACAAGGCGCCTAATGGCGTGATTAAGGAGAGCGATTTCGCCGATTTTCTCTACGACCTCTACCGCCTTGAAGCTATCATCGAATCCAATCCGGATATGTTTCCCACCGATTCGGTGAAGCGGGTAGCCAAGCAGTCGCTCTTTCAAAAGCACGGCATCACTCAAGCCGACTACGATTCGTCGATGGTGTGGTATGCTGCCAATTTCCAAGCCTATAGCACTGTGCACAAAAAGGTGGTGATGCGCCTGCAAGAGGATAAAGCGCAACTCACCAAAGAGCTGATTAAAGCACCGCAAGACCACAAACAAGCGTCGGGAACCGGGCAGCAGCGCAAAATGTATGCCACAAAAGGCGACACCGCCGACATCTGGACCGACACCCGCTCACTCATGCTTTCGCCGGGACTCAAATGCGGCTATTTCACTTTTGAGTGCCAACCCGATGGTGAGCACCTCAAAGGCGACAAGTACACCCTTTCGATGAAAATGCTCTGCTTTAGCAACACGTTCTCTCTGATGCTGGCAGCGGAATATCAAGACGGCTCAGTGGCTATCGTGCACCGCAATGCCTCGATGGAAGGATGGAGCAACATCCCTCTCCAAACCGACTCCACCCGCAATGTGCGACGCATTTTCGGCTATATCAAGTACAATATCACCGGAGTGTCGACCGTAAATTATCTCGACAGCATCGCTTTGCTGCGCACACACCTCGACCGCGGTACATACCCCAACATCAATTCCCAAAAGTTCATCTCGAAGCAACTGAATTCCCCTCCGGCAAAACTCAACCCCAAGCCCATTGCAGGCGGACCTCGAGAAGTGGCTACAGCACCCCGGAAACTCTACACCCCAAAGCCCGGAGTGAACAAGAGCGGTGTGGTGCGAAGGCTTAAACCGCCACAATAAAATTGGTTTGCTCGAGAGAATTGCTGGTCCATAATTCGCCAAAGTGACATTCGAAGTGCTATCATTTCATTTTCTTACACTATCTTTGCACTTGGCTTTACTTCGTAACAACAACATTATGTTTATTATAAAAGGTATAGAAGCATTTGGCAACTACTGCTCCCTGATGTGGAACAGCATTGGACGACCGGAAAAATGGAAAGAATTTTTCCGACGCTATCTCAGTGAAATATCCAAATTGGGCATCGACTCCATCCCCCTCATTCTCATCGTGTCGCTGTTCATTGGTTGCTTGTGCACCATCCTCATTAAGCTCAATATGCAAAACCCGCTCTTGCCACGCTACACGGTGGGTTTCTCCACACGCGAAATCATTTTGCTGGAATTCTCATCCTCCATTCTCTGCTTGATTCTATCGGGCAAAATCGGGTCGAACATCGCTTCAGAAATCGGCACCATGAGGGTCACGGAGCAAATCGACGCACTCGACATCATGGGCGTGAACTCTGCCAACCACCTCATCATGCCCAAAGTGCTGGGCTTGGTCACCATCATGCCATTTCTCGTGGTTATCACCATGGTCACCGCACTATTTGGCGGTTGGGCTGTGTGCTTCACCGGCATACTCGACCCCGACACCTATATTTATGGCATACAAACCGACTTCGTGCAATTCAATGTGTGGTTCGCTCTCATCAAATCGCTCGTGTTCGGTTTCATCATTTCCAGCATCTCGGCCTACTATGGCTACACCGTGAAAGGCGGCTCCGTGGAGGTGGGTAAAGCCAGCACCGACGCCGTGGTGATGAGCAACATCATTATCCTCATCTCCGACGTGATTCTCACCAAAATCCTCCTCATGTAACAACCCTTTGAAGAGCATATCCTTATGATTGAAGTAAAAAATCTTGACAAATCGTTCGACGGGGGCACCCGACAAGTGCTCTTCAACATCAACGCCAAATTCTACGATGGCAAGGTGAACCTCATTATCGGACAAAGCGGCTCCGGCAAAACCGTGTTGGTGAAAAACCTCGTGGGGCTTTTCAAACCCGAACGTGGCGAAATCCTTTACGACGGACGCGACATCACACAAATGGGCAGAAAAGAAATGAAGGAAATCCGCAAAGAAATCGGTATGCTCTTCCAAGGCTCTGCCCTATTCGACAGCGAAACCGTGATGGGCAATGTGATGTTCCCACTGATGATGTTTTCTTCCCTGTCACACCAACAGCAAATCGAAAGAGCACAATTCTGCATCGACCGCGTGAACCTCACCGGCAGCGAGCATAAATACCCCGCAGAGCTCTCCGGGGGTATGCAAAAGCGGGCCGCCATTGCACGAGCCATCGCACTCAACCCCAAATACCTCTTTTGCGACGAACCCAACTCGGGTTTGGACCCGAAAACATCCATCGTAATCGACCAACTCCTCTGGGACATCACACACGAATTTGGCATCACCACCATCATCAACACACACGATATGAACTCCGTGATGGGCATCGGCGAAAACATTGTGTTCGTGAATAAAGGTCACATAGGATGGGTGGGTACCAAAGAAGAAATCTACGACCAAGACAACGACGACCTCAACAACTTCGTCTACGCCACCGACCTCTTCCGCGACGTACGCAAATACCGCCGCCAACACGGCTACACCAAAACAAAAGTGGACTACTAAAGCCTCCACAATCCCACATTCATCTCCCCACAAATCCCTCAAAGAAGGAGATACCGGGATGGCAAGCACTTAACCAACACCTTCCGAAACACCAAATTGAAGGTTAGCCGTGCTGCGCACTTGGTTAGAGATTTTCTCCTTGAAAGTCGAAAATCAAAGTAAATAAGTAGGGGAGCGGCCTCCCGCATCAGGGCCAACATTACGATAATCAGGGAATTACGCAAAGAACAAGTGAACGCGGCCTGCCGCGTCCATACGAAAAAAATTACCTTTGACACAGTTTCGCCAATCCTTCGCACCTTTTACCTATTTTGAATTGTGGAGAAGTGTGGCCAATTCCCCCACTATTTTTCTACTGAGCCACTTTTTTCTTCGTTTCATGCCACAAAGGAAACAACTGTCATCAAACCGCAACTGTGGAAAAAATGGGTGTTTTTTTCAAAAAAATGGAGAAATATGTTACAAAATGTGCATAATGTAACATCAAGTTAAAAAAAATGGCTGTTTTTTTTGATTTTTAATTTTATCTTTGCGCCAAAGAAATAGCTTGTGATTTTCCAATTTAATTACTTCGTATATGAAAAAAATTATTACTTTATTTTTTGCACTTTGTGTGGCGGCATTTTCCACTTCAGCAACAGCAGGAGTGGGTGATGTAAACGCCGATGGCTCCGTGAATGTGAGCGATGTGACCGCCCTTGTGAATCAAATTAT